>CACHXE010000045.1 GCA_902583785.1 uncultured Pelagibacteraceae bacterium | reverse complement strand
TATCATATCTCCTAATTCGTATGTGTCAAAATCAGCTTCGGTTGGAGAGGGTACAATAGTTATGCATGGGGTCATAATTAATGGTAATACTAAAATTGGTGAAAATAATATAATCAATTCAAAGGCTTTATTAGAACACGATGTGGTAGTAGGTGATAATTGTCATATTTCAACTAATTCTACTATAAACGGCCATACTAAAATTGGCGATGATACATTTATAGGATCCAATGCTACACTTGTAAATAATATAAAAATTGCTAAATCAAATTTTGTAAAAGCTGGAAGTTTAATCAAAAAGAGTTTGAAATGAAAATTAGAATATCACAAATGATAATTAAACCTGAAATTACGGTTATAAATGCATTAAAAAAATTAAGCAAAACAGGTGAAAGATGTTTAATAGTGGTTAATGATAATAAAAAATTTTTAGGTACAATCACAGATGGCGATATTAGAAAGAGTATTTTAAAAAAAGAAAGTTATTCAAGTAGTATTAAAAAAATTTATAATAGAAAAGCAGCTTATATATTGAAGAGTAAATTTAATCAAAACATCGCTGAACGTGTTTTAAGAAAAAAAAAACATATATTATTACCTATACTGGATAAAAAGATGAAACCAGTGGATTTTTTCACAATTTATGACTCAAAAAGAAAAGAAATTAAATTAAACAAGAATATTATTTTAATAATGGCAGGTGGAAAAGGTAAGAGATTGCAGCCATTTACCTCTATACTTCCAAAGCCTTTAATACCAGTAAAGGGAAAGCCGGTAATTTTACATATTATGAATATGTTTAAGTCCGATGGATTTAATAAATTTTATATTTCAATAAATAATAAAAATAATGTTTTGAAATCGTATCTTAGTGAAATGAGCAAAATGTATAATTTAAGCTTCCTTAAAGAAAACAACCCTCTTGGATCTGCTGGAGCATTAAAAAAAATTATAAAAATCAAAGAAACTTTTTTTGTAGTAAATTGTGACGGTTTATTAAAACTTAGTCCTAAGCAATTATTAAATTTTCATAAAGAAAACAAAAATGATTTGACCTTAGTTGCTGCTCTGAAAAAGTTTAGTGTTCCCTATGGTGTATGTGAAGTTAACAAAATAAATGGAAAATTAAACAACATGGAAGAAAAACCTCAAAAAAATGTAATCGCGAACGCAGGATTATATATATGCGAACCAAAAATTTTTAAATACCTCCCCACAAAAAAATCATTTGGAATGAATGAACTTATAAAAAATTTACTTCGAAAAAAAAGAAAAGTTGGAGTTTTTCCAATAAAAGATACTGACTGGCAAGATACCGGTAATTGGTTAGATTACATGAATGTAATAAAACAAAGTTAATTCTGTTTATGAAAAAAATATTAGTCATATCACCACACCCAGATGACGAAATTATTGGATGTGGTGCTACATTATCTAAATACAAAAACAGTAAATCAATTAATTGGGTGATAATAACTAAAATGTCACAAAAAAAGGGTTTTTCAAAAAAAAAAATAAATGAAAGAGAAAAAGAGATAAATAAAATTGTGCAAATGTTAAAAATAAAAAAAACTATAAAACTAGATTTTGATACTGGTTATTTAAACAAAGGTAATCTAGATAAATTAATTAAAAATTTATCCTCGGTTTTAAAAGAAATAAAACCAGATACTATTTTTTGCCCGTTTATTAATGATGCACATTCAGATCATTTTTTTGTAACTCATGCATTGAATTCTATCTCGAAGGTTTTTAGGCATCCATATATTAAAAACGTTTTAATGTACGAAACCTTATCTGAAACAAATATGAATTTGGTTAAAAAGAGATTTAAACCAAATTACTATATTGATGTAACCAAACATATTAATTCAAAAATTTCTCTAACAAAAATATATAAATCTGAATTTAACAAACATCCTTTTCCAAGAAGTAAAAAAACAATTAAAGCTCTTGCAGAACTGAGAGGATCAGAATCAGGCTATGATTATGCAGAAGCATTTCAG
>CACHXE010000044.1 GCA_902583785.1 uncultured Pelagibacteraceae bacterium | reverse complement strand
AGTATCAACAAAGGTATTGCTAAACCAATTTGAGTTATTGGATCTGGAGGTGTTAATATTGCAGCTGCTGCAAATATAATTACTATAAAATACTTTCTTCTTATTTTTAAATATTCAGAGTCGATTACACCTACTCTAGCAAGAAGGTTAAGCAAAACAGGAAGTTGAAAACTTAAACCAAATGCAAAAATTAATCTCATAATCAACGATAAATATTCGTTAACCTTTGCTTCAAGTTGAATAGGCAATGTATTAGCTTGACCTACAGTTTCAAATGATAAAAAAAACTTTATTGCCAAGGGCATAACAAGATAATAAATCAGCATACCTCCCAATAAAAACAAGATTGGTGTAGCAATTAAATATGGTAATAATGCTTTTTTTTCATTTTTATATAAACCGGGTGCCACGAATTTCCATATTTGCAATATTACTATTGGACTACCAATGAAGATTGAAGCGAAAAAAGCAACCTTTAAATATGTTAAAAAAGTTTCGTGTAAAGCAGTAAAAATAAGTCTTCTGTCAACACCGTCACCTTTAACAGCCTTGGCATAAGGTTCTACTAAAAAATTATATATATTTTCAGCAAATATATATCCAAAAACAAATATTACAGAAATAAAAATCAATGAGTGAATTAACCTTTTTCTTAATTCAGAAAGATGGCTTACAAAAGATGCTTCTTTTGAGTCTTCATTCATTTTTATTATCTTTATTTTTTTTCGAATATTTTTCTTCGATAGAAACTTCTTCTATATCATCATCAATCTTTGCAACTTTTTGCTGTATATCACTAAAATATCTTTTTGTTGTTCCAATCCAATTTCCAATTTTTTTTAAAACTATTGGAAAATCTTTTGGCCCTATTATTAATATAGCTACAACCACAATAATTAGTATTTCTAACCATCCAATTTGTGGCATTATTATTTATTAATTTTTTGAATTTGAGTCTTGGTCGGAGTCTGAGTTTGCTTGATCTTTATCTTCAGATGACATTCCTTTTTTGAAACTTTTTATTCCTTTTGCCACATCGCCCATTAAACTTGAAATTTTACCTCTTCCAAATAAAAGGACTACTAAAACTACTACAATAGCTATTTGCCAAAAACTTATTCCCATAATTAATACTTATATACGATAAAATTGACTAAATAAATATATTTATTCTTCCTTTTTAGATGTATCTTTTATCACTCTATCAATATCTTCGTAGATATTATCTTTTTTTTCTTTCGACTGCTCTTTATAAAATTTGCTAGTACCAAAAATTGATGAGTCTATGGAGGCGTCATCTATCAATCCAGCAGAACTCAGTTCATCTATGGTTGGTAAATCAGTCAACTTTTCTATATTAAAGTGATCTAAAAATTTTTCAGTTGTCACATACTGAATTGGTTTACCCGGTATATCTTTACGACCTGCTGGTCTAACCCAATCTAATTCTAATAAAATTTCAAGAGTGTTTGTAGCAAAAGCTACTCCTCTGATTGACTCAATTTCTGATCTTGTCACTGGTTGATGATAAACAATTATCGCAAGCGTCTCTATAGTTGCCTTAGACAACTTTCTTTGGGAGGATTTTTGTAAAGACATAAGTTTTGATAAATCCTCAGCTGTTCTAAAAGACCATTTATTTGATTTACAAATAAGATTTATTCCCCTTAAAGAATATTCAATTTTTAAATTTTCAAGTATTTTTTTAATATTACTATTTGATCCTACTCTTTTTTCGATAGTTTCAATATCTAGAGGTTCTTCAGCTGCAAAAATGATAGCCTCTACTTCTCTTTCTGTTTTTGTTTTTTTCTTTGGAAAGCTGATAATATTATTTTTTTTATTTTCTTTTGACATAAGATGTTTTATTTCTCAGTTAATTTAAGAGGCGTATGTCTGGCCGTTCTTATAAAAATATCTTCAAAAAGATTTTCTTGCATTAAATTTATCACACCATCTTTTGTTAATTCTAGACTTGCAGAAAAAATAGCTGCGAGACCTGTTTTTTTAAATTTTTTTGAATTTTTAAAAGCTCTAGGAATTAGTTCTTCAATCTTTTTCCAATCATCAATACTAACCATATT
>CACHXE010000043.1 GCA_902583785.1 uncultured Pelagibacteraceae bacterium | reverse complement strand
AGATACAAAAGTTTTTTTTAAAACAAAAGAAATTGTTAATAAAAATAATCTTAATACTGTTTGTCAGGAAGCAAATTGTCCTAATATTACTGAGTGCTGGAGCAAAAAACATGCTACGTTTATGATAATGGGAGATACTTGCACTAGAGGATGTGCCTTTTGTGATGTTAAAACAGGTAAACCAAATAAATTAGATCCTTTTGAACCATTAAAAATTGCAAATGCGGTTAAAGAATTAAATCTTAATCATGTAGTTATAACTTCTGTGGATCGTGATGATTTAAAAGATGGAGGAGCTAATCATTTCAGAAATGTTATTTTAGAAACGAAAAAAAACAATCGCAAAACTACAATTGAAGTTTTGACGCCAGATTTTTTAAGAAAAGGAAATGCATTTGAGAAAGTTTTAGAAGCTTCCCCAGATGTTTTTAATCATAATATCGAAACTGTACCAAGTCTTTATTTGACTGTAAGACCTGGATCAAGATATTTTGCATCTATAAAATTATTAGAGTCAGCCAAAAAAATTAAACCAAACGTTTTTACAAAATCAGGTTTGATGGTTGGTTTAGGAGAAAATAAAAATGAAATATTGCAGGTTATGGATGATTTAAGAACCGCAAATGTTGATTTTTTGACTATAGGTCAATACCTCCAACCTTCACCTAAGCATTATCCACTTCAAAGGTACTATCAGCCTCACGAATTTACAGAATTAAAAAATATTGCTTTATCAAAAGGATTTTTATTAGTTGCGTCATCTCCATTAACTAGATCTTCTTATCATGCAGACGAAGATTTCAAAAAACTAAAAAAAGTCAGAGATGAACAAATAAAATGCCAAACGCTTCAATAAAAAAAATTATTCCTTGTAAAAAAAGTGATCTAATCAAAATGATACTGGATATTGAAAAATACCCCGAATTTGTTCCATGGTGCCTAAACGGAAAAATTTATAGAAAAAAAGATTTAAAAGACATGATTGAAATGGAAGCAGATTTAACAGTTGGTAAAAAGTTTTTAAACCAAACCTACAAAAGTCATGTTACTTATTACAAAAAGAAAGATAAAATTCTAGTAATTAATATTGGTGGACCATTAAACCATTTAAAAAATGAATGGGAAATTAGAGAGATTAATAACCAAAGTGAAGTTAGTTTTAAAATTGACTTTGAAATTAAAAATGTTTTCTATAACATGATAATGAAAAAGTCATTCGACCATGGTCTAAGCAATATCGCCGATGCATTTGAAAAAAGAGCTATTAAGTTATTTAAGAATGTTTAAAATTAATTCTAAAGCTTTTTTAACAGCAGCCTTTTGAATTCTATTACGATCCTTTTTTTTGAATAAATACTTATTTATCTTAATTCTATTATCTTTTTTTGTACCTATGTAAACTAATCCCACAGGTTTACGTTTAGTGCCTCCATCAGGTCCAGCAATGCCAGTAATCGAAACTGCGATATTGGCTTTACTGATTTTTACTAAATTATTAACCATAGATAAACAGCATTGAAAGCTTACAGCACCGTGTTTTTTTATAATCTGTTTTGGTACTTTAAGAATACGACTTTTCGACTGGTTCGAGTAGGTAACTAAACCCAAAGAAAATACTTTAGATGATCCACTTATGGAAGTAATAATACTTGAAAGCATCCCGCCAGTACAAGACTCAACAACGGCTAATTTGAGTCTTTTTTTTCTAAGTATTGCTAATATTTTTTTACTTAATTTTTTCATTAAAAATAGAATGTTTTTCCAACCATAAATAATATCAGACAGAGTACTACATAAAATCCAGCCAAAATATCATCAAATAAAATTCCAAATGTATTTTTGTATTTATTATCAATATAATCTATTGGAAAAGGTTTTAATCCATCGAACACTCTAAACAACAAAAAGAACCAAAAATAAATTTGCAAAGCTTCCTCTGTAGAATTTGTTCTGTCAGGATGAAAAACTTCGTACAATATTATAGGTATAGATTGTCCAACAAATTCGTCAATTACGATTTCTTGAGGATCTTTATCTTTAAAATTTTTTAAACAGGAATTAATTGCGATAAATGAATAAAAAAAAACTAGTAACAAAATTAATAAAATAATTAAAACTGGAATTTTTAAAATATAAATTAATAAAAACAAAAATAATGTTGTGAATAATGATGCCCATGTTCCACGGTATTTTTTGATATGATCTCCAAAAATAAAAAGAGTTATAAAATAGTAATTTAATTTATTAATCATACTTTA
>CACHXE010000042.1 GCA_902583785.1 uncultured Pelagibacteraceae bacterium | reverse complement strand
TTGTTTTATTATAGAAAAAAAATTAAGAGAAACTTTAGATATACCAATTTTTCACGATGACCAACATGGCACAGCAATAATAACATCTGCAGCACTTATTAATGCTATGGATGTTTCTAAAAAAAAACCTGATAAGATAAAAGTTGTTGTCAATGGTGCAGGGGCTTCTGCTTTGGCTTGTACAAATCTTTTTAAAAGTATTGGAATTAATTCTAAAAATATAATTATGCTCGATAGAAAAGGTGTAATTTACAAAGGGAGGGATAATGTCGATAAGTTTAAATCTGCATACGCTATTGAGACAAAACTTAGAACACTCAAAGAAGCAATAAAAGGAGCAGACGTATTTTTGGGTTTGTCTGCTAAGAACGTATTAACTAAAGAAATGGTAAAATCGATGGCAAAAAATCCTATTATATTTGCTTGTGCCAACCCTGATCCAGAAATAAAGCCTGAATTAGTAGATGAAGTCAGATCAGATGCAATAATTGCAACGGGTAGATCCGACTATCCTAATCAAGTAAACAATTTAATTGGATTTCCATATATATTTAGGGGTGCTCTGGATGTTAGAGCGAAAGAAATAAATGAGGAAATGAAAATTGCTGCAGCAAAAGCTATAGCAACATTAGCTAGGGAAGAAGTACCTGATGAGGTAGTAAATGCTTATGGTGGGGAAAGACCTAGGTATGGTAAAGAGTATATCATTCCTTCAACTTTTGATCCTAGGTTAATTAGCAGAATACCTGCTGCCGTTGCTGAGGCCGCTATGAAAAGTGGGGTAGCGAGAAAAAAAATTTTAGATATAGAAACTTATAAAGATCAGTTAACAAATAGACTCGATCCTTCAATGTCTATTATGCAAGGAATAAATGCTCAAATTAAAAAAAGGCCTAAGACAGTAGTTTTTGCTGAAGGTGAAGATGAAAACATGCTAAAAGCTGCTATTGCTTACAAAAATAGTCGTTTGGGTTCACCAGTATTAATTGGAAATGAAAAAAGAGTGAAAGAACAGTTAAGAGCTATAGGATTAGATGAAAATTACAAAATTAAAATTGTAAATTCAACTGATAAAAATAAAAGAGAAATTTATACAAAGAAATTATACAGTAAATTGCAAAGACAGGGTCTTTTAGAAAGAGATGTTGATAGATTAATAAGAAACGACAGAGTAGTTTGGGGTGCTTCTATGGTCGAGTGTGGGGATGCAGATGCAATGGTAACTGGAAATATCAGACACTACGCTGCATCTATTGAAAGTCTTAAAAAAGTTGTTGAACCACGACCTGGTGAGATCTTATTTGGCCTAAATATGCTCATAACACAAAAAAAAACTATTTTCATAGCAGATACGCAAGTGAATGATTTTCCATCAGCGGAAAAATTAACAAAAATTGCAATTTCAAGTGTTAGAATTGCAAAATTATTTGGTTTTGAGCCAAAAGTGGCCTTTCTATCTCACTCCACATTTGGAAAACCAGCATCCAGAAACACAAAACATGTGAGAGAAGCCATTGAAATTTTAAAAAATAAAAAAGTCGATTTTGATTTTGACGGAGAAATGCAGCCTGATGTAGCCCTAAATCCAAAATATAAAGAGACATATCCATTCTCAAAAATTGTAGGTAATGCAAACATTTTAATAATGCCTGCTCTTCATAGTGCCGCGATATCAACTAAACTTATGAGAACTATTGGAGGGGCAAAAACAATTGGTCCACTTTTAATTGGTTTAGGATTACCAATTGAAATTGCACCGTTGAGATCCTCCCCTAATGATATATTGAATCTTGCGTCAGTAGCTGCATATTCAGCTGAAATTATTGATTATAAAAATAAAAAGAAGAATTAATTATTTGATCTACTTAAATCTTTTACCAGGATTATACTTGGTATAACTTGCTTAACACCATAAACTTCTTCTGCTTCTTTAATAACTTCTTTTTTCTCATCTGAGGTCATCGCAATTCCAAATATATAAGTTTTTCCATTTATTGTATCAATATTGAAATTTGAAGCTTTAACAAATTTATTAAAAATTAAAGCAGTTCTCAACTGGGATGTGATTAAAATATCTTTTGCTGTTCCTTTAAAATTTGTTTGTCCTTTAATTGATATAGCGCTTTTGACAGATCGTGCACCCTTTGTTTCCCATGCTGCTTTAGTAATTTTTAATTTTTCTTCAGGCTCATTGACCTTCCCGGACAAAAATATATTTCCATCTAAAACTTTTACACTTATTGACAATAGATATTTTTTTTCATTTAAAGCTAATCTAGCAACTAAATTTTTTTGCATTATGGAATCATCAATTTGCATGCCAACAGTTCTAGGATCAAAAGCTACGCTCACTCCAGA
>CACHXE010000041.1 GCA_902583785.1 uncultured Pelagibacteraceae bacterium | reverse complement strand
ATAAAAAATAAAGGAAGTGCTATATTTCTTCATATTGCAAATAAAACATTTGGCCCAACTCAAGGGTGTGTTGCTATTTCAAAAAAAGATTTTCTTAAAATTTTACCTTTAATCAATAAAAAAACTAATTTATTTATTGCTTAACATTACGAGGGCCCATTATAGCAGAACCAATTCTTAAAAATGTGGATTTAAATTTCATAGCTAATTCATAATCCTCTGACATTCCCATGCTTAAGTGTTTAAGACCAAGCTCTGAGTTAAGTAATAAAGTATTTTTAAAGTATTTTTCAGTATTGTTGTCATTAGGAGGTATAATCATTAATCCTATCACATCTAAATTAATTTTATTTTTGCAATATTGTAAAAATTCTTTAGCGTCCTTGGGTGCAATTCCTGCTTTTTGCGTTTCATCACCAATATTTATTTGTATAAAATAAGCTAATTTTTTTTTTAACTCTGTTTCCCTTTTCTTTAAATGATCAGCTAACCTGGTGCTGTCGAGAGAATGTATAAAATCAAATAGCTCTACAGCTTTTTTTGCTTTATTAGTCTGCAATTTTCCAACCATATGTAATTTCAAATTTCGATATTTTTTTTTTGCCTCTGACCATTTTTGATCTGCTTCCTGCACTTTATTTTCACCAAAGTGAATTTGTCCATGATTTATTAAGGGCTGTAACCGATTGATTTTAAAAGTTTTAGATACACAAATAATTTCAGGTTTAATAGAATTGTTAATACTAAGATTTTTTATATTTTCTTGTATTGAAATTAATTTTTTTATACTTTCATCAGTCATGATTCAAAAGAAAAATTATTTGTATTTTATGATTAACAAACTAGATGAGATTAGCCTAGATTACGTGAAAAAAATAGGTGCTATTTTAATTTTGAGAAATCCAGAAAAATATACTATTAATAATTTAATAGAGTTCAAAATTCAATGTTCACAAAGAAAAATTGACCTTTATATAGCAAATAATGTTAAGATTTTATTTATACTTCAAAGTAATAAATTTTACATATCAGCATATAATAAACAGCAGTTTTGGCATTTGAGATACATCAATTCAAAAATAAACATAATAGGAAGTGCTCATAATGCAATAGAAATTAATCAAAAAATTAAACAAGGATGTAACCAGATTCTTTTATCTAGATTATTTAAAACAAAATACAAAAATAAAAAAGAGTTCTTAGGAAAAATCAAATTCAACTTATTATCTAGAAATTTTCAGGTAAATTATATAGCTCTAGGAGGAATAAAAGAAAAAAATTTCTCACATATTAAGGACTTAAATGTCTCCGGGGTTGCTTTACTATCAGATAAAAAAAAAGCCGGCACATATGTACCGGCTTTTTTTAAAAAATAATACGTTAATTAAAACGCAACTGTCATTTGTACTGATCTAGCAGACTGTGTTCTACCTTCTGAATAAGAAGCGTTATCAGCTTCTGAATCAAGTACACCGATAGTCATACCGCCAACAGTATATGATAAGCTTATTGAGTCAATATCTTGATCAATGTTAGTACCATCTACGTTTTTGTTAGACTCGATGTTGTTGTAAGATACAGATAGGTTGTCTGAAACTGCATATGAAATTCCAAAATATTCAGAATCATATTTAGTTTCTGATGTTCCTGATGCGTTAACGATCGATTTTTGTGCACCAATGCTAACTGCGCCAATAGCGTAGTTTAAATTGAATGTACCTTCGTGTTGATCGTTGTTATCAGATGCGCCACTCTCTTTAGAACTTATATCAAGTTCTGAGAATCCAAGATTGAAGCTTAAGCCGTCAACCATTGGTACGCCACCTGAAAGAACTACATCGTAACCTTCACCGTTTCCGTCAGCTGTAGAACCTGAAACGCCTTTTTCAGCTTGAGCGTCTCCAGTTCCGTGTTTAGGAACATACATAGCGTCAAACGTTATGCCTGAACCCAATACATCAGCTAATGTGTATCTGATACCATAAGTACCGTTAACACCAGCTACGTCATCAATTGAACCAACAGCAGCATTTGCTTCTTCAAAAGCAATTGGCGTTTTGTCATCGATAGCATCTAATGGTGAACCAGTAGATGTTAAAGCAACAGTACCGCCGCCAGAAAATGGTAATCCAGTAAATACTAATTCACTGTCGTTATAACCCATCGCGTTGGTAATTGTTTGTTTGTATGCAACAGAAGTACCGTTATCTAATTCACCTGAACCAGTAACAGTTAACTCTTTGTTCATACCAATAGGGTTACCAGTTGTATTGTAACCACCCTTTTGAGTATAAGAGGCAATCATGCTACCTGAAATACTAACATCACCTGCTTGCGCAGAAGTGAATGCAAGTGCACCAGCTAAAGCTGAAAGACCTACTTTTTTCATGTTTTTCATGTTTATCTCCTTAAGTTTATTTAAATAAACAGGTGGAAAATAATCAAAAAGGAGGATATTTTCATTGATTTATTAGGTTTAAAGAGCAT
>CACHXE010000040.1 GCA_902583785.1 uncultured Pelagibacteraceae bacterium | reverse complement strand
ATCTTTGGTAGTGAGTTATAACTAAAAAAGATTTGTCTTTACTTCTTGATGAATTGACACCATCAGCAATTGTTTTTAATGCATCAATATCCAAACCCGAGTCTGTTTCATCAAGTATTATTAAATTAGGGTCAAGAATTTTCATTTGTAAAATTTCATTTTTTTTCTTTTCTCCTCCTGAAAAACCTACGTTAAGTTGTCTAGAAAGAATTTTTTCGTCTATTCCCAGTTCGTTTGCTTTTTCTTTTACTAGCTTTAAAAATGCCAACGTATCTATCTCCTTTTCACCTCTTGCTTTCCTAATGGTATTTAATGACGTTTTAAGAAAATTGTTTGTATTAACTCCGGGGATTTCAAGAGGATATTGAAACGCCAAAAAAATTCCCTTTTGGGCTCTTTGCTCAACTGGAATATCCTTTAAATTCTCTCCCTTGTATTTTAAATCTCCAGTAATTTTATACCCATTTTTCCCTGACAATATATTTGCAAGAGTGCTTTTGCCGGATCCATTTGGGCCCATAATCGCGTGAACTTCACCCGCATTAATCTTAAGGTTTAAACCATTAAGAATATCTCTTTTGTTTATTGATGCTTTTAGATTTATAATCTCTAACATTAGCCCACGCTACCTTCTAAACTAATACCAACTAATTTTTGGGCTTCTACTGCAAATTCCATTGGTAACTGTTGTAGAACTTCTTTGCAAAAACCATTTACTATTAAGCTAACTGCCTCTTCTTGATTTAAACCTCTTTGATTACAGTAGTACAATTGTTCCTCATTTATTTTTGATGTTGTAGCCTCGTGTTCTACAGTTGATGTTGAATTCTTATTTTTAATATATGGCACGGTATGAGCTCCGCATTTATTTCCCATTAGTAAAGAGTCACACTGGGTATAATTTCTAGAGTTAAATGCTTTTTTACTTATATCAACCAAACCTCTGTACGTATTATCGGCATGACCAGCAGATATGCCTTTTGAGATAATTTTACTTTTTGTATTTTTCCCTAGATGAATCATTTTTGTTCCAGTATCAGCTTTTTGATGATTGTTAGTGATGGCTATGGAATAAAATTCCCCAACAGAATTATCTCCCTGTAAAATACAGCTAGGATACTTCCAGGTTATTGCGGAACCGGTTTCTACCTGTGTCCAAGAAATTTTTGAGTTTTTTCCTCTACAAGCCCCTCTCTTAGTAACAAAATTATAAATACCTCCTAAACCATCTTTATCTCCTGGGTACCAGTTTTGGACTGTAGAATATTTAATTTCTGCATCATCTAAAGCTACTAGTTCAACATTAGCGGCATGCAATTGGTTTTCATCTCTCATCGGTGCAGTGCATCCTTCAAGGTAACTAACGTAACTACCTTTGTCTGCAATAATAAGAGTCCTTTCAAATTGACCAGTTTCAGAAGCATTTATTCTAAAATAAGTAGAAAGTTCCATTGGGCATTTTACTTTTGGTGGTATGTAAACAAAAGATCCATCTGTGAATACTGCAGAATTTAGTGTTGCAAAGTAATGGTCGGTTAAAGGTATTACTGAACCTATGTATTTTTTTACTAAATCAGGATGTTTTTGTATTGCTTCTGATATTGAACAAAAAATAATTCCTTTTTTTGTCAATTCATCTTTATAAGTTGTAGCTACTGATACTGAATCGAATACAGCATCAACAGCGACTCCACTTAGTCTTTTCTGCTCTTGAAGAGGTATACCAAGTTTTTTGTAAGTTTCAATTAACTTTGGGTCCACTTCATTTAAACTTTTTGGCTTTTCAGAAGAGCTTTTAGGTGCTGAGTAATAATAAAGATTTTGGTAATCTATTTTTGGATATTTTGGTTTCTGCCAATCTGGTTCTTTTAAGTTTTTTAGTCTATTAAAAGCTTTTAATCTCCAGTCTAACATCCACTTTGGTTCCTTTTTAATTTTAGATATAAATTTTATAGTTTCTTCATTTAAACCTTTCGGAGCTCTAATATTTTCTATATCGGTTGTAAAACCATATTTATATTCTTGATTGGTATTTATATTTTCATTTTTCATTTAATTTAATTCAATTTTTTTTTGTTTAATTATGTCATTCAAACTTATTTTATCAAAAAAACTTTTAATATGTTTTTCTAAATCATCCCATAGATTATGAGTAATACATTTTGAACTTTTGCCATTACAGCTTTTTTTAGAATCTCTTTTACAATTAAGAGTTTTTACCTCTTCATCAACAGCAAAAATAATATTAGAAATTTTAATGTCTTTGGGGTTTTTTTCCAAGACATATCCACCCGAGGCGCCTCTTACACTTTTAACTAATTTCTCATTTTTTAATTTTGAGAATAATTGTTCTAAATAAGACAAAGAAATATTTTGTCTTAAAGAAATTTCATTTAGACTTACAGGACTTGTATTCTGGTTAGCCGCCAAATCAGCCATAGCCATTACTGCATATCTTCCTCTAGTAGTAAGTTTCATATTATCCTTGTTTTATCTGGCTTATTTAATTAATCCCAGTAAAATAGTCAACTTTGTAAAAAAACAATTATGTAGCATCTAAAACGTGCTATAAATCTATTTTTTTTTTGAAAATAATTATCATTACTAATGAAACAAAAAAGTTCAGAAGTTTTTATTGCTGGTCCAGCTGGTCGTTTAGAGGCAAAATATTTTAAAAATGATAAAAAGGGTTCTCCTATTGCAATTGTTCTGCAACC
>CACHXE010000039.1 GCA_902583785.1 uncultured Pelagibacteraceae bacterium | reverse complement strand
CCAAGGATTTTATATGGTGGATCTGTTGACAAACAAAGTATAAAAGAATTTAGCTCTATCAGAGAAGTTGATGGTTTTTTAATTGGCGGAGCCTCAAAATCTTCAAAGAATTTTATTGATATAATAAAAAATTTCTATAAATAGGCTCTATGGAAACAATCTTGATAATAATCAATGTTATATTAGCGATTATCCTTATTGGACTGGTTTTGTTACAAAGATCTGAAGGTGGGGCCTTAGGCCTAGGATTGTCACAAGATAATTTTGCCTCAAGCAGGTCTGTTAGTAATTTTCTAACAAAATCTACAGCTATAGTTGCTACTTTATTTATTGTTTCCAGTATTTCGCTAGTTGTTTTGTCTAGAGGTGATTTGATTGAGACACAGTCAGTTTTAGAGAAAATAGAGGAAGAAAAAGATTCTAATACACCAAAAATTCCTGAACCATCAAAATAGACTTTATTTTTTCTTAAAATCAGATATATTTACCTTCCATGGCGCGATATGTATTTGTTACTGGCGGCGTGGTTTCATCACTTGGAAAAGGTCTATCTTCCGCTTCATTAGCGTCATTACTCCAATTAAGAGGTTTTAAGGTAAGAGTTAGAAAATTAGACCCATATTTAAATGTAGATCCTGGCACAATGAATCCTTTTCAACATGGAGAAGTTTTTGTTACAGACGACGGTGCAGAAACAGATTTAGATATTGGTCACTATGAAAGATTTACAGGAATTTCTGCAACCCAATCGGACAATATAACGACTGGCGGTATTTATAGTGATATAATTCAAAAAGAAAGAAGAGGAGATTATTTGGGAGGAACCGTCCAAGTAGTTCCTCATGTTACAGATCGAATAAAAAAATTTATTTCACAAGATGTTAAAAATGAAGATTTTATAATTTGTGAAATTGGAGGTACAGTTGGTGATATAGAAAGCCTACCTTTTCTAGAAGCAATAAGACAATTTTCAAACGATGTAGGAAAAAAAAATAGTTTATTTATTCATCTTACCTTGGTCCCATATTTGAAAGCTTCTGGTGAATTAAAGACAAAACCTACCCAACATTCAGTTAAAGAGTTAAGAAGTCTAGGAATTCAACCTGATATAATAATTTGCAGGTCAGAAAGAGAAATTCCAAAAATAGAAAGAAAAAAAATATCTTTATTTTGTAATGTTTCAATTGATAACGTTATTGAAACTGTTGATGTAAAAACTATTTATGAAGCACCAATAAGTTTTCACAAAGAAAAATTAGATGATAGGGTACTTTCATATTTTAAAATTAAGAGCAAAAAAAAGCCCGACCTTAGTAAATGGAAAAATATAACTTCAAGAGTTTTAAATCCAAAGAGAGATGTAAATATTGGAATAATTGGCAAATATGTTGATCTTAAAGATGCTTATAAATCTTTAGATGAAGCTTTGATACACGGGGGTATATCAAACAACATGAAAGTAAATTTGAAAAGAATAGATTCAGAAAACTTGAAACCTGACAATATAAAACCATTACTTAAAGATGTGACAGGCGTTCTTATTCCCGGTGGGTTTGGAAAAAGAGGTACAGAAGGCAAAATAGCTGCCATAAAATACGCAAGATTGAACCATATACCTTTCTTTGGTATTTGTTTTGGTATGCAAATGGCAGTCATAGAAGCAGCTAGAAACTTATTAAATATAAAAAATGCATCTACGAGTGAGTTTGGAAATAATTGTACCCCAGTGGTTGGTTTGCTTGAAGAATGGCAAAAAGGAAAGAAAAAAATTAAAGGAACTGAAAAAAATTTAGGTGGAACAATGAGATTAGGTCTTTATGATGCTGTTTTAAAAAATAATTCTTTAATTTATAAAATTTATTCTGAAAAAAAAATTAAGGAAAGACACAGACATAGATACGAAGTAAACATAAAATATAAAGATGATTTTGAAAAAAAAGGTCTAATTTTCTCTGCATTATCTCCCGATGGCACACTTCCTGAAATAATTGAATTGAAAGACCACCCCTGGTTTGTTGGTGTTCAGTTTCATCCTGAATTTAGATCAAGACCTTTTACACCGCATCCTTTATTTACTTCTTTTATCAAAGCGGCTAGTACCAATTGGAGGAAAAACTGATGAAAGGTAAAAATGTTAAATGTGGAAAATTAGACATTTCTAATACAGGAAGATTTACTTTAATTGCAGGACCATGCCAATTAGAAAATGAAAAACATGCATTAGATACCGCAACTCAATTAAAAAAAATTACAGATAAACTTGGTATTGGTCTTATCTATAAAACATCATTTGATAAAGCAAACAGAACTAGTTTAAACGGAAAGCGAGGTGCCGGTCTTGAAAAATCACTTCCAGTTTTTGATAAAATTAGAAAACAAGTTGATGTACCAGTCTTAACAGATGTTCATACAATTGAACAATGCGAAATTGTTTCAAAACATGTAGATATTTTACAGATACCAGCATTTTTATGCAGACAAACAGATTTATTAATTGCAGCAGCTAAAACCGGAAAAGTAATTAATGTTAAAAAAGGTCAATTTTTAGCTCCGTGGGATATGGTCAACGTAACAAAAAAAATTGAGGATTCAGGTAATAAAAATATTTTGGTTACTGAACGTGGAGCAAGCTTTGGATACAATACTTTAGTTTCAGACATGAGGTCTTTACCTATTATGGCAAAGAACGGTTACCCAGTTGTTTTTGATGCAACTCATTCAGTACAACAACCAGGGGGAATGGGAGATAAGAGTGGAGGACAAAGAGAATTTGTAGAATATCTTTCACGAGCAGCTATAGCTGTAGGTGTTGCAGCTGTTTTTATGGAAACACATCAAGATCCAGATAATGCACCATCCGATGGACCAAACATGGTTCCACTATCAAAAATGCCTGACCTTTTAAAACAATTGGTTGAAATAGATAATTTAATAAAGAATGTCAAAAATTAAAAAGGTCAAAGGCCGACAGGTTTTTGACAGTAGAGGAAATCCTACTGTAGAAGCAGAAGTTTTTTCCGAAAATCAGTCTGCAATAGCAATAGTTCCATCAGGTGCTTCAACGGGTACACATGAAGCTTTCGAAC
>CACHXE010000038.1 GCA_902583785.1 uncultured Pelagibacteraceae bacterium | reverse complement strand
CTTGAAAGAGTACAATTTTATAATCTAGAGGGTGATTTGATTGCAGACTCAAATGTTTTGGATTTAGACCAGAATGTTTTTTCAGTTACAGAAAAAGTTACAGAAGAAAAAATCAAAAAAGAAGTCACGATGGATGATAAAAAAATTGTAAAATCTAATTCAAAAAATCTAGATAGTGAAAAAATATCAATCAAAAACTTATTAAAAAGTAAAAAAAATAATGAGCCAGTAGTGCTTGAAATAAAAGAAGGCGATAATCTTTATATAAAAACATTAAGTGACGCCTATGTTAATGCGAAAACACTTGGCTATATCATGGTTACTGAACAGGCAAATGAAATATTAACAGCCGTTGATGAGAGACAAAATTTTATTATAAGAACTGTTCTTGCAATTGCCGTAGTAATTTTAATATTTTTAATGTTTTTAAATAGATATATTCTCAAACCTATTGGCGGCTTAGTTGCATATACAGAATCTATTAAAGCAAAAGATGAATCCATGGGAAAAATTGAGAGATTTCTGTACAGGAGTGACGAACTAGGTCTTTTATCAAGATCATTAAATAATATGACCAAAGATCTACAACAAAGAACACAAAGAGCCGAAAATTCTTCAGCTGATCTTGCTCATGAAATTAGAAATCCTTTAGCCTCATTAAAAGGAGCTTCAGAACTACTTGAAAGCACCAGCGATCAAATAGAAAGATCTAAATTAATTAAACTTTTAAGTCATGACGTTGAGAGAATTGAAAGACTGATAACAGACTACTCTCAAATGTTAAAGGACGAAGCATCTTTGTCTAGAGAAAAAATGAGAGTTCTGGATATGGATAATCTTATAAAAAATGTAATAGATGAATTCAATAACACCAACTCTGTTACAGAAAAAAATATTAAATTTATTGTTAATAGAAAAAACCTTAATGGTCACAAGCTTGAACTTTTTGGTATAGAAAACAGACTTGAACAAGTATTAGCAAATTTATTGGACAATGCTGTATCCTTCAGTCCAAATAATAGTAAAATAATAATAGATGTAGAAAGTAACAAAGAAGCCATTTTTATTAAAATCAAAGATGTAGGGCCAGGTTTTAATGAAATAAATACAGAGAAAATTTTTAAGAGATTTTATAGTAATAGACCAGAAAAATTTGGAGAGCATTCTGGCTTGGGTTTAAATATTGTCAAAAGTATAGTTGAGATGCACGGTGGCAATGTAAGAGCTATTAATAGATCTGATGTTAAGAGTGGTGCTGAAGTTGAGTTACAGCTTCCAAAGAGAGGATAGCAACAATCAATCCCTTGATTGCTATAAATTAAATTGTTAAAAGATTTCAATTATGAATAAAGATTTTAAAGTTAAAGATATAAATTTAGCTGAATTTGGTAGAAAAGAGATTTCTATAGCAGAGTCAGAAATGCCAGGCCTTATGGCACTTCGTAATGAATATAAAGGAAAAAAACCTTTGAAGGGAGCAAAAATTTTAGGATGCTTGCATATGACAATACAAACTGCGGTGTTAATAGAAACCTTAATTCAACTTGGTGCCGAAGTAAGATGGTCTTCCTGTAATATTTTTTCAACGCAAGATCACGCTGCTGCAGCCATAGCTAAAGCAGGAATACCAGTTTTTGCTTGGAAAGGTGAAACAGAAAAAGAATATTGGTGGTGCGTTAAACAAACAATAGAAGGAAAAAAAGACTGGAAGCCGAACATGATTTTAGATGATGGAGGAGATCTTACTGGATTAATGCATAAAGAATATAAAGAATTATTAAAAAGTATAAAAGGAGTTTCAGAGGAAACTACCACTGGAGTTTTGGCTTTAAAGAAAATGGAAGCAAACAAGCAATTAATGATACCGGCTATTAACGTTAATGATTCTGTAACAAAATCAAAATTTGATAATCTTTATGGTTGCAGAGAAAGTTTAGTAGACGGAATTAAAAGAGCAACAGATGTAATGATGTCAGGAAAAGTTGCAATCGTTGCCGGATTTGGTGATGTAGGAAAAGGAAGTGCTGCATCTTTGAGACAAGCTGGCGCAAGAGTAATGATAACCGAAACTGATCCGATATGCGCTTTACAGGCTGCAATGGAAGGATACGAAGTAGTTTTAATGGATGAAGCAATTAAAGCTGCAGATATTGTTGTAACTGCCACAGGAAACAAAGATATTGTTACTGCAGATCATATGAGAGATATGAAGGATAGAGCAATTTTATGTAATATTGGACATTTTGATAATGAAATTCAGGTTGATGCTTTAAAAAACTATAAGTGGAACGAAATTAAACCCCAAGTCCACGAAATAGAATTACCAAGTAAAAAAAGAATTATTTTATTAGCAGAAGGGAGATTAGTAAATCTAGGTTGTGCAACGGGCCACCCAAGTTTTGTAATGAGCGCATCATTTACTAATCAAGTAATTGCACAAATTGAATTGTGGAATAATTCAAATAAATATGAAAAAAAAGTATATGTGTTACCAAAACACTTAGATGAAAAGGTTGCAATGCTACACCTGGGTAAAGTTGGAGCAAAACTTACAAAAATGTCAAGGGAACAAGCAGACTATATTAGCGTTAAACAATCAGGACCTTTTAAACCAGATACTTATCGCTACTAAATAGTAGCCAATGTTAAAATATAAATTATCTCAAATAGATAGTATTACAAAAGAGGTTTTATCAAAATTATCTAATACAGACTGCATTTTTCTTTACGGAGAATTAGGTAGTGGCAAAACAACTTTTGCCAGAAGCTTGATAAATGGATTTCAGGCAAAATATAAAGTTGCCAAAACCGAAGTTCCTAGTCCAACATTCAATTTACTATATGAGTATGAGATAAAATCTATAAAAATTATGCATTATGATTTATATAGGCTGGCTGATAAAAAAGAAGTCGATCAGCTTGGAATTTTTGAAAATACTAAAAATGTAATAAAAATTGTAGAATGGCCAGAAAAAATTAAAAAATTATTGAAAATAGACTTGAAATTACATTTTCTTACGAAATTAATATCAATGATAGAAATTTAAAATTTAATGGTTTTGGAAAATGGAAAAATTTTAAACTAAA
>CACHXE010000037.1 GCA_902583785.1 uncultured Pelagibacteraceae bacterium | reverse complement strand
TTTAAGCGGAATCGGTGTTTTTGGATAAATCTTATTGAGAATTTTTAATATTATTTTAGCTCTTTTACTTGAACTCATTGACTTAAATTTATTTAAAATTTAAAACATTTCTCATTGAGTATAAACCTGGCTTTTTATTTATTAACCATTTTGCTGCAGTTAAAGCCCCTTCAGAATATAGGGCTCTGTTGAAGGATTCGTGATTTAAAGTGACTATTTCTTTTCCACTAGAGAATTTTACCTCATGTTCTCCAATGATTTTACCTTTTCTAACGGAGTTAAAATTTATTTTTTTGCTGTAAGGAAAAAATTTTTTATTAAAATACTTTTTTCCCATAATTCTAGTTAAATCTTTATTCTTTCCTAATGCTATACCTTTTCCAAGCATCAGAGCAGTACCTGAAGGATGATCTTTTTTATGTTTATGATGCACTTCAAAAATCTTACTTAAAAAGTTATTTCCAAGAGACCTCGAGGCAATCTCCGTCAAATAAACAAGCAAATTAACACCTAAGCTCATATTTCCTGCTTTAAGTATGGGTATTTTTTTAGAGTATTTTTTAATCAATTTTTCCTCTCTTTCTGAAAAACCTGTTGTTCCAATCACTACTCTTTTTTTTAATTTTGACGCAATTTTGAGCACTTCCAAAGTACATTTTGGAACAGTAAAATCTATAATTATATTTGCATTTTTAAAAGCGATCTTTGAATTTAATAAGGGTTTTAGACCCGATACTTTTTTCTTAACTATTCTATTTTCTGTAACTGAAACTAGCTTGAAGTTTTTAGTAGCTTTAGATGATTTAATGAGCTCACGACCCATTTTTCCAAGACATCCAGTAATAGCTAAATTAATTTTTTTCATTTAATTTTTCCAGAATTTTTTAGCTTTATCAAAGAAAGTTTTAATTAGCGGGTTTGATTTAGTATCTTCCAACGTCTTGAATTCTTCAAGTAGTTCTTTTTGTTTTTTGGTTAAAGACGTTGGTACTTCAGTCACGATTCTGATATATAGATCTCCAAATATATTTCTTCTTAAGATTGGCATACCTTTACCTTTAAGTCTTAACTGTTTTCCGCTTTGGGTTCCAGATGGAATTTTAATTTTTGTTTTACCACCATCAATTGAAGGTACCTCAACTGTGGCACCCAATGCAGCATCTGCAATAGAAATCGGTAATTCGTAATAAAGATTTTCCTCTGATCTTTTAAAAATACTATGGGACTGCACAGATACAAACAAATATAAATCACCATTTGCGCCACCCTTGCTACCAGCTTCACCTTTTCCTGC
This sequence comes from uncultured Pelagibacteraceae bacterium, assembly GCA_902583785.1. Taxonomy (GTDB): domain Bacteria; phylum Pseudomonadota; class Alphaproteobacteria; order Pelagibacterales; family Pelagibacteraceae; genus Anoxypelagibacter. Next base: position 1,879 of record CACHXE010000037.1, on the reverse strand, counting down.
AAGTCTAATTCTAGTACCATCATCAACACCTTTTGGAATTTTTACTGAAACAGATTCGTCGGATTGTGTTTTTCCCATTCCACTACATTTATTACAAGGATTAGTGATTTTTTCTCCTTCACCACCGCATTGAGGACAGGTTTGTTGTATGGTAAAGAAACCCTGGCTAGATCTTACTCTTCCTTGTCCACCACAATAACTACACGCTGATGGTTTAGAACCTGGTTTAGCCCCGCTTCCAGTGCATGTTTTACATTTTTTATAAGTTGTATAATTTATTTTTTTTTCAGTACCAGTGAATGCATCATTTAGATCTATTGAAACATCATACCTTAGATCGCTACCCCTATTGTTTGATCTACTTCTTCTTGAACCACTCGAGGTTCCAAAGCCAAAATCTCCAAAAACGTCTTCAAAAATATCAGAGAAGGAAGAAGAAAAATCAAAATTACCAAAACCTCCTTGACCACCACCTTGGAAAGCAGCATGTCCAAATTGATCATAATTAGTTTTTCTTTTTTCATCAGAAAGAACATGATAAGCTTCGCTAGCCTCTTTAAATTTTTCTTCAGCACCTTTATCACCTTTATTTTTGTCTGGATGATATTTAAGTGCTAATTTTCTATAAGCTTTTTTGATTTCGTCTTTGTTGGCTGATTTATTTACACCTAAGACTTCATAATAATCTCTTTTTGCCATGAGAAGCTTTGCTCCTGTTAATTAGTCTTAGGCTCTTTTTTCTTTATCTTCTTTTCCGTCTACGACCTCTGCATCAACAACGTTATCTTTTTCTTTGTTGCCTTCATTATCGTTTTTGTCACTAGCTTTACCGTCGGGCTTTTGCTGACTTTTATAAACTGCTTCTCCTAATTTCATCGACGCTTGAATCAAAGATTGAGTTTTTTTCTTTACTTCTTCTGTATCTGTTCCCTTTAAAGCATTTTTTAAATCTGAAATAGAAGTCTCTATAGTTTTTTTCTCAGTTTCACTGATTTTAGATCCATGTTCTTTTAGATTTTTTTCAACAGAATGAATCATAGTGTCTGCTTGGTTTCTTACATCCACAGACTCTCTTTTTTTCTTATCGGTTTCTTTATTAGCCTCTGCATCTTTAACCATTTTTTGAATTTCTTCATCTGATAGTCCCCCTGATGCTTGAATTTGAATTTTCTGCTCTTTTCCCGTTCCTTTGTCTTTTGCTGAAACATTGACGATACCGTTAGCGTCTATATCAAAAGTCACCTCAATTTGGGGAATGCCTCTTGGAGCAGGCGCAATTCCGACCAACTCAAAGTTGCCTAATATTTTATTATCTGCCGCCATCTCTCTTTCACCTTGCAATACTCTTATAGATACAGCGGGCTGATTATCTTCAGCAGTTGAAAAAACCTGACTTTTTTTTGTTGGTATTGTCGTATTTTTATCAATTAATTTCGTAGAAACACCACCAAGCGTTTCTATACCAAGAGATAAAGGAGTAACATCTAATAATAAAACATCTTTCACATCACCTTGCAATACACCTGCCTGAATAGCAGCACCCATTGCAACTACTTCATCAGGGTTTACACTTTTGTTTGGATCTTTCCCAAAAAAGTTTTTAACAGTTTCAACAATTTTTGGCATTCTAGTCATTCCACCAACCAAAACTACTTCGTTTATTTCCGCTGCTGAAAAACCAGAGTCTTTAAGGGCGGTTTTACAAGGCTCTAAAGTTTTTTCCATCAAACTTTCAACCAACGCTTCTAACTTTGCTCTAGTAAACTTTAAATTAATATGTTTCGGTCCTGTTTTATCTGCTGTTATAAAGGGAAGATTAATTTCAGTTTGTGTAGCAGAAGATAATTCTATTTTTGCTTTTTCTGCAGCTTCTTTTAAT
>CACHXE010000036.1 GCA_902583785.1 uncultured Pelagibacteraceae bacterium | reverse complement strand
TACGATCACAAACTTTGTCTGGATGACCTTCAGAAACAGATTCGCTTGTGAAAAGATAATTTTTAGAATTCATTAAAATTTTAATTTACGTAATATAAAAAACGTGAAGATATATGTAATTAAAAGCAACAAAAATATCAAATCTTTTTTATATTGTTGTTTATTTTTTTCTAACAATGGTAAATTTAGTTCTATATTGCCTATTTCATTTGGTTGTAAATTTTTAAGAACTTTTCCTTGAGGACTTATGAATGCACTTATACCCTGATTTGCTGACCTTATTGTATAAACTCCAGACTCTATTGATCTAAATATCGCTTTTGCAAAATGCTGGTATGGACCTATACTTTCTCCAAACCATGCATCCTCAGAGATATTTATAATAAAATTGTATTTATCATAATCATAAATAAAACTAGGAAAAATGATTTCATAACAAATTAAACTTAAAATTTTTATATTTTTGGGATTCAAGTTTAAATTTATTATAGGTTCTCCAGTTCCTTTTGAAAAAGATGAATACCCAGGTGTAATTTTTTTTAAACCAATCGAATTTAAATATTTTTCAAACGGTAGAAATTCTCCAAATGGAACTAATTTTTTTTTATCATATTTAGAAACAATATTAAAATTTCTATCAATAGCTACCATGCTGTTAAAATATTTTTTTCCTGAGTTTGTAATTTTCGAGGTGTTTGCACCAAATATAATTAAATGATCATTAGAAAAATTTTTTTTAAATAGATCTTTAATTTCATCATTTTGTTCAAAGTTTTCTTGTAAAAATATTCCTTCCGGCCAAACGAAAATAGTTTTCTTTTTTTTATCTGGGTCACTATACTTAATTAGCCTTGAAGCAACTTCTGTTTCTTCTTCAAAATCAGATAAATTCATCCCAGAAGAAACAATTTTAAAGTTTATTTTTGTTAAATTCTTATTTTCTACTGAAGTGTTAATTTTATATGAGCCATAAAAATAATTAGTAAAAATTAATATTAAAAAAAATGCAAGGGTAAAATATTTTGTCTTAGTATTAAAAAACAATAAAGAGGGTATAAAAAAGATTGTGATAACTATTATATTAAATGAGAAAAGACCTAAAAAATATAATATTTGTAAACTTTCAATAGACCAGGAAAAACTATAGCTCCAAATATTCCAAGGGAAACCCGAAAGTAGTTTGCTTCGCAAAAAATCAGAAATTGAAAATACAGTGCTAATTAAAAAAATTGATGAAATATTTTTATCGCAAAAATTTCCTACTAATAATATCGGTAATGAAAAAAAGAGAGATAAAAATAGAGGTATTAGTATTAGACTAAAAGGGATTAGAAATTTAAAAGAATCATCAAAAGTTAAGGAATATGCAATCCAATAAATACCAAAAAAAAAGAAACCGAATCCATAGGAAGTTCCCAATATAAATAAATTTTTTAAAAAAGGTTTTTTTCTATAAACACTTTTAGATTTTTTTTTTACATAAATAATTGTAAAAAATAATAGAGGAAGCGAAAAAAAATTAACAAAAAAAAAGTTAAATGGTTGAAAACTTAAAACAGTTAGCCCTCCTAAAAATAACGGAAATAAAAATATTATAAAAAATCTTTTATTGAAAAAATCTAACATTATTTGTCTTCAATTTTTTTTAATATTAAGTTTTCTAACCTGTTCATTTTGTAATAATCTTTGTTTTTCTTATGCTTATGTCCCAATAAATGAAGAAATCCATGAACCCAAAGTTTGTTAAAACTTTTATTAAAATTTTTTTTATTAATTTCATAAAGATTCAAAATCACATCTCCTAAATAAATATTTTTATCTTTTAACTTTTTTAGACTATTATTTGTGTAAAAAGGAAAAGAAAGAACATCAGTAGTTTTATTCTTATTTCTAAATTTTTTATTTAACTCTCTAATTTCTTTACGTCCACCAAGCATTAGGGAAAAGCTTATTTTTTTATTTTTTACAAATTTAATTGAATTGTTTAAGTATTTTAATTTATTCTTTAAATATTTTTTAGGATTGGATATATGTTTTTTCCAATTTTTATTCTTGATAAAAACATCAATTTTTATCATCAGTTTTTTGCTGATATGCTTGAATAATTTTCGAAACAAGTGGATGCCTAACAACATCAGTATGATCAAATTCAATGCATTTGATTTCTCTAATATTACTTAAAATCTCTTTTGATTTAAGTAAACCGGATTGATTTTTATTGATAAGATCTATTTGTGATGGATCACCATTAACGACTATTTTAGAATTTTCACCAATTCTTGTTAAAAACATTTTAATTTGAGTTAATGATGCGTTTTGGGCCTCGTCTAAAATTGCAAAAGAATTCTTTAAAGTTCTACCTCTCATAAATGCTAAAGGTGCAATTTCAATTTCCCCTGACTCTATTTTTCGTTGAACTTTTTCGTAACCAAATAGATCGTATAAGGCATCGTAAAGTGGTTGAAGATATGGATCCACTTTTTCTTTCATATCACCAGGCAAGAAACCAAGCCTTTCGCCTGCTTCTACAGCAGGTCTGGATAAGATAACTTTTTCAACTTTTTTTTCCATTAACATATTAACAGCTACAGAAACTGCTAAAAAACTCTTTCCCGTACCAGCTGGTCCTAATGAGATAACGATATCTTCGTTTAATAGAGTTTTTAGATATTCCGATTGTTGTTTGGATTTAGGAATTACTGATCTTCGTGGAGTCTTTATTATCTGATCCAAAGATCTAATATTACTTTTACTCTTTTCCATATTTTCTAAATTACCAACTTTTTTTATTGAATAATTTATATCATTATCTTCTATCGAACTAGTAACAAGAAATTTATTAACTAAGAAAATAAGGGAATTTGATACTATCATAATTGAATCTTTATCTCCTTTTACAGTTATAGAGTTGCCTCTGAAAAAAATCTTGGTATTTGTGAGTTTTTCTATTTTAATAAGGTTTTTATTAAACTCGCCAACAATTTCAGATAAAATTTCGTTATTAAAAATTTTTATATTTGAAGTTTCATTATCGATTTTTTTAATAGATATTTCTTTATTTAAATTTTTTGCCTCTAACATTAAGCTGCAGCTTCACTTTCGAAAATTTTTGTCCCAAATAAAGAATGTTGATTACAACTATCAATTTTAATATTTACAAGATCTCCTATGTCTTGATCATTCCCTTTTTCAAAAAAAACAGGGGTTAAATCTCTTGTTCTTCCAAAATATTTGGATTGATCCTTAAGTTTATTTTCAACTAAAACTTCTTTTATTTTTCCAATATCCTTTTTATTTTTATTTTTCTGAATATTTTCAAGCAATCTTTGTAGAATAATTAATCTATTTTTTTGCACTTTTGGATCTACCATATCCATATCTGATGCTGGCGTA
>CACHXE010000035.1 GCA_902583785.1 uncultured Pelagibacteraceae bacterium | reverse complement strand
AAATGATGTTATTAAAGTTCTAGGTGTACCACATATAAAATCTCTAAAAGATAATGATACATGGTTTTATGTAGAAAGAACTCAAACAAGAGGTGGAATACATAGACTTGGGCAAGATGTTTTTCTCAATAATAATGTATTAGTAGTAAAATTTGACAAGTATGGAATTTTAGAAGAAAAACTTTTTTACGACAAAGATAAAATGAATGAGTATAAGTTTTCTGAAAATGTTACAGACAATGTAGTTACCAGGGGAACTTTTTTAGATTCATTTTTATCAAGTTTAAGAGGTAAAATGGCAGTTAACTCACCAAAAAAAAGAAAGAAAAAGAAATAATAGCTAATGAGATATAACGGCTAATAAAAGTAAAGCTACAATATTTGTAATTTTTATCATTGGATTAACGGCTGGCCCCGCTGTGTCTTTGTAGGGATCTCCGACAGTATCACCTGTTACAGCTGCCTTGTGTGACTCTGATCCTTTACCGCCATAATTTCCATCCTCAATAAATTTTTTTGCATTATCCCAGGCCCCACCACCAGCTGTCATAGAGATTGCAACAAATAAGCCTGTTACTATAACACCGAGTAACATTGCTCCAACAGATGATAATGCAGCTTCTAAACCACCGATCGTGTAGATTATTAAATACAAAACGATTGGAGATAAAACTGGCAACAAAGAAGGTATGATCATTTCTTTTATTGCGGCTTTGGTAAGTAAATCAACTAATCGTCCATAATCTGGTTTTCTTTTTCCTTTCATGATACCTGGTATTTTTTTAAACTGTCTCCTTACTTCTATTACAACTGCACCACCTGCTCTTCCAACGGCTTGCATTCCCATTGAACCAAATAAATATGGAAGCATTCCGCCAACTAACAAACCAATAACTACAAATGGATTTGAAAGATCGAAGCTAACATTTATTCCTTCGAGTGTAGAACCTGAAACTGTTGAAAAGAATTTTATATCTTCAGTATACGCGGCAAAAAGAACTAAAGCTCCTAAGCCTGCAGAACCAATTGCATAACCTTTGGTTACCGCTTTGGTAGTATTTCCAACGGCATCGAGGGCATCGGTAGTTTTTCTAACATTTTTTGGTAGTTTTGACATTTCTGCTATTCCTCCCGCGTTATCTGTTACAGGACCGTATGCATCTAAAGCAACTACCATTCCTGTTAAAGCCAACATTGCCGTAACTGCAATTGCTATACCAAATAACCCTGCCAATTCATTTGTAGCAATTATTCCTGCTACAATTATTAATGCTGGTAAAGCTGTAGCTTCCATTGAAACCGCTAAACCTTGAATTACATTTGTACCATGTCCAGTAGTTGAGGATTTGGCAACACTTCTTACTGGTCTATAATTTGTTCCTGTATAATATTCAGTAACCCAGATAATTAAGCCTGTAACTACCAATCCAATAACTCCACAATAATATAAATCAAAGCCAGTAAAACTTTTATCTCCGACATTAAAGGAATTTTCCAAACCAATGATACTAGATGTAATTGGATAAAGTAAAATTAAGGAAATTATTGCCGTAACAATAAATCCTTTATAGAGAGCTCCCATAATGTTTTTACTTTTACCAAGTTTAACAAAAAAAGTTCCAATTATAGAGGCAATAATGCAACCTCCTCCAATTGCCAATGGGTAGATCATCATCCCTGTATTTCCTTGAAAGAATATTGATGCAAGAACCATTGTTGCAACAATAGTAACAGCATACGTTTCAAATAGATCTGCTGCCATTCCAGCGCAATCTCCAACATTATCTCCAACATTGTCGGCTATAACGGCAGGATTTCTCGGATCATCTTCTGGTATTCCTGCCTCGACTTTTCCGACTAAGTCAGCACCAACATCAGCACCTTTTGTAAATATACCGCCACCTAATCTTGCAAAAATAGATATTAAAGAGGCTCCGAATCCTAAAGCAATTAGAGCATTTATTAATTCCCTACTGTCTATTTTAAAAGATACCAACATCCAGTAATAAATTGAAATCGCTAATAAAGCTAAACCAGCTACTAAAAGACCAGTTATCGCTCCAGATTTAAAGGCCATTGTTAATCCTTTTTGTAAACTTGTTCTTGACGCTTCAGCTGTTCTAACATTTGCCTGAACAGAAATTAACATTCCTACATAACCAGCAACACCTGATAGTAAAGCACCTATTAGATATCCAAGGCCAACTAGTAAACTAAAAAAATAACTTATGATTAACAAAACTACCACACCAACAATTGCTATAGTTTTATACTGTCTGTTTAAGTATGCTTTTGCGCCAATTTGAATTGCTTCTGCAATTTCTTGCATTTTTTTATTACCAGGGCTAGATGATATAATTTGCTTGCTTAAAAAATAACTATAAACAACAGCTAGAATTCCGACTAGTATTATTAAATATAAATTTTCCAATGATGTATCTCCACTTATGATCGTTTAAAAAAAGAAAGTTGCCAAAAAAATAAGTAAAAGGCAAGAAATTATTCACTATCTTTCCTAGCATTTTTTGAAATTTTATCTAAAATCGCATTTAAATAGGCTTTATGAGCACTTTCTAAAAAGAAATCTGAAATTTTTACATATTCACTAACAATCACTTTTATAGGTGTTTTGTGATTAAACATAAGCTCAAAAGTCGCTGAAAGAATCATTAGCTTAAGTATTAGGTCCGTACGAGATGGGTTGAACTCATTTTGTAAAATTGTTTTTAAGTTTTCAAGCAGAAGTTCCTCCCTTTCGATTGTGCCTGAGACTGTATCTTTAATAAATTTTTTATATCGATGTTTTGGGTAAGAAATTGGAGACTCTTTATTTAGGAAATATCCATATAGTTTTTGTACAACAATTATCCTAGGATTTGCAGCTAAATTCACTTCATTCATTATTTTATTTTTAGAACTTCCAGAATCGCTTGTGCTGCTTCTTTACCTCTATTAAATCTTTTTAAAGCTTGCGCTCTGTTAAAGGACGTAATTATCGCATTTCCTATTGGTTTTTTTTGACTAATAGATATTTCCATAATTCCATTTGTTATTGCTTTTGAAATTAAATCGAAATTAGCTGTTTCGCCTTTAATAACGCAACCTATTGCAATAAATCCATCGTATTTTTTTGCAAGTTTTGATATGACTACTGGTATTTCAAATGAACCTGGAACTTTAACAATATCAATTTTTTTTAGTGAAAATTTTTCTAATTCTTCTTTTGCATTATGATATAACTTTTCAGTAATATCGCTATTATATGTTGATATAACTATACAAATTTTAAATTTCATTTAATAATTTCTTGTTTGGTAATTTTAATACCATAACCCTTTAAAGCAATAATACGTTTTTTTGATCTTGAAACTAATATCATATTTTTAATTTTTAATTCTTTAATTATTTGTGCTCCTACACCATAATATCTTAATATACTGTTATTTTCGGAAGATTGGGAACCTGTATTCGCTCCTTTTACAAGTATCAAAGCAAAATTATTAAACCTATTAAGATATTTTAATGAATTATTGAAAATATTTT
>CACHXE010000034.1 GCA_902583785.1 uncultured Pelagibacteraceae bacterium | reverse complement strand
TGTATTTCCAAGAACTGGGTACATGAAAAAAATCCTTAGATGTAAAGCTTTGCGAGACCTTGGAAGGGAAAAAATACTGTTTATTAGGTCAAAAAGGATCAACATTTCATCTTCAAAAATAAGAAAAAATTATTTAAAATGAGGAGACCGATGGAAGTTTTAAAACTAAAAAAAATAATAGAAAGAACTTTAGATCAAAACAAAGCGCAAAATATCGTAGCAATAAGTCTTAAGGGAAAATCGTCTATAGCAGATTATATGATAATTGCTTCGGGTAATTCTTCTAGACACATACAGTCCCTATCAGAGACAATAGTAAAAAAATTAGGGGAAAAAGGAATGGGAAAATTTAGCGTCGAGGGACGAACAAGTAATGATTGGAAATTGATAGATGCGATAGATATAATTGTTCATATATTTCACCCTGAAAAAAGAAAATTTTATGATTTAGAAAAAATGTGGTGTGATCCAACTAATAGTAAAGAAGCAATTATATGAAAAAAATAATTAAAATTCTCCCTATTTTACTTTTTTTATCAACAAATGCTAATAGTACCACTGAGGAGCAACTATATAAAAAAATAGATTTATTCGGAGAAGTTTTAGAAAAAATAAAAAAAGAATATGTAGACGATGTTGATCAATCAGACATGATTGACTCAGCAATTAACGGGGCCTTGCAATCTCTTGACCCATACTCGGTGTATATGAATCCAGAAATATTTCAAAGTGTAGAAACTGATACTAAAGGAGAATTTGGAGGACTGGGAATAGAAGTCGGTATGGAAGCTGGCGTTGTAAAAGTAATATCTCCTATAGATGATACACCCGCTTATAAAGCGGGAATAAAAGCAGGTGATTACATCGTTAAAATTAATGGTGAACAAGTACAAGGTAAATCTCTTATGGAAGCAGTTAAAATGATGAGAGGACCAGTAGGTTCAAGTATAAAATTAACAATTAGACGTAAGGGAGAGAAAAAAGCTTTAGAAATAAATATCAAAAGAGAAGTAATTCAAATTACATCTGTTGAAGGAAAAATTTTTAAAAAAAATATTGGCTACCTAAGACTTAAATCTTTTAATAATAATAGTAGTAAGCAATTAGTTGAAAAAATTAACCAATTTGAAAAACAAAATAAACCAATTGGTTATATTCTTGATTTAAGAAATAATCCTGGAGGACTTTTAACCCAAGCAATAAATGTAACAGATTTTTTTTTAGAAGATGGAGAAATATTATCTACTAAAGGCAGAAGAACTATAGAAAATAGAAGATTCTTTGCAAGAAAAGGTGATAAGGTTAAGGGAAAACCATTGATTGTTTTGATTAATGCTGGATCTGCCTCGGCATCAGAAATAGTTGCTGGAGCCCTTAAAGATCATAAGAGAGCAATTATACTGGGTGAAAAAACTTACGGAAAAGGATCAGTTCAATCTATTATTCCCCTCAATGATGGAGGTGGGATAAGGCTAACTGTTTCAAAATATTATTTACCTTCAGGAAAATCAATATCTGAAGTTGGTGTGGCTCCAGATATAATGGTTGAGGAAAAAGGTGAAAATTTCAGAATTAATAGTCCCTCTGATAATCAGCTTAATTACGCATTAAAGCTATTAAAAATATGAAATCAAAAAAACTTCTACCGCTGAGGATAGGTGTAGGAGCTGTAGTTTTAAATAAAAATAATAAAGTTTTTGTTGGTAAAAGAAAAGATAATCCGGTTGATAAATGGCAAATGCCACAGGGCGGTGTAAACGAAGGGGAAGAATTAATAGATGCTATGAAAAGGGAGCTGGAAGAAGAAACGGGTATAAAAAAAATCAAAATATTAAAAGAGATAGATGGTTGGTCTGTATATGAATTACCTAGCTATCTTTTAGGAAAAATTTGGAGAGGAAAATACAGGGGGCAAAAACAAAAATGGTTTATTGTAAGGTTTCTTGGAAGTGATAAAGAAATAGATTTAGAAAAATATAAACCTGAATTCATAGAATGGAGATGGCTTGAAATTGATAAACTGCCAGGAGTAATTGTTGAGTTTAAAAGAAAAGTCTATGAGGAGTTATTGCCTAAAATTAGGTCTTCTATAAATTAATCCGAGATAGACTGTCTATTTTATGAGAGGCAACATAACGTGTTTTGTCATCTAAGTTATTCTGGTTAAGTTTATTTTTACTTTCTTCAATCATTTTAGAGATTTTTTCTCTTGAGAGAGCACTAAGCTCTATAATTGTGGTAGATAAAATCGTTAAATTGTTATTTGAAAACTCTACTGTTCCCTCTTCAAGAAAATAGTTTATCTCTTTATTGCCATTGATTTTAACGATTCCAGGTCTTAAAAAAGTTATTATAGATATATGATTTGATAAAATTGTCATATCACCCTCATAGGACGGAATGGTAACTGAACTTGTTTTATCTGTAAGCAGTTTTTTTTCTGGTGAAATTATTTCTATATTAAAAGTCTCGCTCATTTAATCTGCAGCCTCTTTTGCCATTTTTTCAGCTTTTGCAATTACTTCCTCTATTGTCCCAACCATATAAAAAGCCGCCTCAGGTAGGTGGTCGTAATCCCCTTTGCAAATTGCATCGAAGCCTTTAATTGTAGAGTCTAAATTTACTAATTTTCCTGGGGTACCCGTGAATACCTCAGCTACAAAAAAGGGTTGCGATAAAAACCTCTGTATTTTTCTTGCCCTAGCTACTGTTAATTTATCCTCTTCTGAAAGTTCGTCCATACCAAGTATGGCAATAATATCTTGTAAAGATTTATATGTTTGTAAAATTTTCTGAACTTGTCTAGCTACTCTATAATGTTCTTCTCCAACAATTCTAGGATCTAAAATTCTTGATGTAGAGTCGAGTGGGTCAACTGCTGGGTAAATACCAAGTTCTGCGATTTGTCTAGAAAGAACTGTAGTGGCATCTAAGTGTGAAAACGATGTAGCAGGTGCGGGATCAGTCAAATCATCAGCCGGAACATATATTGCCTGTACTGATGTAATCGATCCTTTTCCTGTTGTGGTAATCCTTTCTTGTAAATTCCCCATATCAGTAGCCAAGGTTGGTTGATATCCAACTGCAGATGGTATTCTTCCTAATAAAGCTGAAACTTCTGAACCTGCTTGTGTAAATCTAAAAATATTATCAACAAAAAAAAGAACATCCTGTCCCTCCTTATCTCTAAAATATTCTGCAACTGTTAATCCTGTTAATCCAACTCTAGCTCTTGCACCTGGTGGTTCATTCATCTGACCGTACACAAGCGCTGCTTTTGAACCTTTGCCATCAGGTTTAATAACTCCTGATTCAATCATTTCATGGTATAGATCGTTACCTTCTCTTGTTCTTTCACCTACTCCCGCAAATACTGAAAATCCACCATGAGCTTTGGCAATGTTATTAATCAGCTCCATAATTATTACCGTTTTTCCTACTCCAGCACCACCGAACAAACCTATTTTTCCACCCTTCGAATAAGGGGCTAATAAATCAATAACTTTTATTCCTGTCTCGAGGATTTCTGTTTCTGTTGACTGATCTGTAAACTTAGGAGCTTCTCTGTGAATAGGCCATTTTTCTTTTGTTTTAACTTCACCTTTTTGGTCTATAGGTTGGCCAATAACATTTATAATTCGGCCTAAAGTTTCTGGTCCAACAGGAACACTTATTGGGGCTCCTGTGTTTTGGACTATGTCCCCTCTTTTCAAGCCTTCGGTACTATCCATTGCTATAGTTCTCACACCATTTTCTCCAAGGTGTTGGGCAACCTCTAATATAAGTTTGTTTCCAGAATTATTGACTTCTAAAGCTGTCAATATTTCTGGTAATTCTCCTTCAAACTGAACATCTACTACGGCTCCTATAACCTGTATTATTTTACCATTTTTGCTCATTCTATAAACTTTCCGCTCCAGATATAATTTCAATTAATTCTTTTGTTATGGCAGCTTGTCTACTTCGATTATAATTAATTGTTAGTTTTTCTACCAAGTCCCCAGCATTTCTAGTTGCATTATCCATTGCTGTCATTCTTGAACCCTGTTCGCTTGCAGAATTTTCTAAAAAACCTTTGTATATTTGAGTAGATATATTTTTGGGTAAAAGATCTTCTAAAATTTCATCTTCTTCTGGTTCAAATTCATAAGATGAATC
>CACHXE010000033.1 GCA_902583785.1 uncultured Pelagibacteraceae bacterium | reverse complement strand
AATCTACACATTTTTCACCATAAATTTTATAATATTTAAGTAAAACTTCAGTGTCCGATTGTGTTTTAAATTTTTCGCCTTTTTTGATTAGAAAATTTTTAAGCTCAATATAATTATAAATCTCACCATTAAATATAATCACATTGCCTCCTTCCTCGAAAGGTTGATTAGATCTATTATTTAAATCAATTATGCTTAGCCTTGAATGAAGCAAAGTTACATGAAGGTTATCATCCACTTTAGATTGAAAATAATTTGAAAAATTTGGACCACGATTTTTCATCAATTCTAAAGTAGAGTAAATACTTTCAGATTGAATTTTTTTCTTTCCGAAAAATCCAGTTATACCGCACATAATTTATTTTAAATTTTTAGAAAAAATAATTTGATTTTTATAAATATTAATCTTGGATCTTTTATTAATAATGTTTATATTTTTTATTGCAGAGTCATTTATTTTGCTTTTTGTTCTTATCCATTTTATATCCTCGACTTTTATTTTTTTATTTTTGAATAAATTTCTAGTTGCAACTGGCCTTCTTCTCAAAAGTTTTAAATTTTTTTTTTCGGAGTTTTGTAACTTTTTTTCTCCCGAACCCAGCATTAATTCTAGACTTCTAATATTTTTTACTAAATCTTCCATTTCAGATGGGTCTGCAGATAATTTGTGATCTCTAAAATTTGAATAATTTTTGTTAAGTGTAAAGTGTTTTTCAATAACTTTTGCCCCCAAAGCTACTGCTGATAATGCAGCTACATTTCCAACTGTGTGATCTGAATATCCTATTAAACATTCTTTAAATTTTTTTTTTAAAGTTGTGATTGCCATTAAATTTGCTTCATGTGACTCCGCTGGATAATTAGAAACACAGTGCATTAATATCAATTTTCTATTTCTTTTTTTTTGTTTTTTCCAAGTTTGTAAAACTATTTTTCTCGCCTTGTTAATTATTTTAACATTAGCTAAACCTGTTGATATTATTAAAGTTTTATTAAAATTAGAAACAAGTTTAATTAAAGGATAGAAATCGTTATCACTTGAAGCAATTTTGAAAAACTTTTGTATCTTATTTAAAAACTTTGCACTTGTAAGGTCTAATGGTGTAGAGAAAAAATGGAGACCTAAATTTTTTGCAAATTTACTTAAAATATTAAATTCTTTAAATGTTAGTTGGAATTTCTTTAATTGTAAAAATCTTTTTTTATCTTCTGCTGAAACAAAAAGTTCAGGAATAAATGTCTGAAACTTTACGGCATCAACTCCACATTTTTTTGCCTGAGTAATTAATTTTTTTGCTACTTTTAGACTGCCCTCGTGATTATTCCCAATTTCAGCAACTATAAAAGTTCTTTTGCTTTTTCCGCTAAATAATGAAGAAAATTTTTTCATTAAGATGTTTCCAAGTTTTTTTTGAAATTCTTTTTTAATTATTAAAATGTCAAATAATAAAAAATTTTTTATAAAAATTTTTGTACCATTTTATATAAGCCAAATATCCTTTTTCAAGAGGCCAACTGGGTTTGTAACCTATAAGTCTTTTAGCTTTTTTAACATCCAATGTCCCTCTAATCGGCATCAACTTGCCTCTTTTCTTATATTCGACTTCCACATCTGAAAAATTATTCTTAATAATTTTTATTAAAGCATTTATTGGTTGTGCGCTTCCATATGTTAAATTAAAAATTTCTTGAAATGAGTTCTTAGATTTAATTGCACAAATTATTCCATCAACTAAATCATCTATATAAGTAAAATCAAGCTTTTCTCTACCATCACCGTTAATTATAATTTTTGATTTATTAATCGCACTTTCAATAAAAATTTGACCAACCCTCCTGCTAATACATCTTTCTCCATATAATGCTGATGGTCTTAAAATTGTATAAGGTAAATTATAAACTTGACCATACGCTTTAATCAATTTTTCAGCAGAAAATTTTAATGCACCATAAATTCCAATAGGATTACAAACTTCATCTTCAGTAACTTTTTGTTTTTTAAAATCGCCATAAACCATACTTGATGACAAAAATATAAAATGGTCTACTCTATTTTTAATACTCTCTAATGAGTTTTGTAAAGTAACAAAGCTATTATTAAAAGTAACTAAAGGAAATTTATTAGACTTATTTGCATGAGAAACAGCTGCTAAATGGATAACCACTTTAGGTTTAAATTCATTAACAAACTTGTTAAGAGCTTTGAAGTCTTGAGCATTAATTTGTTTAAAAATTATTTTTTTAGATTTTAAAAGAGAAAACCTCTGATCTAATATTTTTAATGAAAGTTTTGGAAAAGGCACCTTATCCTCATTTCTTTTAATACTATACAAATTGTTTACGGTAAGACTATCTATAACTGCAACTTTTGCCCCCATTTGTTTTAATTTTAAAGCTAAGTTATGGCCAATAAATCCAGCACCACCAACAATTAAGATTTTTTTATTCATGTATTCAATTTAGTGTACCGATTGATTTAAAAATTTCGTTTACGATAAATTTCAAGTCATTTTTTTTTACGTGTGGTCCTGTTGGTATTGCTATAGAATTTTCACTTATTATGAATGCATTTTTAAAAAGATTTTTTTTGTAATTGTATTTATTTTTATAATATTGCATTAAAGGTACAGGCTTTGGATAATAAATACTTGTCCCTACTCCAGCTCCATTAAGTAATTTTATCAATTTAGATCTTTTTGAAGCTAGTTTCTTATTTAAGATAAAACTTAAACAGTAATTTGAAGAATGAATTTTTTTTTCGCTATTTTTAAGTATTTGTATTTGTTTAATTTTTTTTAGATTCTTGCTTAAATAGTCAAAATTATATTTTCTCCTTTTCAAAATTACTTTCAATTTTTTCATTTGAACAACACCCATACTTGCATGAATTTCGCTCATTCGGTAATTTATGCCTAACTCCTTTACGTCATACTTACCAGGTGAATTTCTTTGATTGTAGTTCTTATCAACTCCAAAAGCTTTTTTGCTTCTGATGATATTATCCAATTTTTTGTTGTTGGATATGATCATTCCTCCTTCAGCTGTTGTTATGTGTTTAACTGGATAAAATGAAAATACTCCAGCATCCCCAAAAGTTCCGACGTGTTTATCTCCTATTTTCGCTCCAAGAGCTAACGCACAATCTTCTAAAACTTTTAATTTATTTTTTTTAGCAATTTTTAAAATTTTTTCCATTTTGACTGGAACGCCAAGAAAATGAACAACTACAATTGCTTTTGTTCTCGATGTTATTTTTTTCTCAATTTTATTTATATCGATATTTCCTGTTTCAAGTTCACAATCTATGAAAATTGGTTTAGCTCCTACAATTTCAACTGCATGGGATGTTGCAACGTGTGTTTGTGCTGGAACTAAAACTTCATCGCCTTTAGAAATTCCAAGTGCAAGATAAAATAGATGCATTCCTGCAGTACAAGAGGATACTGAGGTAGCATTTTTAGATCTTGTGAATTTTTTAAAAATTTTTTCAAAATTTTCAGACTCTTTTCCATGAACGTATTTTCCCGAATTTAGAACTTTTTTTATAGAATTTAGCTCACTATTATCTATGAAGGGCTTGCCGAATGGCACTATTTTACTCATTTTTTATTAAACCTTTTCCCATTTTTTTGTTTTTAAAGACCTATCTATAGCAAAAGCAATCTCCATATTATTAAGAATAGTTTCTATAGTGAATAATGGTTTTTTTTTACCTAACATATGATAAATAAAATTGTCAAGAATTCCAAATTTATAATTTTTATCTTTTTTAAAATTAATTTTTTCTCTTTTTTTATTTTTTTTTGTGAGAGTGTGCAGTACTACGTCTTCATGTGAAGAGAAAATACTGCCTTTTGTGCCATAAATATTAAGAACATGATGATGAGGTGTTTTAATTGGGAAATTAGATGTAATTTTTGCTGTAACGCCGCTTTTAAATTTTAAAAGGGCAGTAGTAGTATCGGAGTTTATAAAAGAAGATGTTTTTGAATTAATTTTGTTGCCTATTCCAATTACCTTTTCAATTTTTTTTCCAAGATACCATTGTATTAAATCTATTATGTGTATTCCGCCTCCTAGTGTAACTGAGTAATTTTTGATTCTACCTCTCCATCCGTGCAAAATTTTTTCAAATCTTCCGTAATTATACTCTCCTTC
>CACHXE010000032.1 GCA_902583785.1 uncultured Pelagibacteraceae bacterium | reverse complement strand
TTTTTAAATGTACTGCCGCATGTTTTGATTTTGCTTGGTTGGCTGTCTTTTTTTTTATTTTTAAAACTATTTAATTTTTTTTCAATTTCTATCTTGTTTGATAATTTTCCCTGTAAAACTACACTTAAAACTATTAAATCTTCACTTATATTACTTCCTCTATAAAAAAAATTTATTTCATTCCTTGAAAAGGATTTTATATCTCCTTTAAAATTCATAGCTTTCAACGAAAAAAAAATCTTAGATATATCATCTCCGTAACAACCACAATTCATTCTAATCGCTCCACCAATACTTCCTGGTATACAAGATAAAAATTCAAGACCTGAAATTGAATTTTCTAGCGCAAACTCTGATACTTTTTTATCTAAAGTTGCTGCACCTACCTCGATTTTATTATTTTTTAACAATTTTGCATAAGAAAAAGAACTTTGTAATTTTACAATTATTCCATCAAAACCAGAATCTCTAAAAAGTGTGTTCGATCCAGCGCCTAATACGTAAATTTTGTTAGCGGTATTGTAATTTTTTACAAGAAAGTTTTTAAGATCAATTAGTGACTGAGCTTTAAAAAATACTTTAGCTGGTCCGCCTAAATTGAACCAACTATATTTTGATAGTTTTTCGTTTTTATAAATCATACTACTGTTAAAATGCTATTTCTCTTATCCATTTTGAAATTGAGCCTGCACCCATACATATAATTATTTCATTTTCAAATAAATTTTTTGCAAAAAATTTTCTTAAATCATTTTCATCTCTTATTATTACTACTTGCACTTTTGAACTCTTAGAAATTTGTTTTGCAAAATTTAATTCGTTATATTTTTTATCAACTTTCTCTCCAGCAGAATAAACTGGACATAAAACAACTAAATCAGAGTCTTTAAAACAAGATGCAAAATCTTTCTTTAATAATTTTACTCTAGAATATCTATGCGGTTGGAACACTGAAATTATTCTTCTGTTATTTGATGTCATTTTAAGACCATTTAAAACTGAACTTATTTCTGTAGGGTGATGAGCGTAATCATCAAAAAATTCCTTTTTTCCTAAAGTAAAAACTTTTGTCATTCTTCGTTGTATTCCGGTGAAAGTTTTGAGGGATTTTTTTATTACTTCAATTTTAATTCCAATTTGAAGGCACAAAGCAATAGCAGCTACGGAATTTAAAATGTTATGTTTTCCAATTAAATTTATTTTTATTTTTTTAATTATTTTTTTCTTAAGTGTGGGAGCTGATATTTTTAAATTAAAAATTGAACAATCTTTGTTATATTTTTGTCCTAGAATTTGAAAGTTCGCTTTATTAGAAAAACCATAGGTTAAATAATTCTTATTTTCTATTTTAGGAATTAATTTTCTAATTTCTTTATCATCTATACAAATAAAAGATTTTCCTATTTTTGGTATTTTGTTTAAAAATTTTTTAAAAGAATTTTTTAAATTTTCAAAATTTTTATAAAAATCTAAATGCTCCCTATCTAGATTTGTTACAACTGAATAGTTCACAGGTAAATTAAGAAAACTTCCGTCAGACTCATCTGCCTCTAATACTGCCCATTCACTTTTTCCAAATCTTGCGCTACTCTTAAATGAATTTATAACACCGCCATTGACTATTGTTGGGTCTAATTTTGCTGCTGATAGTATTTTAGATATTAAAGATGTAGTAGTAGTTTTCCCGTGTGAACCAGTGATAACTATATTTGTTTTTAAAGAAACAATATTTGCGAGCATTTCAGCTCTCTTTAAAATGATCAATTTTTTTTGTTTTGCAACTTTAATCTCTGGATTATTATTTTTAATAGCTGAAGACTTAACAACAATAGTAGAGTCCTTTATATTTTTTTTACTATGACTCATAAATATCTTTATTCCAAGTTTTTTACATCTTTCTACATTCTTGCTATTTACAACGTCGCTACCCTGCACCTTAAAACCCATAGTTTTCATTACTTGAGCTAAACCGCTCATTCCAATTCCTCCAATTCCAATAAAATGGATTTTTTCGTTTTGTCCAATTTCTACTTTGTTCATTTAAATTTTTTTAATTAAATTGTTAATATTTAAAAAAGTATTTTTATCTGAGTGTTCTTCCATTTTTTTTTTCATCAAAAATAGTTTTTTCTTATTTTTGTTTAAATCTTCAAGAATTTCAAATAATTTATTAGAGATAAACTCCTGCTCTACTAAAAAACAATATCCTTTTTTACTAAAGAATTTAGCATTCTCTTGTTGGTGTCGATCTGTTGAAAACGGTAATGGTATAGCAATAAAAGGAATTCTTAAATTTACCAGTTCTGCTAAAGATGATGCTCCTGACCTTGTGATAGCCAAATCTATTTTTCTATAATAACTTGAAATTTTTTTAGAAAAAGAAAATAATTCAAAATCTATTTTAAACTTTTCATAAGTATTTGATAAACTCTTAATTTGGTCATCTAAACATTGTTGATAAACTTTAAATTTTATATCATTTTTAAAACATTTAATGATTATATCTGGTAAAACTTCGCCAAATACTTTTGCTGACTGACTACCACCCATTATTAAAATGGATAAGTTTTCATTTTCCGTTTTTAATGATTTCTCGTTTTTTAGTGTTAAAATTTCATCTCTAATTAAATAACCGCAAAAATGCACTTTTTGACTATATTTATCTTTTATTCCCTTAACATTATTAGTAGAGACTAAAACTTTTTTTGCAATCGGCAACAAGAACTTGTTTGCTCTACCTATAACTAGATTATTCTCATAAATAAATATTGGAACTCTTAAAAAAAAAGCCGCAAGACATACTGGGAAGGAAGAATAGCCTCCCATGCCTATAACTATATGTGGTCTATTCATTATAATTATAGCAAATGAGTAAAGAAAAGATAATGTGGTTTTAAAAAAACCAAAAATTGATTTAATAATATTTTTATTAAAAATAGTATCAGAGTAAATTATTTTAATTTCAATCTTATTTATATTATTTAAATATTTAAAACCCCTCTTGTCAGTAAAAAAAATTACGTTATTTTCTTCTTTTAGAAAATTTGCCAGAGATAATGATGGAAAAATATGGCCTCCTGTGCCCCCGGATGCTATAAAAATTTTCTTTTTAATACTATTCATTAATTTTTTTCTGTAATTGAAGTATAATTCAAAATAATTCCAGCGATTATACCGCTTGATAACAAAGAGGATCCACCATAACTCAAAAACGGAAGCGTCATGCCTGTTGTGGGAAGTAAATTTGCATTTACTCCTACATGTATAAATACTTGAAATACCATCAAGGAAGCTAAACCACCAAGAGAAATTTTGTAAAAATTATCAGAAAAGCTTACAATCTTTTTGATTATTCTAAATGCAATAAATAAAAAAATTAAAATTATTAATATAGATATCAGAGAACCAAACTCCTCACTAACAACTGCAATAATATAATCTGTGTGTGCTTCTGGTACACTTTCCTTAAGAATTCCTTCTCCCATGCCCTGGCCTTTTAAACCTCCTTGCCTTATTGCTTCGGTAGCCTTTTGAGATTGAAAATTTCCAGGTTTTGAAGGATCCATAAAAGAAGTTAATCTCGAAAGGATATATGCAAATTTTTCTGGAGCCAAATAAAGTAATGCAAAAAATAAAGTTGTTGAAAAAATTGAAATTAATGAAAGATAAAAAATATTCACTCCCGATACGAAAATTACAGCTATCCAAGTACAAATTAATAAAATAGTTTGCCCAATATCAGGTTGGGTAATAAGAAATAAAGAAATAAATAATAATATGACAAAAGAGAGTAGGTAGGCAAAGTTTAAGTTTTTTATCCAATTAGAAGTAATGAGCTGAGCAACAATTAAAATAAAAAAGGGTTTTATTAGTTCGACAGGCTGGAAACGAAAAAAGATAAAACTTAACCAACGCTTTGCGCCTTTAACTTCAACACCAAAAAAGGGGACCAAAGTAAGCAATATTAAAAAAATTAAAAAAAGAGGTAATAAAGTTTTATTAAGCAAATCTGTATTTATCAATGATATAAAAATCATAAAAGAGAAAGAAACAAAAGCATACAAAAGGTGTTTTTGAAAAAAAAAATAATTACTCTTGTTAAGCCTTTCATCTGCAAGAAAAGATGTAGAGGAAAATGAAAAAAACACTCCTAAAATAAATAACAAAAGGAAGCAGAAAAGTATATGTTTATCAACATTTCTCCAATAATTTTCTATTTTAAAAAATTTCATAGTATTAATAATTTTTTTTCAAATAATTTTTAACTAGTTTTTTGAATTGATTTCCCCTCTCTTCAAAATTTCTAAATTGATCATATGATGCGCTTGAAGGACTTAATAAAATAGTAGATCTATCATTAATAATATTTTTAGAGTCATTAATTGCTAAATATGTTGCGTTGGTTAAAGTTTTACATAACTGAAATTTAACATTGTTTTTTAAATGTCTTACAAAAATTTTCATATGTTTTCCAATAATATAAGTTTTAATAATATTTTTTTTAATTTTTTTTAATTCAAATTTTTCTC
>CACHXE010000031.1 GCA_902583785.1 uncultured Pelagibacteraceae bacterium | reverse complement strand
AAATACAAAGATTATTTAGCAAGAAGTTTGGTTATAATTGTTTCTACGATAGACCCTGACGCTATAGTCTTTGGAGGGGGTGTTTCAAATGAAATTGATTTTTTGGATGAAGTGAAATTGATTACATCTAAATATCTTAATGAAAAAAATCTTAAAACAGTTTTCTTAAAACCTATATATGGTGACGCAAGCGGTGTCCGAGGTGCAGCTTTACTTGGAAGACAAAATCTTATTTAAGTATTTTCTTTATTTCTGTAGAAGTAAATCTTCTTGGTATTTGGCAAGTGGATTTAATATTTATTCTTTTCTTTATTTTTGCTGCGTACATTATTGATTTGATTATATCTAGTACGTGAAGTGAAAGTTCACCATTACATCTATGTTTTTTTTTATTTTTAATACAATATGCCATCTCTGCTAACCCAACTCCTCTATAATTTGCATTTATTGGTGCTTCGTTAGCCCTTAGACTTTTTTGGCGAATATTAATTTTTCCTAGTGGCATTTTATTTGTTTTATGCTCCTTCCAATCGCCGCCTAGCTTTTTACATGTAAAAACAGATCCACCAAACATATTTGGATCGGGTACTAAAATCGATCCTTTATCGCCGTATAATTCAATATGGTTTCTATGATGTGCAATAACATCAAATGAAAGCGTAAATCTTATTATTGTTCTATTTTTAAAAAATATTGTGCCAAGATAAGTAGTTGGACAAAGTACTTTTATAGATTTACCTTTCCTAGGGCCAATACCAATTATTCTTTTTTTTTTATTCCACATCAAACTTCCCCATACTTGTTTTGCAGGACCAAGTAAATTTACCAATGCTGTTAAATAATATGGACCCATATCAATAACTGGACCACCTTCCTTTTTTGCAAACCAAGGTTCTGGATTTGGATGATAAGATTGAACACCAGGATAAGCAAAAATAATATTTCCTAAATTGATTTTACCAATTTTATTTTTTTCTATTAATTCTTTTGATTTTTGATTTCCTCCGCCAAGAAAAGTATCTGGAGCATTACCAATATATAATTTTTTTCTTTTAGCGATTTTTACCAATTCTTTTCCATGTTCAACATCAATAGCCATTGGTTTTTCCGTATAAACATGTTTATTATTTAAAAGCGCTTTCTTTGAAACTTCAAAATGTGCTTTTGGTATTGTAAGGTTTAATATAATTTCAATTTCTTTATCTTTTAGAATATCTGTAACACTTACTGCCTTTATTTTATAAAGAGATGCACATTTTTTTGCAGCAGAATGTTTGATATCGGCACATTTGATAATTCTAAAATTATTAAAGTATTTGTGGCCTTTGAAATAAGTTTCGGCTATATGGCCACAACCAATAAGACCGACTTTGAATACTTTTTGCATTTAGGTCAAACACCTTGTCTTTGTTTAGACTTACCTTCAAGATGTTCTTTTAGCGCTTTTTCATTTTCTTTTGTTGAGGTTTTCTGCAATGTAGGACTCTCCCAATAAGCTGATCCTTCTAACCATTGATAACCGTCAGTTTTAATAGAAATTACGTAAGTTGATTTAGATTTTTTTGCTCTCACAAAAGCAGCCTCAAGATCACTTACAGAACTGACATTTTCACCAGTTGCACCCAAGCTTTCAGCATGTTTAGCAAAATCAATATTTTTCAAATTATTAACCTTGGAGCTTTCAAATAAACAATTAAATTCTTTACCACCTTTATACAGCTGTAAACGGTTGATAACAGCATGACCTCCATTGTCACAAACAACTATAATTAATTTATGATTTGTAATCACCGAACTATAAATATCAGAATTATATAAAAGATAAGAACCATCACCTACAAATGCAATTACTTCCTTTTTGGGGTTTGCCATTTTAATACCTAACGCTCCTGAAATTTCATAACTCATACAACTAAAACCCCATTCAGTTTCATGAGTGTTTAGTTCTCTAGGTCGCCATACTTGAAGAACTTCGCCAACCAAACCTCCTGCTGCTGTCACGGCAATATCAGATGGATCTGATTTTCTATAAATTGCTCCAGCTACATGAGCATAAGATGGCAATTTTTGATTTGTAGGACCACTTTCCTTATCCAAATAATTATTCCAAGAATTTAAAGCTTCTCTAGATTTTTTATACCACTCATCTGGCGCCTTCCAATTACCTAAAGCATTTGAAATATCCAGAAGTGAAACTTTTGCGTCACCAACAACTGACTCTGCCATGTGTTTATTTGCGTCAAATCTAGAAACATTTATTGATACTAATTTAAAATTTGGATTTTCAAAATTTGACCAAGATCCAGTTGTAAAGTCAGCTAATTTAGTTCCAACAGCTATTGCCAAGTCCGTTTTTTTCATAAAATTATTTGTCGCCTTGCCTCCAAAACCACCAATAGCTCCTAAAAAGTATGGGTCATCTCTTTTCATAGTTGAATAGCCCATTACTGTTTGCGCAGTTGGAATATTATGTTTTTTTGCAAATTCACTTAATTCTTTCATTGCATCAGAATAAAAGACACCACCACCCGAAATAATAATTGGATTTTTAGATTTTTTAATTATCTCAACAGCTTGCTTTATTTGATAATCATCTGGCCTTGGTCTTCTTATTGTATGAACTTTTTCTTTAAAAAATTCCTCTGGATAATCAAAAACCTCACCCTGTACATCTTGAGATAAAGAAATGCACGCAGGTCCGCAGTCCGCAGGATCAATCATAGTTTGAATAGCTTGAGGTAAAGTTTGTAAAATTTGTTCAGGTCTAGTTATTCTATCAAAATATCTGGTTACATATTTAAAAGCATCATTTTGTGTAATATTAGGATTGTTGAAATGTTCAACTTGTTGCAATACTGGATCTGGCATTCTATTAGCATATGTATCTCCAGGCAAAAAAAGTATTGGTAATCTATTGCTCATAGCTACTGCGGCAGCTGTTAATAGATTAGTTGAACCAGGACCAACAGAACTTGTGGCTACAAAAATTTGTTTTCTTCTCTTTGCTCTTGCATAAGCTATTCCTGTTAAAGCCATATTTTGTTCGTGATGACCTCTCCAAGTAGGAAGATCTTTTTGATTTTCCTCTAAAGCCTGTCCTAGACAAGCTACATTTCCATGGCCAAAAATTCCAAAAGCACCTGCAAACAGAGGCAATTTCTTGCCATCAACTAATATTTTTTGCGATATCAGATATTTTACAATAGCGTGGGCACAAGTTAGTTGAATTTTTTTCATAAATTAATTAAACTGAACCCTAGGAAATATTGCACTTTTAAGCAATAAAAATTTAAATAATGTATTCAAAATTTGGTCAATTCATAGACGGAAAATGGCAGCCTTCTGAAAAAAAAGAAACTTACGACGTTATAAACCCAGCAACCGAAGAGCTCATTGGTAAGGCATCAAAAGCAACAAAAGCAGATGTTTTAAAAGCACTTAAATCAGCCGAAAAGGGTTTTCAAATTTGGAAGAAAACTCCTGCCTGGAAGAGATCATACAAAATTAGAAAAATAGCTGATTTAATGCGTGAAAGAAAAAAAGAATTAGCCAAATGGTTAGCATTAGAAGTTGGTAAACCATTAGTAGAAGGCGAAGGTGAAGTAGGCGGTGGTGCTGATATTTTTGAATGGAACGCAGAAGAAACTAAAAGAATATTTGGTCAAACTGTTGAAAGCAGATTTGAGGATACTAGAGTTCAGGTCATTTATCAGCCTGTTGGAGTAGTAGCAGCACTTATACCTTGGAACTTTCCAATCATATTGGCTTCAAGAAAAATCTCAACAGCATTAGCTGCAGGATGTTCTGTAATTGTAAAACCAGATGTAATAACTCCTGGGGCAGTAATGGAATTAATGAATATTATGAATGATGCAGGTATACCTCCAGGTGTTGTTAATCTTTTATCAGGAGATCCAGAAGAAGTATCAAATGAACTCATCTCCTCGAATATTGTAAAAAAAGTTTCAATAACTGGTTCGACAAGAGTAGGAAAATTAATTTTAAAAAAAGCAGCTGATAAAGTTCAAAGAGTTACAATGGAGCTAAGTGGTCATGCACCTTTTATTGTTTTCGAAGACTCTAATATTGACAAAGTTACTGATATGGCAATTACTTCAAAATATAGAAATAATGGCCAAGTGTGTATTTCGCCAAGTCGATTTTATATTCATGAAAGCAAAAAAAATGAATTTGCAAAAACATTTGTAGAAAAAACTAAAAAACTTAAACTTGGTGATGGAATGAAAGAGGGGGTTAATCTTGGACCAATTACAACAAAAAAAAGATTAGAAGAAATTGAAAAATTAGTAGAAAAAACAAAAAAAGAAGGCGGAAAAGTTCTTTACGGCGGTAAACGACCAATATAAATTCCACTTAAACCTGGCGTTGACATAATTGAATCTAAATTTTCTAATGCCTCTTTTGTTTCAATCATTGCAAATTTTAAAATTTCATCATTAGCATGTTTGCCGTAATCGGAACCACCATATAAAAGTCCTCTGATAGGTCCAAAACTTCTGTATCCTTTTGGGGGGTAAAGACATGCCTTTACAAATTTTTCAGCTTCTTGCCTATTACTTACCATTGGGCAAATAATGCCATACGATCCTGCATCTAAAATTTTCATTATTTGTCCAGGTTCATTCCAATTGACTCTAGCCATTGGTACAACATCGGTGGTAGAAATTGCTTGTAACATTTGTAATGCATTTGGGTAATCAACTACACCATGTTGCATATCAATCGTTAGAGAGTCCCAATTTTGATGAGCCATTACTTCCGCTGAAAAAGAATTAGGTATTTGTAACCACCCATTTATTACAGCTTTTCCTTCAGAAAAGATTTTTTTTAATTTATTTTTTCGCATTAATTAACCAGAAAGGCCAAGATGAGTATATTTAATATTCAAATAATCCTTAATACCAACTGAACCACCTTCTCGACCATAGCCAGTTTGTTTTATACCGCCGAAAGGTGTCTCTGCTGTGGCAACTACCGGGGTGTTTACAGCCACAACACCTGTTTCTAGTTGCTCAGAAGCTTTAAATGCTTTTTCCATAGAATTTGTACAAACATATCCTGCTAAACCACAATCATGTTTGTTTGCTCTTTTTATAACTTCATCAAAATTTTTAAAAGTTGTTATTGCAGTTATTGGTCCGAAAGGTTCCTCTGTCATTACAGTAAAATCATCTTTTACATT
>CACHXE010000030.1 GCA_902583785.1 uncultured Pelagibacteraceae bacterium | reverse complement strand
AAACGGTTCTATAAACTTTAAATTTAGGTAAAATATTTATGGCCGTACCAAAAAGAAAAACCTCAAAATCTAGAAGAAACAAAAGAAGATCTCATCACAGAATAGTTGCTGCAAATGTTGTCGAAGATAAAAAAAGTGGTGAATATAGATTATCTCATCATATAGATTTAAAAACAGGCACTTACAACGGAAAAAAAATTTTAGACAAATAGTCTAAATTTTAATTAATCTAAATGACTGACAAGATCAAAATTGCAATCGATTTAATGGGCGGAGAAAACTCACCAGACAAATGTTTGGAAGGAATTAATCTTTTTATTTCTAGAAACAATCACTTAAATGACTACATTTTTTTGCTTTTTGGTGATGAGATAAAAATCAAGGAAAAATTAAAAAAATATAAAAAAATTAAAAATAACTATAAAATATTTGATACTAAGATAATTGTTTCTGATGAACTTTCAGCAATCTCATCTATAAAAAAAGGAAAAGACTCTAGCATGTGGAAATCTATACAGGCACAAATAGATTTGAACGCTGATGTTTCATTATCAGCAGGTAATACAGGAGTATTTTTAGTTATGTCAAAAATGATATTAAAGACTCTAGAAAATGTAGACAAACCTGCTCTAGCAGGTTTATGGCCAAATGAAAAAAATATGAATGTTGTTTTAGACTTAGGTGCTAATATTGAATGTAGTGAAAAAAATTTAATAGATTTTTCTGAAATGGGATCAGCTCTTTATAAATCTCTTTACCCAAGTGATAAAGCAAAAGTTTCATTATTAAATATTGGTTTAGAAGAAGTAAAAGGAACAGAATTACTAAAATCTACTTATGCTAAACTCAAACAATTAAACGAATTTGGTGATTTTGAATTCAAAGGTTATATTGAAGGAAATCAAATAACAAAAGGGGAATCAAATGTTATTGTCACCGATGGATTTACAGGGAATATTGCTCTCAAAACCGCTGAAGGAACAGCAAATTTTTTGACAGAGAATTTAAAAAAGTCTTTATCGGAAAACCTTTTTTCTAAACTCTCTATTATTTTTTCCTATTTCTCCTTAAAAAAATTTAAAGAAAAACTAGATCCCAGAAAGTATAACGGAGCGATTTTCTTGGGATTGACTGGTCCTGTTGTAAAAAGCCACGGTGGAACAGATGGATTAGGCTTTTCCTATTCAGTAGAGGTTTCATATAAAATTGCTAAGGGTAAATTAATTGATAAAATAAAAGAAAACCTTAGCCACACAAAAAGTTTATATGAAAAGACATAACATAACTAAAAATACAGTCTTAAAAGAAATATATTATAATTTAGGTATTCCATCAGTGTTTTCAGAAAAAATTTTGAATTCTGTTATTGAAATACTTATAGAGGGACTAAATAGAGATTATAAAGTAAAAATATCTCGGTTTGGTACTTTTAAAGTTTTAAAAAAAAAATCTCGAATTGGAAGAAATCCAAAAACGGGCCAAGAACATAAAATAGAAGCGCGAAAAACTGTTAAGTTCTACCCTTCGCTCGAAATTAAAAAAAAAATTAATGAATAAAGACAGAAAAGCTTACAAAACAATCAGTGAAGTAACAAAAGAAATACCGGTAAATACACATACATTAAGGTTTTGGGAAAAAGAATTTAAACAAATAAAACCAACCTTGCTATCTGGAAAAAGAAGATATTACACAGAGAAGGATATTGATATATTAAGAATTATTTATGAACTTTTAAAAAAACAGGGATATACAATAGCAGGTGTAAAAAAATTATTAAACAAAAGTTCACTAAAACTTGACGCTGAATTTAATTTAGGTATAAAGAGGGAAAATTTTCAAAGTTCGCTTAAATTTAAAGCAGAAAAAATTAAGGTTATTTTGAAAAAAATCAGGGAATTTAAAAATGGCTAAAAAAAATACAGTTAAAGTAAGATTAGTTCCTGAAACAAAGCCTAATAGTTCTTTTTTTTATTATGTAAAAAAACCAACTAAAGGTGAAAAAGCTAAAGTCAAGCTTAAGATGAAGAAATACAATCCGTCTACTAAAAAACATGAAATTTTTATAGAAAAAAAATTACCTCCGCATAGCAAATAATCTATTTCTTTTTAAAATTTCTATATTCGTATTTAACAAACTCTCGTATCATTGCAATCCAAATACCTTTAGTAATTCGTGGGTCAATTCCTCTCCTGATAGATTTTTTTTTGATATTCTTTAAAATAATTTTAATTCTTTTTCTATCAACTATTTGTTTTTTTTTAGTTTTATTTGATAAAATTTGATTTACTAGAATGCTTCTTTTTTTAATGATAAATAGAATTTTGTCATCAAGTTTGTCTAATTTTCCTCTGATCTTTTTAATTATTTGATCTTTCATAGCGACATAAATGTAATTAAATTATTACAAAGATATTATATAACAAAAAAATGGAAATTATATTAAGAAAAGAGTACACCAAATTTATAAATTATTGGCTATTAAGCTTGCTATTTTTTATTGGATTAATAGTAATTGTTGGTGGACTTACAAGATTAACAGACTCTGGTTTATCAATTACTACTTGGGATGTTGTAAAAGGAATTTTGCCACCTTTAACAAATGTTCAATGGGAAAATGCTTTTAATCTTTATAAAGAAATACCTCAATATTATCTCCTAAATCAAAATATGTCTATTGACGAATTTAAAACTATTTTTTATTGGGAGTATGCTCATCGAATACTAGGAAGAATTTTAGGATTATTATTTATTATACCATTTATATTTATCTATATTAAAAAAATATTAAATAAAAAATATAATCAAAATTTATTTATTTTATTCTTACTCATACTTTTACAGGGCACTGTAGGATGGTACATGGTTAAAAGTGGTTTAATCGAAAATACTACTGTAAGTCATTATAGACTAGCCATTCATTTAAATTTAGCCTTTATATTGTTTTCTGCTATCTTCTGGTATTTTTTAAATATAAAATTAAAAAAAAATAAATTTTTTTTTCAATTTAAATCTGACTATCTAGTTCCAAAAATTTTCATATTTTTAATTTTTTTACAAATCACTTTTGGTGCTTTTACATCTGGATTAGACGCTGGCAAAATTTATCAATCATGGCCTTTAATGAATAATTACTTTTTTCCTGATGATTTAACTTTAAAGAACGTTATGAATATCAAAATCTTTAGCGAACCATCTTTTGTTCAGTTTATTCATAGAAAACTTGCATATATTATTTTTGCATATGTATTGATAATGTCTTTTTTTATTTTTTATAAGAAAGAAAAATATATGTATAATTCAACAATTTTTCTTTTAATAATGATTTTTATTCAGTTAATTTTAGGAATATTTACTCTTATAAGCGGCGCATATATTTGGATTGCTTCTTTACATCAAATTTCAACAATTTTTTTATTAATTTCCTCGATTTATTTTTATTATAATTCATTAAAAGCCTAGTTTATGTTGACAGAGTAAATAATAACTTGTAATTATGCCCAAGTTTTATGACACCCTTTGCAAAAAAAAAAGAACTTAAAAACAACTGGTATTTAGTCAATGCCGAAAACATAATAGTTGGAAGGTTAGCTGCCTATATTTCAAAAGTTTTAAGAGGAAAAAATAAAAGTACATTTAATCCCAATCAAGATAATGGAGATTTTGTCATAGTAACAAATATTGAAAAGATTAAATTTACAGGAAAAAAATTTAAGAATAAAAAATATTTTAAACATACTGGACATCCCGGTGGTATTAAAGAAACTCACCCTTTCAATTTAAAAGATAAAAATAAATCCCAAGATATATTAAAACTAGCTGTTAAAAGAATGCTACCTGGTGGACCACTGGCTAAAAAACAAATTAGCAAACTTAAAATTTACCATGGAGAAAAACATCCTCATTCTAACCAAAATCCAATTGAAATTAATTTTTCAAAACTTAATAAAAAAAATTCTGTCAAAACATTATGAATAATACAAATTTAGATAATTCTAAAAATAAAATCGAAAAAATAAAACCTGACTTCAAAGATAGCAAGTATGCTACTGGAAGGAGAAAAAGATCCATCGCAAGAGTATGGGTTAAAAAAGGCTCTGGTAAAATATTTGTAAATGGTAAAGACATGAACCAATATTTTAAAAGACCTGTTCATCAAATATCAGTCGCAAGACCATTAAACGAAATTAATGCTTCAGATCAGTACGACGTAAAGTGCAATGTTAGAGGAGGCGGTCTTTCTGGCCAAGCAGGAGCAATAATTCACGGATTATCAAGAGCTCTTGTTAGTATCGATTCTTCCCTTAAAAAAACACTTAAAAAAAATAAATTCACAACTAGAGACTCAAGAAAAGTTGAAAGAAAAAAATATGGGCACAGAAAAGCTCGTAGAAGTTTCCAATTTTCAAAAAGATAAATCATTTATTTTCATTAAATTTAAAAGTGATATAAGGAAATTATGTCATCAAACAAGATCAAAGTTGTTGTTGCAGGGGCCACGGGATATGTTGGGTTAGATTTAGTTAAAATCTTAGCTTCACATCCAAAAGTAAATATTAAGTATCTTTGTGCACAAAAAAAATTAGGAAAAAAAATACAGTTTTTTGACTCTAGAATTAAAAAAAAACTTCCTAAAATATCTAGCTTAAAAAATGTCATATGGTCAGATATTGATGTTCTTTTTACATCTCTTCCAACTGGAGAATCTCAATCTTTGGTCAAAAAATTATTTAAATTTAAAAAATTAAAAATAATTGATTTATCAGCAGACTTTAGATTATCAAACAAAAGTGTATTTAAAAAATTTTATAAAAAAGAACACAAAGCTCCATTTCTTTTAAAACATTCAATTTATTCATTAAGTGAATTCGTAAAAAAAGAAATTAAAAACTATAGAATAATATCATGTCCAGGTTGCTATCCAACATCAATCCAAATTCCATTAATTCCTTTATTATCAAAAAAATTAATAAAATTTAACGGTATAATTATTGATTCAAAATCTGGATATTCAGGTGCGGGTAAAAATCTCAAAAAGAAATTCACTCACAAAAATCTTTTTTCATCGATTCATGCGTATGGTATATACAAACACAGACATACAAGTGAAATTGATCAGCAATTCTCAAAAATTTCAAAATCAAAAATTAAATATGTTTTTACACCTCATTTAATTCCAACTTTTAGGGGAATGCTTTCTTCTATATATGTAAAACTAGATAATAAATGCACAATTAAAAAAGCTCATCTCGAATTAAAAAAATATCATA
>CACHXE010000029.1 GCA_902583785.1 uncultured Pelagibacteraceae bacterium | reverse complement strand
ATTTCTATTCAAGCAGGAAGAAGTGAGGGATACTTTCATAAATTTTTAAATGGTTCTATTAAATCAGATTCTAAATATTCTAGTTTTATATTTTCCTCAGGTTTAAAGTTTTATAAACAAGATATTAAAATTGATTTGGAGGGAAAAAATTCTGATTGTGAGATTAAATCTGCTCTGTTTTTAAACAATAATGACCACCAGGAAATTAAAACACTTGTTAATCATCTTGTTCCTAATTGTAAAAGTTTTCAAAAAATTAAAAGTGTATTAGACTCAAACGCAAAGGGTGTCTATCAAGGAAAAATTTTTGTTAAAGATATAGCCCAAAAAACCAATGCGTATCAGTTGAGTAAAGCATTATTAATAAGTGAAAATTCAGAATTTGACTCAAAGCCCGAACTAGAAATTTATGCTGATGATGTAAAATGTTCTCATGGATCTACATCTGGAAATGTTGATGAGAATTCTATTCATTATTTAATGACAAGAGGTTTAACCAAAAAAGAGGCGACACAGTTATTGATTAACGGTTTTTTAAAAGAAATTATTAGCGATATTAAAAGTGATACGATTAAAAAATTTGTAGAAAATAAATTAGAATTTCAGGTATATGGATACTAAGGTTATCAAATCAAAATTTCCAATATTTAAAAACAAAATTAATGGTAAGCCACTAATCTACCTTGATAGCGCTAATTCATCTCAAAAACCGAAAACTGTAATTGATAGAATTTCGAAATTTTACTCTAAAGAATTTTCAAATATTGGAAGAAGCGTGCATTCTTTAGCAGTAACAGCAACAAATAGATTTGAAGAAACAAGAGATTTAGTTAAGAAGTTTATAAATGCAAAATCTACAGAAGAAATAATATTTACAAAAAATGCTACCGAAGCAATTAATTTAGTTGCATCAACGTATGGTGAAAAATTTATAAATAAAGGTGATGAGATTTTAATTACGGAATTAGAACATCACGCTAATTATGTACCTTGGCATTTCATCAGGCAAAGAAAAGGAGCAATAATAAAATTTGCTCAATGTAATGAAAAAGGAGAAGTAGATATTGATGAAATTAAAAAATTAATTTCAAATAAAACTAAAATAATTGCTATCACTCATTTATCCAATGTTACAGGTGCGATTATGCCTGTAAAAAAAATCGTAGATTTGGCAAATAAAAAAAAAATTCCAGTTCTTGTCGATGGTTGTCAAGGAGCTCCACATTTAAAAATCGATATGCAAGAACTTGGGTGTGATTTTTATGCAATCTCATGTCATAAAATGTATGGACCAACCGGAGTAGGAGTTTTGTATGCAAAGAAAAAATGGCTTGATGTTTTACCTCCATATCAAGGTGGCGGCGGCATGATCGAAGAGGTTAAGAAAGATCAAATTACTTTTCCAGGCAGTCCTACAAAGTACGAAGCAGGAACTTTGCAAACAGCAGAAGTTGTCGGTTTTTCAGAGTCTTTAAAATTTATTCAAGATATTGGAATAAAAAATATTATGCAACATGAAAAAGAAATTTTAGAGTATGGTTTAAATGAAATTAAAAAAAACAATTCAGTAAGAGTCATCGGAGATCCGAAAGATAGAGGCTCAATAATTTCTTTTACTATTAAAGGGATTCATCCTCATGACATCGCTACAATTCTTGATGAAGATGGTGTAGCTATTAGAGCAGGACATCATTGTTGTCAGATTTTACACGAAAAAATGGGAATAGCTGCCTCTGCAAGAGCATCATTAGGAGTCTATAATTCAAAAAGCGATATAGATGCACTTAGCCATGCAATAAAAAAATGCAACAAGGTTTTTAATACCTAAATGAATATTAAAGAATTATATCAAGAAATAGTTTTAGACCACGGAAAGAACCCCAGAAACAAAAACAAGTGTGTAGGGTTTAACAAAGATGCAAAAGGTCATAACCCTCTTTGTGGAGACAAAGTACACGTCTATTTAAAATTAGATAATAATAAAAAAGTAGAGGATATTTCTTTTGAAGGAGAAGGTTGTGCAATATCAATGGCTTCAGCTTCAATTATGACCGAAACTATAAAGGGAAAAGAATTTAATGTAGCAAAAAAAATATTAGAACATTTTTTAAATATGCTCAAGGAAGGTTCAAAATTAGGCATAAATAGCCTTAGCGAAGATGAAAACACAACCATGATGTCTCTTTCCGGAGTCAAACGTTTCCCAATGAGGGTCAAGTGTGCTACTTTGGCCTGGCATACATTTATACACGCAGCCGAAGATAAAAATGAAACTGTAAATACAGAAAAATGAACGACTTAAAAGAAAAAATAATAAAAGAAATTAAGAAAGTTTACGATCCCGAAATTCCAGTTAATATTTATGAGTTAGGGCTTATTTATAAGATAGAAATTGATAAAAAAAATGTTGTTAATGTAGATATGACTTTAACCACACCAAATTGTCCAGTTGCTGACAGTTTGCCAAAACAGGTAAAGGAATATATATTAAAAGTTAAGGGCGTTTCTGATGTAAAATTGAATCTCGTCTGGGACCCACCATGGGATAAATCAAAAATGTCAGAAGCTGCTAAACTAGAATTAAATTTATGAGTGAACAAGTAATAAGATTAAGTGATAATGCTGCTAATAGAATAAAAGAAATAATGTCTAAAGCAGACAACAATACTATCGGCGTAAGAGTAGGTGTTAAATCTGGTGGTTGCGCAGGCATGTCATATGTAATGGAATACGCAAAAGAATCAAAAAAAAATGAGGAAGTTATCGAAGATAAAGGAGTAAAAGTTTTTATAGATGCTAACGCAATTATGTATCTTCTAGGAACCGAAATGGACTATAAGAAAGATAAGTTTTCCTCACAGTTTGTATTTAAAAATCCTAACGAAACTGAACGTTGTGGATGCGGAGAGTCATTTAAGGTATAATGATTCTATGAGAGACACTAAACATTTAGAAAGTTTTGCAAGACAAAGAGTTCAAAAAGAAAAAGAAAAAAAACTTTTTAAAAATAAAATCAAAGCTGTTCATAAAGGAGCTAATGGTACCTTTGATTATACAATAAAAGAAGGTATCAATAAGGGTAAAATAGCTGACGATAGGATTTTAAAAAAGTTAACTTGAAATCTATTTTGGAAGCTTCGTAGCACCAGTTTCTTGGTGAATTATTTTTCCATCTTTAAACTTGTAATAAGACATAACCGCTTCTTTATTACCATCATTATAACTTGCAAAAGCGTGCATAAATCCAACTTCATTATTCTCAAAAAGAATTCTATGTTTATCTAGCTTAACGTCTTTCATTCCAACCCATTTGACCACATCATCTTTAGACAAAGTCTTTCCAGATGAGTGCATCAAGAATTTAAAATCATCGTGCATAACTTCTTTAGCACCATTTGTATCACCTTCATTTACCACCTTAACTAATTTTTCTATTATAGACATTGTATTTATTTAACCTTGGTAAATTGTTCTAGATAGTTTTTCTATTTGTTCTTTTGAACCCGGAATTAGATCGTAAGTAGATTTATTACATTCACTATTCTTTTTTTTATTAAAAGGTTTACCGTAAACTTTATCTACATAAACATTCATTCCTTTATTTATTTCATCATTTTTAATACCTTCTTTGTTAAGGTATTCTCGGATTACTTTAGATGCGGCTAAAGCTATCTCAATATCCTTAACCTCAACTGTATCTGCTGGTAATACAGCTGTAGCAGTGTAGTGACCGAGACATTCGATGGCATTCTCTTTTTGTGCCTTAGTTATATGACCAGCCGCAAAAGATGATATTATTACAGAGCTAACTAAGATTAATGATATAAAAATATTTTTCATTTAAAAAAACTATATCCCTTTATTTCAAATAATTATTTAAAAAATTGTCACACCCTTAATGAATTCACTTTTAGCAGCTGTAGTACATTTGAAACTCCATTGGATGTGGAGTGTGCTCAAAATTATAAATTTCTTCATATTTAAGAGCAATGTAAGCATCTATTTGATCATCGGTGAAAACATTACCTTGAGTTAAAAATTTTCTATCCTTGTCTAAACTTTCCATAGCTTCTCTTAAAGAACCACAAACAGTTGGAATTTTTTTAACTTCAGACTCACTTAAAGCATATAAATCTTTATCTAAAGATTTACCTGGATCAATTTTATTTTTAATTCCATCAAGACCGGCCATTAATAATGCAGAAAATGTTAAGTATGGGTTTCCAGCTGCATCAGGGAAACGAACTTCACATCTTGCAGCTTTTTTACTTTGCGTGATTGGAATTCTACAAGACGCAGATCTATTTCTGGCCGAGTAAGCTAGTAGTACAGGCGCTTCAAAACCTGGTATTAATCTTTTATAACTATTCGTTGTTGCATTAGAGAAAGCATTTATCGCTCTAGCATGTTTTAATATTCCACCAATATAGTGTAATGCGGTATCAGATAAACCTGCATATTTATTCCCAGAAAATACTGCTGTACTTCCTTTCCATATTGATTGGTGACAGTGCATTCCAGAACCATTATCTCCTTTTACTGGTTTAGGCATAAAAGTAGCTGTCTTACCAAACGAATGTGTAACCATATGTACAGCGTATTTATAAAGTTGAAGATTGTCTGCTTGATCAACTAATGTACCAAAATACATTCCAAGTTCGTGCTGGCTTGGAGCAACTTCATGGTGATGTTTCTCAACTTTAATCCCCATATCTTTCATCGCTTTTAGATATTCGCTTCTCATATCTTGTGCACTATCAACGGGCGGCACTGGGAAGTAACCTCCTTTAATTCCAGGACGGTGACCCATGTTTCCGTTTTCGTATTTTTTCCCCGTATTGTAAGGACCTTCGGAACTATCAATTTGAAATCCAGTATGATTCATATCGTTCGAATATCTCACATCATCAAAAACGAAAAATTCTGGTTCTGGTCCGAAATAAGCTTTATCTCCTACACCAGTTTTTTTTAGATAATCTTCCGCTTTTTTGGCTGTACCTCTCGGATCTCTTTCGTAAGGATCTTTTTTAATTGCATCAAGAATATCGCAAAAAATATTAAGTGTATTATGTGAAGTAAAAGGGTCTACCACTGCTCTTGATAAATCTGGTTTTAAAATCATGTCAGATTCATTTATTGCTTTCCATCCAGCAATAGACGAACCATCAAAGAAAACTCCTTCGTTCAGCATATCTTCATCAACTATTGTTGCATCCATAGTTACATGTTGAAGTTTTCCTCTTGGGTCTGTAAATCTTAGATCTACGTATTCGATCTCTTTATCTTTTATAATCTTCTTAACTGAACTGGCACTCATAAATCCCTTTCAAATTGTTTGAAAAATCGATCTACATTACCAAATTTTTACATTTCAAGTAGACTAAAAAAATATATGGCTGCTATGCGTTTTTTACATTATACAATTCCTAATTGAATGAAATTGATTAAAAATAGCCCTAAAATTTGGATTAAAAAATTTCCGTGGAAAAAAAAATCTAGCAATAAATACTCAAGAGGAAGAGTGCTTATTCTTGGAGGACAAAAGAATATGATTGGAGCAACAATTCTTGCTGCTGAAGCTTGCCTAAGGGTCGGCGTTGGTTCAGTCAAAATTATTTGTACCAAAGAAACCATCCAAATTTTATCTATAAAATTTCCATCTGCCCTTA
>CACHXE010000028.1 GCA_902583785.1 uncultured Pelagibacteraceae bacterium | reverse complement strand
GGTTATAATAGCTCCACCTCCGCCTGTGGTAATAATTTTATTAGCATTAAACGATAGGCATCCAGCTAAGCCTTGGAGACCAGCATGTACCTTTTTTTTATTTTTATAGATAAAAGTTCCTAAAGCTTCTGTTGAATCTTCAATTATATTTATTTTCTTTTTGTCACAGATTTTTTTTAATTCACGAATATCAATACCATTTCCCCAAACATGGACCGGCATAACTGCTTTGATTCTTTTTCCTGTTTTCTTATTTACAGTATACCCTTTTCTAAAAATTGTTTTTTTATTTAAAAATTCAATTGTTTTTTTAATATCCAAATTGAAATAATCATCACAATCCATAAAAATTGGTGAGGATTGATTATAAATGACACTATTAATAGTAGCTATGAATGTTAATGTAGGAACAATCACTTCATCCTCTTTTTCAACCCCGGAAAGTTTTAAAGCTATTTGGAGAGCCGCAGTGCCAGAATTGCATGCCACAGTATATTTTGCCCCAGTAAATTTAGATATTTTATTCTCAAATTCTTTTACTAAATTACCTCCGGTTGAAACCCAGCTGCTTTTTAAACATTTTTTTATTATTTTGTTAGCCGAGTCAAAATTTATGTGGGGTGAATGATTTTCTATTCTTTTCATGAATTTTTTGCTTCAACCAGTTTCTTAAAGTTTAAATTATTTTTTAAAAGTTCATCAAAAGTCCCAAACCCGTCAATTTTACCTTTGTTTAAATAAATTATTTTATCAAATTTTTTTATTACATCTAACCTGTGGGCTATCATTATAACCGTAATATCTTTGTCTAAATTGTTTAGTGAATTCATAATTTCATTCTCGGTTAATACATCAAGAGAATTTGTCGCTTCATCAAAAAAAACAATCTTTGGATCTGGGTAAAAAGCCCTAGCTATACCTAATCTTTGTTGCTGACCCCCAGATAATTTTATTCCTCTTTCTCCAATTTTTGAATTTTCTTTTTCTGGTAAAGCAGAAACTATTTCGGTTAATTGAGAAAAATCTATAAGTTTTTTTATTTTATTTTTGTCTATTTGATCTTTTTCCTCTCCAAATGCTATATTTTCTTTAATTGATTTTGATGAAAGAAATACACTTTGGGGAACAAAACCTAATAATTTTTGCCATTGTGTTAAATTATTTTCCCCCAAAATTTCATCATCTATTTTTATTTCTCCAGAATATTGTTTTATTAAACCTAACAGGATATGAATTAGTGTTGTTTTGCCAGAACCACTTGGTCCAGTAATACCAATTTTTTCACCTCTTTTAATTTGAAAAGATAAATTTTTTAAAGTGGTATCTGAACTATTTTTATAATTAAAGGCAATATTTTTAACATTTATGTTTTTAAAACTTGAAAATCTTTTATCTTTTTCAATGGAAACATTTTCTTTCAAATAAAATTTTTGCATTTCTTTAAGGTCTCCCGACAACTCCTTTAGAGCAGCGACATGATACCTAAAGTAATTTAGGTGAAGATAGATTTGTTGAAATGCTGGGATTATTTTATATGCACAAATTATGAAAAAAGAAAGATTAAAAACTATTTGGGTAAAATTGTAATTAAGTTTTATTTTTAAGTAGGCTATAAACAAAACTACAGCTGAAAAAATAAAAAACTCAATTAAACTTCTTGGAAATTTTGATATTAAATCTTTTTGAACAGATAAATTTGCTAATGAGGAATATATGTCAGTATATTTGGATTTAAAAAATTTATATTTATTAAAAATTTTAATTTCTTTTATTGCATTAAACCCCTCTTGAAGAATTGAAAATTTATTCTTAGTCAAGATATTTTGTGACTGGCCTAATTTAAGGAGTTTATTTTTAAATGTTAAATAAAAAATAAAGTAAAGACCCAAGCATAATAAAATTGCAATTAGTGTTACTTCTGTTTTGTAAATTAATAAACCTGAAATTAATGGAATTAAAAAAATTAATTTTGATAAAATTACAATACAAGGCGACAAAACATGTTCTGTAGTTCTCCTTACCAATTCATAAATATTATTTAGGAGTTTTGCAGATGTTAAATCTAAATGATATAAGTAATCTCTTTTTAAATAAAAATTAAAAAGTTTTGTTTCAATTTCACCTCCGGTTAAATACGAAAATTTTGCTGATGAATGAATAGAGAGAAAAGATGTAAAAACCGTTAAAATAAGAATAAAAATAATTAATATGCCTCTTAAAAAAACATCTAAATTAATAATATTTATGTTTAGCGCATTAAAAATTATTTCAAAAAATCCGTAGTAATTACTTTGACTTTCAGAACTCAAAAAATTCGCAAAATCTATAAGTGCAATAATACTCGCTATTTCAAAAAAACTACTTAAAACCATAAAATTGAGAAGTAAAAAAAATCTTCTCTTTTGTGTTTTATTTAATATGCTAAATAATAATCTAAGTGGAGCTATCATTTTTTAAATATTGGAGAATTGACGTATAACTATTATCTTTAATTTAAATAATTTGTTTTTATGAATTTTATACTTCTTTTAATTGAATTAACTTCGTCACCACTAACTCTTCTCATCTCTAAAGACAAAAATTTATTATAACTAATATTTTTTATAGCTTTTGCAATATCTGAATGATTTTTGTTAATCGTTCCGGGTTCTTTCAAATCTTGGTCGCTTACATGTATATGTTGTATATATTTTTGATACTTGTCTAAAACAATCAAAGGATTTTCTTGTGAAAAAAATATTGCTTTAGTATCCAACAGAAGTCTGAAATTTGAATGGTTCAAATCTTTAACAAATTCACCTCCTTCAGAAACTGAATTAATGAAATTTGTTTCATCTTTACCGAGAGGTTCAATACAAAAATACACATTATTTTTTTTTGAATGATTGGCAATCTCAATAAAAAAATCATGAGAAATTTTTTCAACCTCTTTTTTAGAAAGATCGTATGTTTCTCTATTTTTTGGTGAACCAAAAATTAATTGGTTTCCTTTCAATTTTGAGCATAATTCAATTAAATTGAATAAAAAATTTTTTGTTTTTATTCTTGATTGCTCGTCTGTAAATATTTTTAATTCTGGCATACCAAAAAGTAGTGAGTGAAAACCAACCAATTCGAGGTTGTATTTTTTAATCAGAGAATTAAAGCTATTAATTTGTTCAACTTTTATATCGCTTAAGTTATTCCAAATTTTACTTGGAGCAATTTCAACTCCATGGCATTTTTCTGATTCTAGAAGTTGAAGAAAATTTTCTAACTTACCATCATGCCAAGCAATATTTGAAACTGAGATCTTCATAAACTTATGTTACTACGCAAGAAGAACACGGATATGATTTTTGTCTTTCTTCATTAAGATGATTTTTTCTTAACAAATTATATCCCTTGCTTAACCACAAATCGCTTAAGTCATTCTTAAAAATATTTCCGACAGCCAAGTCTGACTTAAAATCAACTTCACATGGATTTACTTTGCCATCCCACCATATGTACATTCTTCGCCACAATTCAGAACAAGGAGATTTAATGGTATTTACTTTTTGTGAATAAACATCTTCCCACGGGCAATAATCTACGAATGCAACTTGATCTACCATATTGCCCCAGAACTTCCTCATTTTATTAAAATTTTGACTATCGTTAACCTTAACACCTGAAACTCTAGTAATAATTTTTGAATTTTTATATTTGTTGTGTTTAATTTTGTTAAATAATTCAATATTTTTTAAAACTTTTTTTAAATCTCCATTTACTCTAAGCTTTGCATATAACTTTTCGTCTGCAGCATCAGCTGAAAATACCAAAGTTTTTACTCCACTCGATAATATAGCGTGAATCTTGTTTTCATTTAAAAGTGAAGCATTTGTATTAATTTTTAGATTAAGAAATTTGTCATTTGTATAGGCTAACATTTTTTCTATATCTCTACAAATTAATGGGTCGCCTCTTGATGCGAGAGAAATAAATTCTACTTTGTTTATTACTTTATCAACTATTAATTTGAAAGTTTCAAGTTTCATATGACCCATAAAACCATTTGATCTTTTTGTAAAATTTTTGTTAGTTTGAAAACAAAAAACACATCGATAATTGCAAAAAGAGGTCGGTTCAATTTGTAGATATGGCGGATATTTATCAATTAAATATTTTTGTGGATACACATCATATCTATATCGATGTATTAAGAAATTTAATCTTTTATTATAATCAAGAGTTTCAAATTCATTTAGAATATTTGGAGTTAATTTAAAACCTTTCTCTGAATTATTATTTTTTTCAAAAATATCTTCTTTTAAAGAAACTATTATATCTTTGTAGCCTTTGTCTATTTTATTAATTAAATTTTTGTCATTTAAGACTTTTTTGACATCGGCCAAATTATTTTTAGATAATTTAAATTGGTTTACGTGAATATCAACAAAACTTTTGTTTTTGTCGTATATATCTTTTTTATATTTAAGTTCTATTTTTGAAACCATTTTTTTTTAACCAGTATTCTACACCAGGAACTTGCCATTTATAATCAATATCTCCTGCGCCCCATGAGAAAAGTGGTGCAATTTTTTTTCCCATCCACTTTTGTGGAAGAAGTCCGTTTTTTAAATTATCAAGACACTTGGGTCTCACTATTGATAATGACATATCTGCAAAATAAACATTTCCTTGTGAGTCTCTGTCGCAATTAAGAGTTTTGGGATTTCCAAAATATTCAAATTTTACAAAGGGGACAAGCTTACCTGATTTATCTAATTTTCTAGCTCTTAGAGGACTCCACATATTGTATAATGATGTTGAAACAACGGAGTCGAACTTCTTATTTTTTTTTAAAAATTTAATTCCTCTATCTATCATTGAAGTGGTTATAGATGGTGCATTAGCAAATAATAAAACGATAAAATTAATCTTTTTATCAGATAATATTTTTTTTGCTTCTAGATAGCTATATTTAAAAACATCGTCTCCTAGAGCTTTGTTAGTATTCAAAATTTTTGGTCTTTTAATAAAAATTGGATTATATTTTTTAGTTACTTTTTTAATTTTATTACAATCTGTAGCAACAAATAACTGATCAATTAATTTTGATTTTTTTGCGGCCATTAAAGGATATTCGCAACAACTTCTGCCAAGTATTTTTGATGTATTTTTCCCGGGAAAACCACGGCTACCTTTTCTTCCAATCATGATTGATATAATCATTTTAAAAATTTTTTTCTTTTAATATTGACAAAATACCTTCTGTTAAAGAAATATATTTATTTAATTTTAATCTCTTTCCGGCTCTAGGTTTAAATGTGTTTGGTTCTCTTATGTAATGACCAGTTATTTTATCATTTTTATATAAAATCTTTGTTTTTATTTTCATTAATTTTTTAATTGTTCTCATTAAAACTACTACTGGTATTTTTTGTTTTCCTGAAATAATTAAATATTTATTTTTGTATTTATTTTTTATTACTTCAACTGTAGCTTTAGCAGCGTCAATAACATTTATATACTCTCTTAAATTTTTTTTGTTAGCTGGATAAATCACTCTTTTAGTTTTTATTGCATGCTTGATTATATTATTTACACTATTTTCTCTACTTGCTCTTATTCCATAAATTGTTCCAAATCTAAGTATAGTATAATTTAAATTAAATCTTTTTTTATACTCATCAATATAGTCTTCGGTTGCTTTTTTACTTGTTTTATAAAAACCACCTTGTTCACTATTTACATAAATAGAACTAGCATAAATAAATCTCTTTATTTTAAATTTTGTTGCAAGATCAAGTAATTTTATTGTAGAAATAATGTTTATCTCTGCTGATGCTAGCGGTTGCTTTAAAGACTCATTTATTCCGCTCATGC
>CACHXE010000027.1 GCA_902583785.1 uncultured Pelagibacteraceae bacterium | reverse complement strand
TTCCTGATATCTCTAACTAAATTATAAAATGAAACAAAAAAAAATTAATATTGCTATAGTAGGTTTGGGAAATGTTGGTTCTAATCTATATAAACATTTGATCAAAAATAAAAAAAATATACAAAAGAAAACTAACGTAGATATAGTTATCAAATATGTTTCAGCAAAAAATAGATCTAAAAAAAGAAAAATATTTATTCCAAAAAATAAATGGTTAAATAATTATTTAGATGCTTCAAAAAATCCAAAAATCGATCTCGTTATTGAATTAATCGGCGGATCTGATGGTCCTGCCAAAAAACTTGTATTTAATTCAATTAAAAATAAAAAACACGTCGTCACTGCAAATAAAGCTTTAATTTCAAAGTATGGAGATGAATTATCAAAACTTGCTGAAAAAAATCGTGTTAATCTCGAATTTGAAGCAGCAGTTGCTGGAGGAATACCTATCATCAGATCTATTAAAGAGGGGCTCATTACTAATAAAATAAATAAAATTTATGGAGTTTTGAACGGTACGTCAAATTATATTCTCTCAAAAATGTCTAATTCAGATAATAATTTTGAAGAAGTTTTAAACGATGCAAAAAAATTGGGTTATGCAGAAAGTAATCCATCCAATGATATAAGTGGCGAAGATTCCAAATCAAAGATACAAATTCTTTCCGCCTTATCTTTTAATTCATTTATAAATAGAGAACATATAAATGTTGAAGGTATTAAAAATATAGATAAGCATGACATCAAAAACGCTAAAACATTAGGCTACACTATTAAGCACCTTGCTATTGCTGAATTAAAAAAAAATAAATTGATACAAAGAGTGCACCCTTGTTTTGTCAGTAGAGGCTCATACATTAGTAAAATTAATGGTGTTCTAAATGCTGTTATTATTGAAGGTAAACCAATTGGTAAATTTACAATACAAGGTGAAGGCGCAGGACCTGGCCCAACTACATCAGCACTTGTATCTGATATATGTTCAATATTAAGAGGTAAAATAAAGTTGCCTTTTTCAATTCCAAACAAAAATAGAAAAAAAATTAAATCCACTGGAATTGATCAAGAAACTTATTCTTCATATATTAGATTAGATGTAACTGACAAAACAGGGGTACTATCTCAAATAACTAAAACTTTATCAAAAAATAAAATTTCTGTTAAAAGACTAATACAGAATCCCTTTAAAAGCAAAAAATTTTC
This sequence comes from uncultured Pelagibacteraceae bacterium, assembly GCA_902583785.1. GTDB lineage: Bacteria > Pseudomonadota > Alphaproteobacteria > Pelagibacterales > Pelagibacteraceae > Anoxypelagibacter. The sequence goes on along the minus strand of CACHXE010000027.1, from coordinate 4,957 downwards.
TTCAATAATAATAATTTCACATAAAGCAAAAAATTCAAATTTAATTAAAACAATTAATGAATTATCCAAAAAAAATTTCATAATAAACAAACCAAAATTTTTTAGAATTGAAGAAATTTGAATAATATTAATTCAAAATTACTTGATAAATTCGTAAGAGTATCTGAAAGAGCTGCATTTGGAGCTTCAAAATATAGAGGTAAAAATAATAAAATAGCAGCAGACCAAGCAGCTGTTGATGAAATGAGATCAGAACTTAATAAAATAGATATGAAAGGAAGAGTTGTTATAGGAGAAGGGGAAATGGACGAGGCACCAATGCTATTTATAGGCGAAGAACTCGGAAATAAAAATGGCGATGAATTAGATATAGCCGTTGACCCGCTCGAAGGAACTAATTTTACAGCAAAAAATTTGCCAGGTGCTATTTCTGTTTTAGCAATTACTAAAAAAAATGGATTATTATCCGCTCCTGACACTTATATGGAAAAAATTGCTGTAGGTAAAAATCTTCCTAAAAATATTATTGATCTTGATAATTCTGTCGAAAAAAATATTAAATTATTAGCTGAATCAAAAAATATGAAGATAGAAAATCTTACTGCCTGCATTTTAAAAAGACCGAGACATGAAAAAATAATAAAATCATTAACAGACTTAAATGTAAGAATTAAATTTATATCAGATGGAGATGTAACAGGGGCGATATCTGTTGTCGATCCAAATTCATCTGTAGATATATATTTGGGAACTGGAGGTGGACCTGAAGGGGTATTAGCAGCAGCAGCGCTAGATTGTTTAGGAGGTCAAATGCAAACAAGACTAGTATTAAATGACGAAGAAGAAATTAACAGGGCAAAAAAATTAGGAATTACTCAATTGAATAAAAAGTATAATATAGGTGACATGATTAAAGGTGATGTGATTTTTTGTGCTACAGGTGTAACCGATGGAGATATGTTAAAGGGAATTACCTATAAAGGAGATTCTTTCGAGGCAACAACTTTTGTTTTACATAAAAGTCAAAAAATTTCCAAAAAAATTACTAATATAGTAAAAAAATGAACGGCAGTTCAGTTTTAGGTAAGAATTGGATTTCAAAAAACTATAATGAGCAGACAATTAGTTTTTTAAAAGATAATTTTAATTTAAGTGAAATTTTATCAAAATTAATCGCAATTAGAAATATAAAAACCCAAGATGTAAAATTGTTTTTAAATCCAAAAATAAAAAATTTATTACCTAACCCATTTATCTTGAAAGACATGGACAAAACAGTTGATAGAACAATTATGGGAATTAAAAATATGGAAAAAATTGGCATATTCGGAGATTATGATGTTGATGGCGCAACTTCTACCGCCATTCTTGCTAATTACTTTAATGAAATAAATAATCATGTTGAAATTCACATACCAGATAGAAAAACTGAAGGATATGGACCTAGTATACAAGGTTTTGAAAAGTTAATTTCAAAAGGGTCAAAATTAATTTTTACAGTTGATTGTGGGACCCTATCTTTTGATACTATTGAATATTCACAAAATCAAAATATAGATGTTTTAGTTTTAGATCACCATCAATCAGAATTAAAATTACCTAAAGCTTTTTCTATTGTTAATCCTAATCGTCATGATGATAATTCTAAATTAAATTATCTCTGTGCAGCCGGCGTTTGCTTTATGTTTCTTGTTGCTTTAAATAAAAAACTTAGAGAAATAAATTGGTTTAAAAATAATAATTTAAAAGAACCCAATTTAATAAATTATCTTGATTTAGTTTCTTTAGGAACTGTTTGTGACGTAGTTCCACTTATTGGTTTAAATAGAGCTTTTGTTAGCCAGGGTTTAGAAATACATAAAAAAAGATTAAATCTTGGATTAAAAACACTTGGTAATATTTGTGGTATTGAAAATAATCTAAACACTTACCACCTCGGTTATATAATTGGACCAAGAATTAATGCCGGAGGAAGAGTTGGTAAGTGTTCTCATGGTGCGAACCTGCTTTTAAGTAAAAACTCAAAAGAGACTTTTAAGATTGCGACTGAACTCGAGTCCTATAATAACGAAAGAAAATTAATTGAAAACTCTATATTAAAGAAAATTGAAAATACTATTTTGATAGATTTAAACGATCCTGTAATTGTTTTATCAGGTCATAATTGGCACGGAGGAATTATTGGTATTATCGCTTCTCGATTGAAAGAAAAATATAATAAGCCTACCGTAATAATTTCTGTAGAAAATGGTATAGGAAGAGCTTCCGCAAGATCCGTTTTGGGATTCGATATAGGTACTATTATAATTAATGCCGTACAAAATAATATACTTAAAAAAGGCGGGGGCCATAAAATGGCTGGAGGTTTTAGCATTGATGAAAATAAAATTCATGAGTTTAAAGATTTTATTAAAAATAAATTCTTAAAAATGAAAAAAAGTTTAAGTAAAACAAACACTTTATTTTTCGACTCGAAAATATCGCCATCTGCTTTAAATGAGGAATTCTTTTTTGAGATTAATTCACTTTCTCCATTTGGATCTGGAAACCCAGAACCCAGATTTGTAATTGAAAATTTAGAGCTAATGAAGTCCTCTATTGTAGGAGATAGACATATTAAGTCATTTTTTGTAGCCCAAGATGGTTCTGTAGTAAAAAGTGTCACATTTAATGCTTTAAAAACCAATTTAGAAACATATTTGTTAACCAAAAATCGAAAAAAAATTAATATTTTTGGAAAATTAAGTCTTAATGAATGGAAAGGTCAAAGAAATGTAGAGTTTATTATCGATGATATTTCTGTTAATAAGACAATCAATAATAAGGTCCCATCGTCTAACGGTTAGGACAGATGGTTTTCAATCATCTAATCGGGGTTCGATTCCCCGTGGGACCGCCAAAAAATTATGTTTAAAATTGGCATTATAGAAAAAATAGATGAAGCCGGGATGAAACTTTTAGATAAGCATCCAAATTTTAAATATGAATTAATAGAAAACACACATAAAGAAAACCTTATAAAAAAATTGCCTAATTTTGATGGAGTGACATTACGTGTTGCAAAATTAAATGATGAAATTCTTAAACACTGTAAAAAACTTAAAGTCATATCACGACATGGTGTTGGAATTGATAATGTAGATTTAAAATTTATTAAAAAAAATAAAATAGCATTACTAATTACCTCAACTGCTAATTCCCTAGCTGTTGCAGAGCATGTAATGTATATGATGTTAAGTTTAACAAAAGGTATAGTTTCTTACGATACAGCAGTAAGAGAAGGAAATTTTAAGAGCAATATTAACAAAATAGAAACTTTTGAATTATTTAAAAAGGAGATTCTAATCGCAGGTTTCGGTCGTATTGGCAAAAATTTAATCAAAAGATGCCTAGGTTTTGAGATGAAAGTAAATGTGTTTGATCCTTTCGTTGATGAAACTACTATCAAATCTTTTGGCGGTAAGAAGATTAATAAGTTAGAAGAAAGTATTGTAACAGCTGATTTTGTGTCAATACATATGCCATTAAATGAAAAAACTAAAAATCTAATAGACTTAAAAGTTTTGAAAACAATGAAAAAAAATTCAATTATTATAAATACAGCTAGAGGAGGGATTATAAATGAGGTTGATCTTGATATTGCACTCAAATCAAATTTAATTTTTGCCGCAGGACTTGATGTGTTTGAAAAAGAACCTCCAAATTCAGACAATCCTTTATTAAAAAATAAAAAAGTTTTATTAAGTCCTCATTCAGCTACTTTTACTAAAGAGTGTAAATCCCGAATGAGTATAGAAACAGTTCAAAATATAATTGATTATTTTGAAAATAAAATAAAACCATCTATGTTAGTTAAATTATGAACAATTTTTTGAGTAGATTTAAAAATTACGGACTTTTAGAAATTTTAGTACTTTCATCTGCAGTCTTTGTGGTTGGCATGTTGTTATGGACAGCATCAACAAGATCTGCTGTTGAAGAAAAAGCAAATACTGTAAAATCTAACCATAAACAAATTGTTGATTTTATTAATACAGAAATAAATAAGTGTGATCGAGGCGATGAAAATTCTAAAACAATCTGGGGAGATTTATGTAAAGGTGAATGGCTGTCTATTAAACTTATTGAATATGTAAATAACAATATTAAAATGGTTAATCCATATTCATCTAATAAAGAAATTTTAAAGCAAGCTCAGGACCCGAGGCTTCAAGCTGAGGGTAAAGCCGGTCAGTCTACTGAAATGGGAGTTATTTTTTTAAGTTCTCAAAATTTTAGTGCAGAAGCTGGATCGGAATGGGTTATTGGAACTTGCATAAAATCACCTTGTGTAGCTGCCGGAAATAATGAACTTACCTCAGTTTATAGATAAACTTATTTAATAATTTTAAATCCAACATCAGTTGCAGTTTTTTTTAAATATGCATAGCCTTTTTTTGCATACTCAAATGGGTTTGCTTTTTTTGGGTCTTGTTCAGCCTCAACAACTAACCAGCTGCTATAATCATTTTTTTTAAGTTGATCTAGAACTGGTTTATAATCTATGCAACCGTCACCAGGAACTGTAAAGGCACCTTCAAGAAATGCATGTCGAAAACTTAAGTTTTTAGATAAAGATTTTTTTAAAACATTTTCTCTCATATCTTTACAATGCACGTGGACAATTTTTTCTTTAAAGTTTTTAATTATTTTTAAATAATCTCCACCTGCAAATAACATGTGTCCGGTATCAATAGTAAGTTTAACCGAGTCATTTGTTTCTTGCATTAGTCTAATCGTATCCTCTTCAGACTGTATAACAGTACCCATATGATGATGATAAGCTAGTGGCATTTCCTCATCTTCAAGTCTTTTTCCAACTTCATTAATTTTTTTACAATATGAACTCCAAGCATCATTATCAAGAGTTGGTCTTTTAGATAATTGTTTACTTTCGTCTCCCTGAATAGAGTTAGTT
>CACHXE010000026.1 GCA_902583785.1 uncultured Pelagibacteraceae bacterium | reverse complement strand
TGGTGCTGCACCTGGCGGTGCAATAGGTGAAGTGAGTGATGAGGTTTTAAGAAAAAGTTTTGAAATTAATTTCTTTTCTCATCAAAACTGTGCATCTGAAGCAATAAAAATAATGAAAAAACAAAATATTAATGGTTGTCTACTTTTTAATATTTCTAAACAATCTGTAAATCCAGGTAAAAACTTTGGACCCTATGGATTGCCAAAATCTGCTTTGCTTAGCTTGTGTAAACAATATGCATTAGACTATGGATCTTACGGGATTAGATCTAATGGAGTAAACGCAGATAGAATTAAAAGTGGTTTAATGACAGGTAAAATGATTAAAACACGAGCCAAAGCAAGATTGGTAAGTGCAGATACATATATGAGAGGAAATTTATTATCAAATGAAGTAAAAGCGGAAGATGTTGCTAAAGCTTTTTTTCATTTAGCGGTTTCAAAAAAAACCACTGGTGCAATTCTTACTGTTGACGGTGGAAATATAGCCGCTTCTTTAAGATAATTTAAATTTAATCGTTCAAAAGAACCGGGAAAACAGGTTTGGATTTTAAAAATAATCTTTGATATTCCTGTTTTATACATTTATTCATAATACATGTAATACCCGCCGAGTTAGAAATTCTTTCTGTTTCTGTGTTTTTAATGCCAAATTGTAACCAAAGTGTTTTAGCTCCGAGTTTGACAGCTTGTTTGGCTATCTCTGGTGTCTCTTTGGAAGGACGAAAAACATTTATGATATCTATATTAGTAGAAATATCTTCTAGTTTTTCAACTATTACTTCACCATTTACTTTTTTTCCTTTTGAAAAAGGATTTACCGGTATAACTTTATAACCAAATTCTAAAAGATACTTCATCACAATAATTGAGGGTTTTAATCTTGTTTTAGCTAAAACTTCTCCTTCCTTTACTGCACTTGCGCCAACGATTGCAATTGTTTTTGCAGACTCAAGACTTTGCTTAATTAAACTATCGTCTGTCATTTATCTTTCCATTTAGGACTTCTTTTTTCTAAAAATGCAGAGATACCTTCTTTAGCATCTAAAGACATCATATTTTCACTCATAACTCTGCTTGTATATTTATATGCCTTGTCAAGTGGCATTGATAGTTGTTTGTAAAAAGCGCTTTTACCTATTTTTACAACTTTGGTAGATTTAGAAATAATTGTTTCTGCTAATTTCAAGACTTCCTCTTCAAGTTTTAAACTATCAAAATAATCATTGATGAGACCAATTTCCTTTGCATATTGGGCGCTAATTGGTTCGCCAGTTATGAGCATCCTCATAGCTTTTTTTCTACTCACATTTCTGCTCAAGGCAACCATTGGTGTGCTACAGAAAAGTCCTATATTTACTCCTGGTGTGCAAAATTTTGCATCACTTGTACTCAAAGCCAAATCACAAGTTGCAACTAATTGACAGCCAGCCGCAAAGGCTGCTCCATGAACTTTAGCAATAACTGGTTTGTTGCTGTTTATAATTAACATCATTAATTGAGAACATAAATTAAATAGTTTTTGATAATTTGATTTTCCCTTTAATGATCTAACCTCTTTTAAATTATGTCCCGCGCTAAAACCTTTTCCTGATCCCTCTATAATAATTACTCTTGTATTTTTATCTTTATCTAATTCTTTTATTTCAGTAATTAAAGAGTTAAGCATATCAAAGGACATGGAATTGTAGGTTTCTGGATCATTTAACCTAATTCGAGAAATGCCTTTATTGGATTTATTAACAGAAGTATATAATTTTTTTTTCATTTAAATAAGCTTTTTAATCCTTCTCGAGATGCTTCGCAAACTCCTTTTTCGGTTATTAGTCCTGTAACATATTTGGCGGGAGTAATATCAAATGCTAGATTCATAGCCTTACTTTTTTTTGGGTAAATTAAAACTTTTTTTATCTCGTTGTTTTTATCTAAGCCCTCTATATAAGACAATTCCTCTGAGTCTCTCTCTTCTATAGGAATATCTCGAAAATTTTTTAAATTCCAATCTATTGTAGAACTTGGCAATGCCACATAAAAGGGAACTTTGTTGTCATGTGCCGCCAAAGCCTTAAGATAAGTCCCAATTTTATTTGCAACGTCCCCAGTTGATAGAGTTCTATCAGTTCCTGTTATACATAAATCTACCTCACCTCTTTGCATCAAAATACCTCCGGTATTATCAGTAATGATTGTATTCGGTATCCCCTCTTCATTTAATTCATAAGATGTCAAATTTGCACCTTGATTTCTAGGTCTAGTTTCGTCAACCCAAACATGAACTTTAATACCTTTTTTATGCGCATGATAAATAGGAGAAGTAGCAGTCCCCCAGTCAATAGTCGCCAACCATCCTGCATTACAATGAGTTAAAATATTTATTGTTTTTTTTTTCTTTTTAGCAATTTCTTCAATTATTTTAAGCCCATTTAAACCAATTCTTTTACAGAAATCTATATCTTCATCACAAATAGTTTTTGCCTCATGGATAGCTATTTTTAAAACTTCTTCGCTATTTACGCCTAAAAGTTTTTTCATCATTCTATCAACAGCCCACTTTAAATTTATTGCTGTTGGTCTAGAATTAATTAAGTCTTGACTAGCTCTTTTAAGAAACGACTGATCATTTTTTTCAATAATAGCCAAAACTAAACCGTACGCAGCTGTTGCTCCAATCAAGGGTGCGCCTCTCACCTCCATATTTTTTATAGCCTCAACTGAGTCTTTGACGGTTTTTAAATCTTTAATTATAAATTGATGAGGAAGTTTTGTTTGGTCAATTATTCTTACAATATCTTTTTCAAACCAGATTGTTCTAAATTCTTTTCCGTTAATATGCATTATTTTTTTAAAACTCTACCAGCAATATATTTTAATTTTTTAATTGTTTTTTTTGTTCTTTGTTTGGGATCTGTGATTATTGCGGTATTTAAACAATCATTAGCGGGGTCTTTATCAATTGAAAAATTTTTAAAATTTTTTATAACCTCCTTAACCATGCTCTGTGCGTTAGTAGCATTTTTTTGTAAAGTTTTAATGACCATTGCTACGTCAACTTCATCATGATCAGGATGCCAACAATCATAATCCGTAACCATTGCAACTGTGCAATATCTGATTTCTGCCTCTCTTGCTAATTTTGCCTCTGGCATGTTTGTCATGCCAATTACATCTGCTTTCCACGATCTATACAAGTTTGACTCTGCAAAAGTAGAAAATTGCGGTCCTTCCATGACAACATACGTGCCACCCATTTGATAATTTATATTCAATTTTTTCAATACTGCTTCGCAACATTCTCTTAATCCTTTACTTGTAGGTTTCGCCATCGAAACATGTGCAACTATTTCTTCATCAAAAAATGTTTTTGCTCTAGAAAAAGTTCTGTCAATAAACTGATCTACAATTACAAAAGTACCTGGGCTTAAACTCTCTTTTAAAGAACCGACGGCAGAAACAGATATTATATCTGTCACCCCCAACTGTTTCATTGCGTCAATATTAGCCCTAAAATTTATATTTGTTGGATTAATTTTGTGACCTCTTGAATGTCTCGGTATAAAGCATATGTTGTTTCCATTAAACTCTGCTGTCATTACATCATCGGAGGGACTTCCCCATGAAGTTTTAATTTTTTTCCATTTAGTACTTTCAAAACCTTCCATTTGGTAAATTCCGCTTCCTCCGATTATTCCAAGTTTTCTATTTTTCATTATTTATTTATTGATTTATATCTACTTTTATAATTTATTTACAAAAAATGCTATTTAACTTTTTAAAAAAAAGCGGAACATCATTACACAAGCCAAAATCAGTATGGTCGACATTCAAAAATGCTTATTTAAGAAGAAGAAATCTAAAAAAATTCTGGTTTAAGTTGAATAAAAAAAATCTAACGAATGAACTAATTAATATGACAGATATATTCATTCATTCAGAAAGTTATTTTTGGACATCTAAGTTTTGGAGACATTGTATAATTAATCATTATAATCATATGTCAAAATCGCAAACTGAAAATGATCCTTTAGATGAAATATTAAGATCAGATTACGCTGGTTTTACATTTTTAGATGAATTTTCGTTAGATGATGATCTTAAAAAAGATAGAAACTTAATAAAATTTAAAGATAATTTTTTAAAAAAATATCCTGAAATTATAACAAAAAAACACCCGGAATTATCAAAGTCAAAATCTGAGGAATATAATTTAGCATTAATCGCTCTATACGAAAAAATAAAAGATAAAAGTATTTATTCTAATTATGATAAAATTAGAAAAAATATATATGAAAAATATAACCCTAATTTAAAAGTTAATGATCAATTGATTTCACAACAACTATTAATATCTTTATTAGAATATGATAAGATAAAAATACTGACAAAAAATCATAGAAAGCCTCTTAAAATTCTTGAATTAGGTGCTGGTTATGGACGAACAGCAAACATGATTTTGTCTTTAGAGCCTGATACTAAATATGTTATTTCAGATCTACCTCCTTCTTTATATTTTTCGTTAAAAAATCTTAGAGAATTTTTTAAAGATAAAAAAATTAAAAATTGTGTATCTATTAATAGCAGTATAGAAATGAATGCGGCATTAAAAAATAATGATATTTTATTTGTACTTCCACATCAATTAAATCTTTTTGAAAAGAAATTTTTCGATATAAGTATATCTATAGGTAATTTATGTGAAATGGAGAAAGCGCAAATCAAAAAATACATGGAAATATTTGAAAATTTATCAAAATACTTATATTTCAAGGTGTGGGAAATTTCAGGTCTTCCATATTCCTTTTATCAATATTATTCTGTTCACAACAAAAATGATTATGAAATAAAAGATGCGTGGAGAGAACATTTTAAAAATAAATGTCTTATGCCAAATAATCAATATGAGTTAGGTTATGAATTTTAAAATTATTTGAAAATCTATGAATTTAAAAGACTATATAAGATCAATTCCAGATTATCCTAAAAAAGGTATTTTATTTAGAGATATTACAACTTTAATAAAAAACTCAGATGCATTTAATTTTGCAATTGATAAAATATTGGAAATCTCAAAAAAAACAGAATTTAATAAAATTGCTGGTATCGAGTCTAGAGGTTTTGTTTTTGCATCAGTAGTTTCTTACAAATTAAAAAAACCTTTAATTATGATGAGAAAGAAAAATAAATTACCGGCCGATAAACACTCTGTTGATTTTGAACTAGAATACGGGAAGGCTACGATTGAAATTCATAAAGATTCCCTAGCTAAAGGTGATAAAGTTTTAATTATTGATGATTTAATTGCTACTGGCGGAACAGCCGAAGCTGGCGGAAAATTAGTTGAAATTTCCAAAGCTAAAGTTGCTGGTTTTATTTTTATTATAAATTTATTTGATTTGGGTGGAGATAAGAAGTTAAAAGATAAATCGTATTTTACAGAAAGTTTGATAGAATTTCCTGGACATTAAATTTTATATTTCTTTATTTTTCCAGGTCTCCGGTGTTAGTTCATTTTTTATTTCTAATTCAATATTGTAATCAAATTCTCTTACTCCTCTTTTTTTAATATATTCGAATGTTTTTTTTATTCCTTCATCAAGTCCAGTTTTGGTTTTGTAATCCAAAAACTTTCTTGCTTTGTCAGAAGAACATAATGCGTGTTTTACCTCCCTGGGTCTATCTTTTTTATAAATTGGTTTTAAATTTACCCCGGTTAAATTAGTACAAATTTCAGCAACTTTATTAATGGTTACGAATTCTTCATCTGGCCCAATATTAATAATTTGTTTGTTGAGGTTTTTTTTGATCTAGCATTGGGATCATGCAGCTTAAACAGTCATCTATATAAGAAAAACATCTTTTTTGTTTGCCGTCTCCGTAAATAATTGGTGCTTTACCCTGCAGCATTCTATTTAACATTATGGATATAACATTTCTAAAAGGATCATCGTATTTCTGTCTTGGACCAATTATATTATGAGGTACTGCAATAACCCACTCTATGCCGTTAAGTTCACAAAGATTAGCCAACACTTCCTCTGCAGCAACTTTTGAAATTGCATAGGGATCAACTGGTTTGGGTTTCATATCCTCTGTAAAAGGTGTTTTCTGATTTCCATATCTAGCCATAGATGAACAAAATATTATTCTTTTTACTTTCTCATTTACTGCGGCTGTAAAAATTGAAATTGATGCAAGATAATTATTTTTTGTTATTTCATATGGAGAAAAAACTGAAAGGCCTTCGTGTGCGGTTGCTGCACAATGATAAACAACATCAACACCTTTTATGATTTTTTTTACCTGGTTCAAATCGCAGCAATCTATTTGATGAAAATCTATATTTTTTGGAACATTGTCTGGATATCCACCGATCATATTGTCAATACCTACGACTGAATAATTCATTTTAGCTAATTGTTCAGCTAAATGAGATCCTAGAAATCCAGCTACACCAGTTATTAAAATTTTTTGGGGTTTACTCATTTTTTAAATAGTTTTGGAGTACTTGTATATATAAATTTATATTAATCAATCTAAATCTAAAAATGTTCTATACTTTTCAATATTTTGTGAAATATAGTTTGGCAACTGATCAATAGGAAGTTGTTTTAATTTAAATTCTTTTCCATATTTATTTTGCGTAGAATCAACAAAATGATTGTGATCTATAACGCGT
>CACHXE010000025.1 GCA_902583785.1 uncultured Pelagibacteraceae bacterium | reverse complement strand
AACTAGAATTTAGAGACGACGCTTTATCAGAGATAGCCAAAAAAGCTATTAATAAAAAAACAGGAGCAAGAGGGCTAAGATCGATTCTCGAATCTATTTTGCTTAAAACAATGTTTGGTCTTCCAGACATGAACAATGTAGAATCGGTCACAGTGGACAAGTCTGTCGTAAAAGGTAGATCAGAGCCAATAATTACCTATTCAAAAGACAAATCGTCCTCAGTAGCTTAAATTTAGCTTGAAATAAGTAGTTTATGTATCCATATTAATAATATGAGTACCGAAAAACTTAAACCTTTACTCCCATTAAGAGACATAGTCATATTTCCATCAACTGTGGTTCCTCTTTTTGTTGGAAGAAAGAAGTCAATCAAAGCTTTAGAAGAGGTTATGAAGACCGATAAATCAATAGTTTTAGTAGCGCAGAAAAATTCAGAAGTTGACGACCCAAAAGAGGAAGATATTTATTCTTACGGATGTCTAAGTAAAATTTTACAATTATTGAAGTTACCAGACGGGACAGTCAAAGTTTTAGTTGAGGGATTAGAAAGAGTAAAGATAAATTCAATAAAGAATGAAGAAAAAAAATATGTAAATTGTGAAATTGAATTAATATCTAGCAGTGGTGAGAATCAAGAAAACAAAACTTTAGCTTTAAGCTTAATAAAAAAATTTGAAAAACTTTCCCATCTTAGCAAAAAGGATATTGCTGATTTTACGAAAAATTTAAAATCTCTAACAAAAACTTCGGATATAGCCGATAATATTTCTTCTAATTTAAACATAGCAATTTTTGAAAAACAGAAATTACTAGAAATATTTGATTTAACTAAAAGATTAGAAAAAATTTATGAAATAATTGAAAAAGAAACAAGCGTAATAAGCATGGAGAAAAAAATAAGAGGAAGAGTAAAAAATCAAATGGAGAAGACACAAAGAGAGTACTATTTGAATGAACAATTAAAAGCCATACAGAAAGAACTTGGAGAAATTGAAGAAGGTAAAGATGAAATTTCTAGTTTGAGCAACGCAATTTTAAAAGCTAAAATGACAAAAGAAGCACAATCAAAATGTCTTGCAGAGCTTAAGAAATTAAAATCTATGAGTCCAATGTCAGCAGAAGCTACAGTAGTTAGAAATTATCTTGATTGGATGATAGATCTTCCGTGGGCTACCAAAAGCAAAATTATTAAAGATCTAAATGCTGCACAAAAAATTTTGGATGAAGATCATTATGGACTAGAAAAAGTTAAGGAAAGGATAATAGAATTTTTAGCAGTTCAAAAAAGAATAGAAAAACTTAAAGGACCAATACTATGTTTAGTTGGACCACCTGGCGTAGGTAAAACATCTTTAGGCAAATCAATAGCAAGAGCAACAGGAAGAAAATTCGTAAGAATTTCTTTAGGAGGTATTAGAGATGAAGCAGAAATAAGGGGACATAGAAGAACCTACATAGGATCATTACCAGGTAAAATTATTCAAATGATGAAAAAGGCGGGCACTAAAAATCCACTTTTTTTATTAGATGAAGTTGATAAGGTCGGTAGCGATTACAGAGGAGACCCTTCCTCGGCTTTGTTGGAAGCTTTAGATCCAGAACAAAATAAACAATTCAACGATCATTATTTAGAAGTAGATTATGATTTGTCGGATGTAATGTTTGTAACAACGGCAAATACTTTAAATATATTACCTCCACTTCTAGATAGAATGGAAATAATAAGGATACCTGGTTATACCGAAGATGAAAAAATAAATATTTCCCAAAAATATTTAATACCAAAACAAAGTAGAGATAACGGTTTAAAAAAAGATGAATGGAAAATTTCTGAAAACGTTAACAAAAAAATTATAAGAGATTATACAAGAGAATCTGGTGTTAGAAATTTGGAAAGAGAGATCTCTAAAATTGCTAGAAAAATCGTTAAGAAAATTGACTCACAAGAGAAAGTTAATCAAGAAATTTTGGAAAATGATTTAAGTAGTTTTTTAGGGGTTAAAAAATTTAATTTCGGTGAAATTGAAACTGAACATAAGGTTGGAGTTGCTACAGGCCTAGCCTGGACAGAAGTTGGTGGGGAAATTCTTAAAATTGAATCGGTAAATATGCCTGGAAAAGGCAAAATGCAAATCACAGGCAAATTAGGTGAAGTAATGCAAGAATCGGTCAAAGCCGCCAAATCTTTTGTTAGATCTAAGTCAGTAGAGTTTGGAATAATTCCACCATTATTTGAAAAAAAAGATTTTCATGTTCATGTTCCTGAAGGCGCAACCCCTAAAGATGGTCCGTCAGCGGGTATTGCTATAGTTACATCTATTATTTCATCAATTACAGGTATTCCAGTAAATAAAAGTGTTGCAATGACTGGAGAGGTGACCTTAAGAGGAAATGTATTGCAAATCGGTGGATTGAAAGAAAAGCTATTAGCTGCTCACAGAGCCGGGATAAAGAAAGTATTAATACCCGTTCATAACAAAAAAGATTTAGTTGAAATTCCAGAAACTATTAAAAAAAGCATGGAAATAATATGCGTTAAGACAGTTGAAGAAGTTCTAAAACTTGCTTTGACGAAAGATCTTAAACCAGTCAAGTGGGCTGAAATTGACCAAGTTTCAGCCAAAAATAAAGAGAAATCAGAAGTTACAAGCACACATTGATAACATAATTGCTTAATATCATTTATATTTTATATCGATAATAAAATTATGAAAAAAATAGTTATTACAGGCGGTATTGGATATATCGGTACCGAGCTTTGTAAAATTTATTCAGGTGAAAGTTGGAATAATGAGATTACTGTAATAGATAATCGTTTTATTTCAGAAAGAGTTAATCAATTAAGAAAATGGAATATTAACTTTGTCCAGGCGGATATTAGAAATATCGATGACGTTAAAAAATATTTAAACGAGGCAGATGTAGTTCATCATTTGGCTGGCATTACCGAAGTACCCAGAACAGAATTTGAATTAAATGATGAAAGAGATAAAGAATTAAGCGATGTTGCAGAAAAAGGAACTCAAGTTGTATTATCAGAAACACCAAAAGATTGTAAAATTATTTTCCCATCGACACACGTAGTTTTTGAAGGCAAACAAGATTTAATTAAAGATATCAATGAGAATTTTGAAAAATTACCGATTCTACCTTACGCTATTAGTAAAGATAAGAATGAAGAACAAATTATTAAATCTGGAAAAAATTATGTAATACTTAGACTTGCATCTGTATACGGATATTCAACAGATACTATGAGATTAAATATAATGCCGAATCTATTTGCTAAAATTGCTTCTCAAAATGGAACAATAAGACTTTTTGGTGGTGGTAAGCAATTAAAAGCTTTAGTTCCATTAATCGATACATCAAGATGTTTTAAATTTATGGAGGAGAAAAATGAAATTAAAAATGAAATTTTTAACGTTTCGAAAGACTCTATCACAGTAGAAGATGTTGCAAATCTTTGTAAAAAAATTAACTCAAAATTAGAAATAATCAAAACAAACGATAAAGTACCTAATCCTGGTTACTCTCTGTCAAATAAAAAACTTTTAAACTCTGGTTTTAAATTCCTTTACTCTTTAGAGGAAAGTCTTAAAGAAATGATATCAAAGTGGTCAACTCAAGTTTTCATTAAAGATTTGGAGTATGTTAAAGATGGAGAGAACGAATACGTCGACAAAAGGGGAAAAATCAGCAATCACGAACTTACTGAACCAATAAATTTAATCGGACTCATTCACTCAAAAAAAGGTACAATGAGGGCAAATCATTACCACCCGCAACAAGAACAAAAATGTTTGTTTACAAGTGGACAAATAATTGAAGTTTTTCAGGATTTACTAAATCCAAATTCACCAAAAATTACACAAGTTGTTAACCAAGGGCAATTATCTGTAATCAAGCCAAATGTAGCTCACACCATGGTTTTTTCAGAAAATACAACTTTTTTAAATTTGGTTAGGGGCGAAAGAGATCATGATAACTATGGCATTACTCACACAATTAAACACAATATTGTTACAGAAAATGAAAAAAAATTATTATTAAGTAGTTATAAATTCAGCTGTCGCTCATGCGGAGAGACCAAGCTCAAGAGAGTAGTATCTTTAGGATACCAACCTCTAGCAAATAATTTATTAAAGAATAAAAATGAAGAATGTGAACTATATCCTTTGGAATTGAATTATTGTCCAAAATGCCATAATTGCCAACTTTCAGTTTCTGTTGACCCAAAGAAAATGTTTTCGAATTATTTATATACTTCATCCACGTCCAGATCATTTAGAAAGCATTTTGAAGATGCCGCAAAACAATATGTTAAGCAGTTCAGACTATCCTCAAAAAAATCCTATATAATTGATATTGGTAGTAATGATGGCGTGGCTCTAAAGCCATTTAAAGATTTAGGTTTTAAAAATATTTTAGGTGTTGAGCCAGCTAAAAATTTATCCAAACTTGCTAATAAAAAAGGGATTAAAACAGTAAACTGTTTTTTAAGTCTTAAAAATTTAAAAAAATTTAAAAAAAACGCAGATTTAATTTTAGCTTCTAATGTATTTGCTCATTCAGATAATCTTAAAGAAATGGCTGATTGTATGCTCAGATTATTAAGCAATAAAGGAAATATAGTGATCGAAGTTCAGTATTTATTAAACACCTTACAAGATCTAACATTTGATAACATTTATCATGAACATTACAATTATTGGTCCTTAACATCATTGGTCAACTTTTTTGATCAATTTAAAGCAAAAATTGTTAAAGCAGAAAGAATAAATACTCACGGAGGATCACTTAGGATTTTTATAAAAAAAGATAAAAATGCAAAAATTGACAGAAGTGTTAATAGTTTTTTGAAAGAGGAAGAAAAGTTTGGTTTAAAAAAATATAAAACTTACCAAGAATTTGGAAAAAAGATTTATAAAATTAAAAATAATGTAATGAAAAACATCAAAGAGCTTAAGAATGGCAATAAAAAAATTATTGGTTATGGTTCACCGGCAAAAGCAACAACAGCACTAAATTTTTTCGGAGTTTCAGAAGAAATCGATTTTATAGTTGAGGATAATAAATTGAAACATGGCAAATACGTACCTGGTGTTAAAATTCCTATTGTTAGTAAAGATAAAATTTCTGGCAATAATAACACCGTTCTTGTTTTGGCGTGGAATTTTTTTGAGGATATCAAAAAAAATAATTATCAACTATCGAGTAACTTTATTAGTATAAAAGATTTAGAGCAATAATTTTATTTTTTAATAAATTTTTCTGCCTCTAAAATAATTCTTTCAGTGTCTAAAGGAACATCATCTCTATTTCTATTTGTTTTAACTTCATTATTCAAAAGCAAAACATTGTTTTCATGACTCTTGTGATTTCTTTTAATAGGTAATTTATTATTATCCAGAAGTTCATTTACCGCAACTAATATATCTTTAATTTCGAATCTATTATTCATTTATTAAGTTACTCCTATAGAGTTTTTTAAAAAAATTAATACTTCCTGGATTTGCAAGAGCTTGTAAATTTTCAATTTTATTTCCATGAATAGCTTTTTTTACAGCTAACTCAACAATTTTTCCACTTTTTGTTTTTGGAATTTCATCAATTTTAATTATTTTATATGGAACATGTTTCGGAGAACAATCTTTTTTAATTTTTCTTTTAATAAAATCTATGTCAGAAATATTGAGTTTATTTTTTTTATTCATAACTACAAAGAGCAAAATTTTAACATCCTCATCTCTCTCTAGACCAACAACAAGACTTTCACGGATAAAATCAATTTTTTCTACCTGTCTATATATTTCAGCTGTTCCTATTCTTACCCCACCAGGATTCAAAGTAGCATCCGATCTTCCATGAATTATATAACCTCCATTTTTGGTTTTTTGAATGAAGTCACCATGATGCCATATATTTTTATATTTAGAAAAATATGCTTTTTTCAATTTTTTATTTTTAGGATCATTCCAAAATTTAATTGGCATTGTTGGGAATGGTTTTTTAATTACAAATTCTCCCTTTTTATTTTTTGATACACTTTTTCCATTTTCATCAAAAACATCTACATCAATCCCTAAGCTTTCACCCTGAATTTCGCCAGCATAAACTTTAGAAAAAATATTTCCCAGAACCAAACATCCAACTACATCTGTACCACCACTTATAGATGTTAAATGAACATCTTTTTTTATATTTTTATAAACATATTCAAAACATTCTTTAACAAGAGGAGAACCAGTTGAAGCGATAATTTTAAGCTCAGGTAATTTCAATTTATTAAATTTAAAATTTTCTTTTTTTAAAAAATCAATATATTTAGCACTGACACCAAATAAATTAATATTTTCTTTGGAACATAATTTAATCAGAGAGTCCTTTAATGGAAAAGTTGGCGAACCATCGTACAAAAATAAACTTGATCCTGTCGAAAGTGCTCCTACCAACCAATTCCACATCATCCAGCCTGTAGTTGTGTAATAAAAAACTTTAAAGTTATTTTTTATATTGCAGTGTAATGAGAATTCTTTGTTGTGTTCGATAAGAACATTACCAGCACCATGCGTTATACATTTAGGTGCCCCTGTAGTTCCACTAGAGAACAATATGTAAAGAGGATGGTTAAAATTAAATTTTTTAAAGGTATTATCAATTGGAGAATTTTTAATAACACTATAAAAATCTACATACTTAGAATTTATTTTTTTTGTGAATTTATCCGAGTAAGGAAAAACAATAACTTTTTGAATAGATTTAATTTTTTTTACAATTTTTGGTATTTTTTTTATGATATTTATTTTTTTTCCATTATAAAAATAATAATCGCAAGTTATCAAAACTTTTGGTTTTATTTGATCAAATCTATCGACAACTCCCTCTGCACCAAAATCGGGAGAACAGGAAGACCAAATTAAACCATTTTTAGATGAAGCTAAAAAAGAAATAACAGCTTCTATTGTATTAGGAACATATGCCGCTACTCTTTCATTTTCTTTTAATCCAATTTT
>CACHXE010000024.1 GCA_902583785.1 uncultured Pelagibacteraceae bacterium | reverse complement strand
TAAATTCCACAGGGCATATTGTCAACATACTCTCAGCACCAATCGGCGCTAGGGATGGCGCATCGATGACCACTGAAGAGGGAAAAAAGTTGTGGATTTTAGAAAACCTGGAGCCGCAACCCTCCAATATTATCATTACACCAGCAAGATCTAAAGTTGAATATGCAATAAGTGGCGACGTGGCTAATATAATAATAGATGATAAGGCATCTACCGTCAAGGCATGGAACGATGCCGGAGGAATTGGCATACTACATACACCAGGTGGTAGCGCTTCTACTATAAGGCAATTGCGAGATTTAGGCATTTAGATGCTAATCGTGTATAAATCTTCTTATGAATGTTTATAATTGTCAAGTATGATTCAAAACATTTAGGAGTTGTTCTTGCATGAAGCCCGATTATTACAAGGTTCTAGGATTAGCTAAAGACGCTAGCACCGCCGACATCAAAAAGGCATACCGAAAGTTAGCCTTAAAGTACCACCCTGACAAAAATGATGGTAACCCTTCAGCTGAGGCAAAGTTTAAGGAGACAGCCGAAGCATACCAGGTCTTGAGTGATCCTGAGAAAAGAAGTCAGTATGATAGATGGGGGCATAATGCACCAGGCTCAATGGGGGGTGGGTTTTCTGCACAAAGCCACGATGACTTTTTTCGTGAAATGAGTAGCATGTTCGGTGATCTTTTTGGAGGGGGTTTCGGTAGGAACCAGCAAAGGCAAGTAAGGAAAGGTCCGGACCTCAATATCAAGCTTGTGCTGGAATTTGAAGAGGCCGCATTCGGCACGAGGACAGGTAAAAATGTTCAAATCAAAAGGCCTTCGATATGTAGTGCTTGTGGAGGTAGTGGTTCGGAGCCGAACGTTCCGCTGACTACGTGCGGAACATGCGGAGGCCAGGGAAGAGTTATAGTTCAGCATGGGATGATGCAAATTACTCAAACATGCCCTCATTGTTCGGGGACGGGGAAGATTATTACTAAGCCTTGTAAAACATGTAACGGCAGGCGCGTCGTTGAAAAGATTGATACTGTATCAATTGATATTCCTGCAGGGATTCACTCTGGCCAGAGACTAAGAGTACAGGGCGCCGGTGGGCTGTCACCTGATGGAGGCAATCCAGGTGATCTGTATGTTACTATCCATGTGCTTCCACATGCCAGTTTCAGAAGAGAGGGCACAGACGTGTATAGTGATATAGACATTTCTTACTCAAAGCTTGTACTTGGCTCTTCTGTTGAGGTTGAAACTCTCCACGGGCCCGTAAAGATCAACGTTCCCCCGAGAACGAGATCAGGCTCTAAAATGAGGTTGAGGGGAAAGGGGGTTCCGGTTCTAAATTCGCCAGATACCGGTGATCACTATGCAGTGTTGAACGTAGCAATGCCACCGGTCGTGAGCGTCGAAGTTAAGGCATTATTAAGTGAACTAGAAGGCTATATGCAGGACATAAAATGAAAGGTACCCGTCGTCCAAAATTTCAATTTGATTCAGGAGATCTTGTCGTGACTGTAGCTGATGAGCGGAAAGGGTTATCTGACGAGAATAAAATTGTTGCAATAGTTGAGTGGTATTTTTGCGATGTCATTAAGCCTGTAGATTCATTTTATCAGCTAATAGCAGGAGATCAGATTATCCGCAGAAATCGCAAATATGTTTGGGAAATTTGTGAATAAGTTCGTGCAAAATAGTTATCCATGTGGTATAATATAAATGTTGGTGAGGAAAGGATTTCACTAACATACGACATGGAGATGACATGCCCAGAAAATCACGCGAACTTCGCCTCGGACAAGCAAAAGAGCTAACAGCTGCGTATGACGCCGCTGGGCTAGCCGATGACTATCGTGGTCGGTTTGTTCGTGACATGTCATCGCGACTCGACCGTGGACGAGGCCTGAGCAAGAAGCAGCGTGACTGGTTAGACACCCTGATCGAAGAGGGTGTTCCTGCCCCTAAGGGAGATCCCGAACTGATTGCCAGGATTGAATCTGCTGTGGCAGTTGAGGGGATGCGAGATTTTGATACCCGTATGCTTAGCGAGTTTGCAGGCAAGATCCGCAGGGGTTGGGACCTCAGCGAAAAGCAGATGAAGTGGATGGGTGATCTTCTCTCAAAGGCTGAGGAACTAGCAAAGTCAGGGCCATGGACACCGGACGAAGCGACTGTCAAGAAGCTTAAGCTTTGTGTAAAGCTATCGAGGGGGTACAACACCGTCTATTGGCAAACTCACGGTGGAACATATAAGGCATTAGAATCTGTCAAGCGTTTCCTAGATGGCGCTGACGTTGCCGATGAGTGGTGTGTAAATAAATTGCTAAAAGCCATGGCTCGTCCTCTTCGTGAGCTTGATAACCCCAAGTTTGCCCCGGGTCAAATGTATTGGCTATATGTACGCCGGCAATACCCAGAGAGTGGAGGGGAATATGCACCGGCTCTTATTGCAGATGGTCCATATGTAAGTGAAAAGAATGGTAAGGTTGTATACTCCGCGCTAGTTAACGGTGAGATTGTTGAGACCAGCAATATCACAAAGCAAAGGAGGAAGTAAATTGTGACATTAAACATAGATGGGATCATTGATGATCTACTTAGGAAAGACCCTCGGGGCACATATTCAGACTCAGAGCTTTTTGGGCTTGAGTTTTTTTCTTCACATGAACTAGAATCCTATATGAGCCAGCGTTTCTATGGGACATATAAATTTTCTCTTAAACCACGCCAGTCTGCAGTTGTAACCCGCCGAGCTAAACGTGTCTGGGAAAGGTTACAGCCCGTTATTACGAGGGTCCAAGAGAAGGGCGGCCCTGGTATTTATAAGGTTCAAGAACGCTGGACGTTTGGGTTACCTGAACTCGGGTACATCTATGCAAATTCAGTTATTGAAGCTACACAGCTAGCACAAACGTTGTTTTCATTTTTGGCTAAAGATCCAGATGCTCTAAATGCTATATACATGTATCAGTCTGGCCCCGAAAGGCTTGATGAGCTAGTTCCTGAAGTGAGGGAAAAGTATAAACGCGTTTGTGCTGAAGCTAAAAAAGACCTGGCTTTGGTTCAAGAGAAACTTAAGAAGTCTGAGAACATGCTCGTGTATCTAGAAAATTTTGGCTCTTCAATGTTTTCGTAAACACTGGTAAAGGTGGTGTTACAATAAAAAAGTGGTGATTAACTGGTACTCTGTACTCTCACAACTTGCAAGTCATAAAATGCGTTTTACGACTCGTGAGAAAAACAAGCTGCAAGTCTTGGCTCGTCGATCAATAAGAAGTTCCGGGCGGTTAATCACCCATTTTTATTTTTTGGGGGCCTCATGAAAAAGTACATATGTTCAATTTATGAAAATCGCCCTGAGCCATGTAGGAAGTATCCATGGAACTTTGCAAATTCTATGTTTCCGGAATGCATTTTTATTGATGAGACGGTGAAGCCTATGAAGCTTCGCACCATAGAAGAACAACTTAAAATTAACACAGAAGAAGAGATTAGCGATTATTGCGTAAAGTGTGGTCGCTGTTGCTTTTTTGGCCCTGCAGCTTGTTCAAAGCTAAAAATAGTAGAGGTAAAAGATGAAACTAATTAAGGTCGCGGTGTTTGCAGTGGCTTTATCTGCAGTACTGTCAAGTTGCGCAACGACAAAGGCATTACGTCAAACAACAATAGCTGAGTTTGAAAGTTCAGGAAGCCCATGCCTTGATGCTGTGATGATTAATATGTCGGCTGATGGATGTACAACAATTGAACAACAGAACTTAAATCCAGAGGTCGTTAACATGGTTGGGAAAAGGTTGCATTGTTCAGAATATGCTGACAACTCTGATCCTTCAAGCGGGTGGCTGATACATGAGTTTTATGCCCTTCGGCCCAGCCCTCGTTTACAAATTCAGCCCGGGCTATTGCCTGTCTGCTTAGACAATAACGTGATTGTTCTTTGGTCTGAGAGAGATTAACTTTTTTTGTATACAAACGGCTTTTCGTTGTAATAATTTGTCGATACATTACCTGTGAATGTGGCAGGTTATTTAATAAAAGGAAGAAAATTTCATGAAGATTTTTAAGAGCAAGCTTTTTTACGTTTCTGCTTTTGCTGTAACATTATTCGCGACTGGAGCATACTACTTTGCAACAAATACTGCTGACGCAGTTGGTGAAGGTGAGGGTGCTAGTGTTGCACAGCAAAATGATCAGACTACACCGGCGACTGAGGTGCCGGTTATTCAAGGATATGAGGCAGTTTCAGAGACTGGTTTTACTCCAGATGTCGAGAATGTTTCTCATACCACCCGCCCTGTGATCATCTATGTTCGTCGTGTTAACGACCCGATCCTATGTGGTGAGCCTACCGAAAATGGTACTGGTGCTACCAACGTAGAGTAAAAAACTTGTTTTCAGTTTTAGGGGGAGGCGCAATGCGCCTCCCTTTTTTTTGTAAATTTCACTATGTATGTATATGATTTATTCTATGATTCGGATTATGCATGATATCCCCATTGATTGTACGGTCGCATGTTCCGGCGGGCCTGACTCAATGGCAGTCCTTGATTTTTTACTAAGAGGGAAAAAGAGGGTAAAGATTGCTCACTTTAACCACGGTACAGATCATGGCGATGAAGCATCAGAGTTTGTCAAAGATTATGCAAATGAAAATTCAATTGATCTAACATACGGAAAGCTAGCTTCTACAAAGCCTACGTCAAAATCATGGGAAGAGTGGTGGAGAGATTGCAGATATGATTTCTTTCGGCAGATTGCCGGACCTGTTATTACTGCTCACCACCTTGATGATGTTGCTGAGTGGTGGGTCTTTTCTTCTTTGCACGGGGAAGGAAAACTCATACCATCATCTAGGGAAAATGTTATTAGGCCCTTTCTTTGTACACCCAAAAGCTCTCTAATGAGATGGTGTGATAAGCATAATGTTCCATATGTTGTTGACCCCACAAACACACACGGGCCTCATGCAAGGGCGACCCTTAGGGGTAATGTAATGCCTGGCGCATATATGATTAATCCAGGCTTGAGAACGGTTTTGAAAAAGAGGCTTTTGAGTAGAGGGGGTTTCTAATGAAAAAGGGTGATCTTGTAAAGAGGGTGAAGTTTACTGACCCTATGGTTACATCTGGTTCTGGCAAGAGATATGACATACTTTTAGAGTCATTGTCTGAGTATTGGAAAGATCCGGCAGTCGTCGTCCGCGGGCCATATGAGTCGATTGTCGCTAGTGAACTTCCCTCTGGCCAGCCCTACAGTTCAGTGCGTACGGCTGTTGATCTTTTGTATAGGGGGAAAATTTATGAAAACGTTTTTATTGATGATGTTGAAAGAATTGTTGTAAATCAGCACGCTGCTGATATAGAATAGGAATATGGATTTGAGGGGCGCTAGCTCAATCGGTGAGAGCAACAGTCTCATAAACTGTAGGTTCCGGGTTCGAGCCCCGGGCGCCCTACCATTTTATGTTTACTTAAGAAGTACACATGGTAACTTTTAATTTGCTTCAGGGAGATGATGATGAGAAGAGGTCAGCAGGCACGCAGTCAAAGAAGAGAAACCGCGCAACAGCTTCAGGCTGAGCGATCTAAGCGGACTCCAGAAGAGCAACTAGCTAAGCTAGACTATACCTTAGGAGAAGGGGTCGGCGCAACTAAAGAGCGCGCGCGACTGCTAAGGCAAATTTCAGAAGCTGCTGAAGGAAAGGACAAGCCTAAGGGCTCAAAAGTCCCAAAGACTAGATCTGCACGCCGTAAAGAAAAGGCAAAGAGAAACGCTGCAAAGCAGTCCAAGGCTACATAAAAATGAATTTTAGAAAAGGCTTAAGCTTCGACGATGTCCTTTTGGCCCCGCGCTATTCTGACATTGTTAGTCGGAAAGAGGGCGTTGATGTCACTAGTGAACTGGGATCCATCCGCCTTAGCGTCCCGATTATTTCAAGCCCAATGGACACCATCACCGAGGCACCGATGGCATCCGCTATGCACCAGCTTGGCGGCCTTGGGATTATTCATCGCTATAATACAATTGATGAACAGGCAGCACTGATTAGTTCGGTGAGTTCACCAGGTACAAATGTAGGTGCAGCATGTGGGGTAACAGGGGATTATTTAGAGCGTGCACTGTCTGCTGTTAATGCAGGTGCAAATGTTATATGTGTTGATATTGCCCATGGACACCATGTACTTATGAAAAATGCCTTGCATCAGCTAAGATCAATGCTAGGGAGTGATGTGCATATCATGGCAGGCAACGTTGCGACTCTAGAAGGATTTAATGACCTCGCAGACTGGGGTGCAGATTCAGTTAGAGTGGGTATTGGTGGGGGCAGCATATGTTCTACACGAATTCAAACAGGCCATGGCATCCCAACACTGCAATCCATCATCGACTGTGCATCATCAGATCGTGATGTGCCAATTATTGCAGACGGGGGAATCAAGAACAGCGGTGACATTGTAAAGGCTTTAGCTGCAGGAGCTGATTTTGTGATTCTCGGTTCTCTACTTTCAGGCACAGATGAAACACCAGGGGACGTTACGCATTATGACGGTAAGAAATATAAGGCATATAGGGGAATGGCATCTATAGAGGCACAGGTGGATTGGAGAGGTCATGCAGCATCTATTGAGGGTGTGTCATCAAGGGTAAAATGCAAAGGGCCTGTTAAGAAAGTTATAGATACTTTAAAGGCAGGCATAACTTCTGGTTTATCTTATTCAGGTTGTAGTAATATAATTAGCTTGCAAACTAGGGCTATGTTTATTGAACAGACGGGTTCAGGGGCTGTTGAAAGCTCTACACACATTATGAGGGACGTATAAATGTCTAAGAATGAAGAACAAACGAATGAGCAAGAGGGTTCCACTCAGATGGAATGGCCCATTCGTGTAACATTGGGTGAAGTTAATGAAGAGACCGGTGCCTTTACCTTAAATGTCGCGTATGGCGAGGAGTTTAGGGATTGGTTCATGAAGAGGGAAGGCCTTAAGCGGTGGAGCGAAAAGCGGTTCCAGAAAGTAGTAGGCCCAATCCTTGAGGAATATTACGAAAAGCAAAGCCAGCAAGTTCCGGTCGATTCGAAGATTGAATGGAAAGAC
>CACHXE010000023.1 GCA_902583785.1 uncultured Pelagibacteraceae bacterium | reverse complement strand
TTTAAAATCTGAAATTAATAGAAAATTAAAAAAATTATCTTCAAAAAATACGTTCAAAAAAATCTTATTTTCTAGTGTTGCTCCCGGGACTTATAAAAATATTTCTTCAATACTTAGTAAAAAAAAATTTAAAATTTATGAAATAAAAAAGTTTAATTTAAAGAAAATCATGAACTTTAGAATCAAAAAATATTCACAGTTAGGTTCTGACAGAATTGCAAATGCTATAGGTGCTTATCATAAGTTTAAAACAAATTGTATAGTAATTGATTTTGGTACAGCAACTACTTTTGATGTAATCAAAAAAGACAATATTTATAGCGGAGGCGTTATAGCACCTGGAATAAATCTTTCTATAGAAAATTTGTTTTTATCCACGGCTCTTTTACCGATGTTTAAATTGACTCACTACCCAAAAAATTATGGTAAAAACACTAAAGAAGCTTTATCTTCTGGTTTTTTTTGGGGTTATGAAGGATTAATTAATAATATCATAAATAAAATAATTAAAATAAATGGTATAAAGTTTAAAATTGTATTAACTGGTGGGTACTCTTATCTTTTTAAAAATCGCATTAAAAAAAAAGCAAAGATTGAAAATGATATAACTATGCAAGGTATTATTAAAATTTATAAAGAATTTCTTACATGACCAAAAATGAATTAATTTTTTGTCCTTTAGGCGGGTCAGGCCAGATAGGTGGAAATATGAATTTATATGCCTATGGTAATGAGCAAAGTCAAAAATGGATTATTATTGATACCGGCGTTAGTTTTGCTGATGACTCTGTACCAGGTATTGATCTAATTTATCCTGATCCAGGATTTATCATTGATAAAAAAGATGATTTGCTTGGCATTGTACTAACGCATGCCCACGAAGATCATATTGGTGCAATCTCTCATATTTGGCCAGATTTAAAATGTAATATATACGCAACTCCATTCACATCTGTTTTAATTCAAGAAAAATTTAGAGAAAAAAAAATTGATATTAGTCGTAATTTAAAAATTATTAAACTAAATGGTAAAATTAAACTTGGTCCTTTCGATATAGAATTTGTTAATTTGACACATTCAATTTTAGAACCAAATGGTTTGTGTATCAAAACACCAGCAGGGACAGTATTACATACGGGTGACTGGAAAATTGATTCAAATCCACTAATTGGCGATAAAATTAATGAAAAAAAATTAAAGGAAATTGGTAATAATAAAGTTTTGGCAATGATCTGTGATTCAACAAATATTTTTAATCCAGGTAGGGCGGGTTCAGAGTTAGATGTTAGAGATAGTTTGTTAAAAATAATGTCACTCAAATCGAAAAGAATTATTATAACTTCATTCGCATCAAATGTGGCAAGAATGGAAAGTGTTTTTTATTGTGCCGAAAAAATAAGTCGAGAAGTTTCTTTAGTTGGACGTTCAATGAATAGAATATTTAAAGCAGCGAGACAATGCGGATATCTTAAAAATGTAAAAGACCCAATTGACCCAAGAGATGCTAAAAAAATTCCAAGAGAAAAAATAGTTTATTTATGTACAGGTAGCCAAGGTGAGCCAATGGGTGCAATGAAAAGAATTATAAAAGGTATACATCCAGATGTTTTTATAGAAAAGGGAGACTCAATTATCTTTTCTTCCAAAATTATTCCCGGTAACGAAAAAAAACTTTATTCTCTACATAATGATATTGTTAGGCAGGATATTGATCTTGTAACTGAAGAAACTGATTTTGTTCATGTATCAGGTCACCCAAATAGAGAAGATTTAAAAGATATGTATAACTGGGTCAAACCAGATTCAATTATACCAGTTCATGGTGAACACAGACACATGAATGAGCATATTAAATTTGCAAAAGAAATGCAGATTCCTCATGCTTTAAGAATTGAAGATGGGGACATTGTTAGAATTTCTCCTGGGAATAATCCCCAGGTTATTGATAAAGCACCTTCTGGTAAAATGTATTTAGATGGAAATATAGCTGTTGGTGAAAATTCTAAGTCAATTAAAGAAAGAAGAAATTTATCACTAAATGGATATTTAGAAATTACTTTAATATTAAGCAATAGTGGAAAGTTAACGAAACCTGTAATATCTTATCGAGGTATACCAGAAAACAGTATTGATGAAAAAATTGTTTTTGAAATGGAAGATGAAATCTTTAATACCTGTAGGACATTTTCAATGAAAAATAGAAACCAAGAAAAAAATCTCATTGAAACAGTCAAACAAACTTGTAGAAAAATTATAAGAGACAAAACAGGAAAAAAACCCTTCACAAATATAAACATTGCGAGATTATAATGCTTTTATCTAAGTTATTTATTCCTATTACTAAAGATTTACCAACAGAAGCCAAAATAAAATCACACCAACTTATGCTTAGAACAGGAATGATAAGACAATCTTCAGCAGGAATATACTCTTGGTTGCCATTAGGTTTTAAAGTTATGAAAAAAATTGAAAACATTGTCAGGAACGAACAGAACAATATTGGTGCCCAAGAAATGTTAATGCCAACCATCCAATCAGCAGATATATGGAAAGAAAGCGGACGATATGACGATTATGGCGAAGAAATGTTAAGAATATCAGACAGGCAAAAAAGAGAAATGTTATATGGGCCTACAAACGAAGAACAAATAACTGAAATTTTCAGGTCCAGTGTAAAATCATACAAATTATTGCCGCAAATTTTTTATCACATACAATGGAAGTTTAGAGACGAGTTAAGGCCTAGATTTGGTGTGATGAGATGTAGAGAGTTTTATATGAAAGACGCATACTCTTTTGACTTAAATGAAAATGAGGCAGTTTTGTCATACAACAAGATGTTTTTTGCTTATTTGAAGACTTTTCAAAAATTAGGTTTAAAGTCTATACCCATGAAAGCTGACACAGGCCCGATAGGAGGTGATCTCTCTCATGAGTTTATCATTTTAGCAGACACAGGTGAAAGTAAAATTTATACAGATAAAAAAATTTTTGATATTTCAATAGACAAATACCAAAATACCGATGCATCATTAAAAAAAATGAGAACTGATTTTTCACAATTTTATGCTGTAACTGATGATAAATTTAAATCTGAAGATTTCGATAAGAATGTTAAAAAAGAAGATCAAATTCAAACAAAAGGAATCGAAGTGGGCCACATATTTTATTTTGGAGATAAATATTCTAAACCTATGAAATGTTCAGTAGACAGTAAAGAAGGTAAAAAAATTTTTGTTAAAATGGGCTCATATGGTATTGGAGTTTCGAGATTAGTAGCGGCCATAATTGAAGCAAAATATTCTAAAGAAAAAATGAAATGGCCCAAATTAGTTTCACCTTTTGATGTAGTAATTATACCAGCTATTAATAAAAATGATAATTCAAATCTCGACAAAGCAAAAAAAATATATGATGAGTTAAAAACTAATGGAATTGATGTGTTACTAGATGATGTAGAGGAAAATATATCAAATAAGTTTAAAAAACATGATCTTCTAGGAATTCCTTTTCAAATAATTATTGGCTCAAAGACTAAGAACAATATGTTTGAATTTAAAGAAATCGATAAAGAGTCGCAAATGTTAGATTTGAATGAAATTACAAAACTTTTAAAGAATTAAATTGTTTACCACTATAGAAAAATTAATAACAACAAGAAATCTCAAACCTAAAAAAAAAGAAGGTTTTTTAAAAGTTATTTCAATCTTTTCATTTCTCGGAATAATGTTAGGTGTATCTATTTTAATTATAGTTATGTCTGTTATGAATGGTTTTAGAGCAGAATTAACTGAAAAAATTCTAGGATTTAACTCTCATATAACTGTAAAACCATATAGCACTCATATTGATGAAAAATTTTATTCAGAACTTCAGGAAAAATATAAAGAAACTCTAATCATTAAAACTTACAATGGCGAAGCAGTGATTATGATTGATAATTCTGCAAAGGGCGTCTTGATTAGAGGAATTGAACCAACAAAAATAAATAAGCTGGATTTTTTTAAAAAAAATATTATTGATGGCAGTGTTAGAGATTTTTCTGATGGAACAATAATTTTAGGTAAATATCTTGCAATTGAATTAGGAGTTGTTGTTGGTGATGAAATTAACATTATGTCGTCTTCTTCAATTTCAACTCCATTAGGTTCAATACCAAAACAATCCTCTTATAAAATTTCAGCTGTATTCAGTAGTGGTCTTTATGAATTTGACAGAAATGTAGCTTTTTTTAATTTAAACGACTCCTTGTCATTTTTTGAAAAGACTTTTAAAGATATTAGTTTAGAAATCTTCTTAGAAAATCCTCTAATCGCAGATAAATATAAAGATGAAATACAGAATACAAATTCTAACTTTTATGTAAATTCATGGTCAGATTTAAATAAATCTTTTTTTTCAGCTTTAAAAGTTGAGAGAAATGTAATGTTTTTAATTTTAACTTTAATAATTATTGTTGCAGCATTTAATATTATTTCTGGCCTTACTATACTTATAAAAAATAAAACTAAAGAAATAGCTATTTTAAAATCTTTAGGTTTATCAAAAAAGTCAATTGTTAAATCTTTTTTTTTAACGGGCTTCCTAATTGGATTTTTTGCCACTGTAGTTGGAGTAGTTTTCGGAGTGGTATTTTCAATTTATATTGAGGAAATAAGACAATTTTTATCTATAGCTTTTAATTTGCAGATTTTTCCTGAAGATGTGTATTTTTTAGAGGAAATGCCAAGTGAAATAAATCTAAAGTCAATATTATCAATATCATTTTTTTCAATTATCGTAACAGTATTGGCTTCCCTATTGCCATCATTTGCGGTCACTAAAATTGAACCGATAAAGGCTCTTAAATATGAGTAAATTTTTAATTGAAATTAAAAAATTATACAAACAATTTGAAAATAGAAACTCAAATATAAAAGTTCTGAATGATATAAATTTAAATTTAGAACCAGGCAAATTAATTGCTATAGTTGGACCGTCAGGTTCTGGCAAATCAACCTTGCTTCATTTGCTTGCTTTATTAGATAAGCCTACTAGGGGAAAAATTAGTATATTAGGATACTCAACTTCAAATTTATCTGAAAATAAAAAAAATCAAATAATTAGGGACCATGTCTCAATAATATTTCAGAATAACAATTTATTATCGGATTTCACAGCTTTAGAAAATGTTGCAATACCATTAATAATAAGAAATAAAAGCTACAATTATGCTTTAAAAAAAGCTGAAAAATTTCTTAAAAAAGTAAATCTTGGACATAGAATTAATCATTTTCCTTCAGATCTTTCAGGAGGTGAACAACAAAGAGTTGCAATAGCAAGAACTTTAATAGCTGAAACTAAAATTATACTAGCGGACGAACCAACAGGGAACCTAGATTATAAAAACTCTCAAGATGTATTTTCTTATTTTTTAAAATTAAAAGAAAAAAATAAAATAATTTTAATTGCAACTCATAATAGAGAATTAGCGAAAAAGGCCGATTATACTTTAAGCCTGGTTAATGGTAATATAAAAAGACTAAATGGTTAAAAAAAAAAATCATTTTACAAATTTTAAAATACACACCCAATATTCAATATGTGAAGGAGCAATTAAAATTGAGGATCTTGCTGATTTTTGCAAGTTAAATAAAATTCCAGCTATAGGATTAAGTGATAGTCATAATCTTTGTGGCGCTTTAGAATTTTCTGAGTCAATCAGTAAAGTTGGAACTCAACCTATTATTGGAACTCAAATTAATTTTGAATACTTGAATATAATTGGAAAATTACCGATTTTTGCCAAAACTGAAACAGGTTATGGAAATTTAGTAAAATTATCATCAAAAAGTTTTTTAGAAACTAAAGAAAAAGAAATACCTCATTGTAAAATTGAAGAACTCTTAAAAAACTCTAAGGATATAATGGTATTAAGTGGAGGTATAGACTCCCTTTTCTCAACTCTTATGAAGAAAAATAAAATTAAAGAATTGGAAAGTTTAGCTATTTTATTAAAAAAAACTTTTCACGACTCGTTTTATTTTGAAATACAAAGACATAATGATGATGGAGAAAAAAATTTCGAAAATATACTTTTAAATTTATCAAATAAAATTGATATTCCAATTATAGCATCACAAGAAATTTTTTATATAAACCAAGATATGCATGAGGCACACGACGCACTTTTATGTATTGGAGAAAAAACTTATATTGATGAAAAAAATAGAAAAAAATATAGTAATCAGCATTATATAAGATCTCCAGATGAAATAAAAAAATTATACTCTGATATACCCGAGGCACTTGAAAATAATTATAATTTTCCTTTTAGGTTTAATTATAAACTTAAAAAATCTAAACCCATTTTACCATCTCTAAAGATTTTGAATAATCGCACAGAAGAAGATGAGTTGAAATTTCAATCTAACATTGGTTTAAAAAACAGGCTGGATAAATTTATTTTAAAAAAAAATCAAGAGAAAAATGTCGCCGATATTACAAAATTATATTCAGAGAGGTTATCTCATGAATTAAATATAATTAATAAAATGAATTACTCTGGCTATTTTCTTATTGTTTCTGATTATATTAAATGGGCAAAAGATAATAATATTCCTGTCGGACCAGGTAGAGGATCTGGAGCTGGCTCTCTGGTTGCCTATTGTTTGGATATTACAGACTTAGATCCTATTGAATTTGGTTTAATTTTTGAAAGATTTTTGAATCCTGATCGAATATCTATGCCAGATTTTGATATTGATTTTTGTGAAGAAAAAAGGGATTTAGTTTTTGAATATTTAAAATCCAAATATCATAATGGTGTTGCACATATTATTACGTTCGGCAAATTAAAGGCCAGAATGGCTTTAAGAGATATTGGAAGAGTATTAGGACTACCATATGGACATGTTGATAAAATTTGTAAAATGATACCTTTTGACCCCTCGAGACCTCTGAGTTTACAAGAGTCCATTTCAAGAGAGCCTAGATTTAAAGAAGAAGAAAAGAACAATCCAAAAGTAAAAAAACTTATTGAGCTATCATTAAAACTTGAAGGATTAAATAGAAATTTGGCTACCCATGCAGCAGGTGTTGTTATAGCAGGCGAAAAATTATCAGAAGAAGTTCCGCTTTATAAGGATAGTAGTTCTGATCTTCTTTTGCCTTCCACTCAGTTTGACATGCACTCATCAGAAAATGCAGGTCTAGTTAAGTTTGACATACTTGGTTTGAATACTTTAACTTTAATTCACAAAACTATTCAAATGTTAAAAAGCAAAAATATTGAAGTAGATATAAGTAAGATTCCTTTAAATGATAGTCAAATATTTGAAATGCTGTCTACAGGTGAAACAACAGGTTTGTTTCAACTTGAAAGCACAGGAGTCAGATCAGCTTTAAAACAAATGAAGCCAAACACATTTGAAGATATAATTGCATTGGTCGCTTTGTACAGGCCAGGTCCCATGAATAACATTCCAATTTATAATGATTGTAAAAACGGTATAAAAAAACCTGATTATATTCATAAAAGTTTAGAGAAAATTTTAAAACCGACTTACGGAATAATTATTTATCAAGAACAAGTAATGCAAATTGCACAAACGTTAGCCAACTTTACACCAGGCGAAGCTGATATTTTACGTAAAGCAATGGGTAAAAAAAAGAGAAAAGAATTAGAAAAGCAAGAGGAAAAATTTATTAAAGGAGCAACAAAAAATGGTATTGGAAAAGATATAGCTGCCTTTATTTTTCAAAAAATTAAACCATTCGCCGAATATGGTTTTAACAAAAGTCATGCAGCAGCATATGCTTTAATTGCATATCAAACTGCCTATCTTAAAAAATACTATCCCGAAGATTTTATTGCAGCTACTATGTCAACGGAATTATCTAATACCGATAAGCTCAGAGAATTCGTCGAAGAATTAAAAAGATTAAAAATTGATATTGTAAGACCCGACATTAATTCTTCTTTTGTAGATTTTAAACCCGAAAAAAATAAAATTTTTTATGCTTTGTCAGGAATTAAAAGTGTTGGTCGAGAAGCAATATCAGGCGTTATAAATGAAAGAAAAAAAAATGGCCCATTTAAATCAATAAATGATTTTATCAAAAGAGTTAATCCCAAAGATATAAATAAATTACAATTAGAGGGATTAGTCAAAGCAGGCGCATTCGATAGTTTAGAAACAAATAGACACTCTTTATTAAACTCAATTCCAAGAATGATACAGACTAACAAAAGTCTTTTTGAAGAAAAGAACAGCAATCAAAATAGTCTTTTCCAGATAAAATCTGGAGATGAAGAACCAATTTTTAATTTGGATAAAGTCAAACCATTGTCAAAAAATGAAACTTTAATGCATGAATTTCACTCAATTGGGTTTTATATGTCAGATCATCCCCTAAGTATTTACAAAGACTATTTTAATGAGTCAAAAATTAATTCATTTTCTGATTTTAATAACAGCCC
>CACHXE010000022.1 GCA_902583785.1 uncultured Pelagibacteraceae bacterium | reverse complement strand
GGTTTAGCTGGATTACAAATGATAAGACTTGAATATTCAGGCAATAAAATAGTTGATAAAATCAATCAAAGTGTAAACAATAATACCTTTAACGCAGGACTTACTCTTTTAATTATATTTCTTACTCTCTTGGCAACACCACCGGCTCTAAATTGGATGATATTTGATGCAACTATATCAGGCGATACCAAAGAAGCTTGTGTGGCTTCAGAGGGCGCTTGCTGGACATATATCAAAGTTTGGTTCAGAAGATTTATGTACGGTATGTATCCAAATGACTTTCATTGGAGAATAAATACTGCATTTATTTTACTAATTGGCTTTGCATTTGTTGGTTACTTTATGAGGGGTAAATTAAAGAATTATATTACTTTTTATTATGCAATTCTTTATCCAATAATTGCATTTATTATTATTAATTTTTTAATTTCAGGAGGTTCTTTTGGACTTGAATGGGTTGAAACTAATGCCTGGGGAGGATTGTCTTTAACTTTTATTGTTTCATTTTTTGGACTAATTTTTTGTTTTCCTCTAGGAATGATTTTGGCTTTGGGAAGAAGATCTGAGCTTCCTGTTATTAGATATATTTCTATTGGTTACATCGAATTTTGGAGAGGTGTTCCTCTAATTACTGTTTTATTTATGTCTTCAGTAATGTTCCCAATGTTTTTACCATCCGATGCATTTGTCGATAAATTGATAAGAGTTATTGCTGCGATAATTCTTTTTGAAGCTGCTTATGTCGCCGAAGTTATTCGTGGAGGTTTGCAAGCTTTACCTAGAGGTCAATACGATGCCGCAAAATCATTAGGTATGGGTTATTGGAGAATGCAGATTTTTGTAATTTTACCGCAGGCTTTAAAATTAGTTATACCTGGAATTGCAAATACCTTTTTAGCATTAGTAAAAGACACACCTCTAATTTTCGTTGTTGGATTATCCGAAGTGGTTGGAATGCTTCAAATGGCAAAAACAAATCCTAAATGGCTTGGATTCGCAATGGAAGGCTATATTTTTGCATCTATATTATTCTGGGCAATTTGTTATGCTATGAGTAGATATAGTCAATATTTAGAGTTAAAATATAAAACAGATAGATAGGAATTTATGTCATCAATAATAAAAATGAAAGATGTTAACAAGTGGTTTGGAGACTTCCAAGTTTTAAAAGACATAAATTTAGAAGTTGGAGAAAAACAAAAAATAGTTGTTTGCGGTCCATCAGGTTCAGGTAAATCTACATTAATCAGATGTATAAATAGACTTGAAGAACATCAAAAGGGACAAATCATAGTTGATGGAAACGAACTATCAGAAAAAACAAAAGATATTGAAAAAATAAGAGCTGAAGTTGGAATGGTTTTTCAACAATTTAATTTGTTTCCACATTTGTCAATATTAGACAATTGTACGCTAGCACCTATATGGGTTAAAAAAACACCAAAGAAAAAAGCTGAAGAATTCGCCATGAAACAATTAGAACAAGTTCAAATTGCCGATCAGGCTTCAAAATTTCCTGGACAATTATCTGGAGGTCAACAACAAAGAGCAGCACTTGCAAGAGCTCTTTGCATGGAACCAAAAATTATGCTTTTTGATGAACCAACATCTGCTTTAGACCCCGAAATGATTAAAGAAGTATTAGATGCAATGGTAAATTTGGCCAAAGCAGGTATGACTATGATAGTAGTAACTCATGAAATGGGATTTGCTAAAGAAGTTGCCGACGAGGTAGTTTTTATGGATGAAGGAATGATTGTCGAACGAGCTAAAACGAAAGATTTTTTTGCCAACCCGAAAAATGAAAGAACTAAACTTTTTTTAAGCCAAATACTTTAATTTTTTACTTCATCTATACGAATTTTAATGAAAAAAATTTATATATCTATTTTTATTATATTATTATTTTCTATTAAACCTTTATTAAGCCACGTATCACACTATCAAAAAATTACATTCTTAAAATACGGTTTGTTTTTAAATAATAAACTTATTGGAAATCATGTATTTAATTTTAAAAAAGAAGGAGATTTGTTTTACGTTATAAGCAAAGGGAGTTTTAAAATAGATAAACTTGGAGTTGTATTAATTGACTATATAACCGAAACAGAAGAAGTTTATAAAAATGATCAATTAGTAAAATTTAACTCAAATACCAAACAAAATGATAAAAAAAAATATGCAAAAGTAATTTTAAATAAAAAGAAAATGCTTTACATTGATGGATCATCTTTTCAAGGCGAAACAGAAAAAAATACCCCAGTTGGAACATGGTGGAACCACGAAATTGTAAAAAGTAGTAAACAAATCAGCCCTATTTCGGGTAGATTAAATATGCAAAAAGTCAGTTTCTTAGGAAAAAAAAAGCTTTTAATTAATAAAAAAAGTTATAACACTTTGCACTTTAATTTTTTGTCTGATGATGACAAACCAATTAATAAAAAAAAAATTAACATGGATATTTGGTATGATTCATCATCCCTAATTTGGGTTAAAGCCAGTTATGATAAGCTAGGACATTGGGAATATCGTCTTTTAGAGGTCAGATAAGTCGTGTTTTTTTGTAACCTGTCAAGAAATTATCTCTTAAAATTCTATATTTTTTGGTCTTTTTGACCCAAAATAAAAATAGTTTTTTAACACATTAACTGTTGCTAAAATATTTTTTTTAATGTTCAATCACAAGTTCTAGAGGGAATTAATGGAAGAAAATTTTAACGGACATCTTGGCAGAAAATTAAGGATGCGAAGATTGTCATTGGGATTAACCCAAACTAAAGTAGCCAACGCTATTAACGTAACGTTTCAACAAATACAAAAATATGAAAAAGGAACGAATGGAGTAAGTTCAAGTAGATTAATTCAATTATCAAACTTTTTAAAAGTTCCAATAACTTATTTTTTTGAAGATTTCTCTGATTATCCAAACGCAGAGGGTCAAGATCCTAATAATAAAGGGCAAGATTTAAATTACTCTTTTTTAATTAAAACTTTTTCAAAGTTAGACGACAATCAAAAAAATAAAATACTTCAAATTCTCAAAAATACCCACAGCTTAAAAGAGACGGGTTAATTATTGGCTCCTCGGGCAGGACTCGAACCTGCGACCAATTGATTAACAGTCAACTGCTCTACCAACTGAGCTACCGAGGAATAAATTGAACATACTTATTTTAAAATAATTAACAACTATTTAATTTAATTTTTTAAAGCTTTTAAAGTCGCTTTTACTGGCAACATCAAACATTCTTTTCTAGGTATATTTGTTTTATTCATTATTTTTAAAAACTTTTTCCATTCTTTCTTTACACAAATTTTATTACCTTTAAAAAAATCACCGGATTTGTTTAGTATTAATCTCACTTCCTTGATTTTTTTATTTATAGCAATCCTAGACAAAAGACTTGCTGATGCCTGGCAGTAAATACAAGATTCTCCTTCATATTTAAAATTGTAAATTTTTCCATTTTTTAATATTAAGTAAATTTTGATCTCATCACCACAAATTGAGTTTTTAAGTTTTGTAGAATGTGTATAATTTTGAAGAAAAGACAGATTCTTCGTATTTAGGGCTATTTTTAAAATTCCTTTATTCATTTTTGGAGGCTACGCCCAGAATCGAACTGGGATAAAAGGATTTGCAATCCTCTGCGTAACCATTCCGCCACGTAGCCACATCTAGATTAATATAGGTTTATTTATAAAAATAAAGCTAGAAGTTTGCAATTATTATTATTATTTATAAGTATGGGCACAGGTAAATATAATCATAAAAAAGTCGAACGTAAGATTTATTCATATT
This sequence comes from uncultured Pelagibacteraceae bacterium, assembly GCA_902583785.1. Classification (GTDB taxonomy): domain Bacteria; phylum Pseudomonadota; class Alphaproteobacteria; order Pelagibacterales; family Pelagibacteraceae; genus Anoxypelagibacter. The sequence goes on along the minus strand of CACHXE010000022.1, from coordinate 7,704 downwards.
GGGAGAAAAATAAGTTATTTAAACCAAAAAAAAACAAAAAAACCTATTCTGTAGTAATACCGCCCCCTAATGTAACTGGAAGTCTTCATATGGGTCATGCGTTAAATAATTCATTACAAGATGTTTTAATCAGATTTCATAGAATGAATGAATTTGAAACTTTGTGGCAACCAGGAACAGACCATGCCGGAATAGCTACCCAAGCACTAGTTGAAAAATATCTAAAATCTAAAAACATAGAGAAAAATAAAATTGGTAGGAAAAAATTTATAAAATATGTATGGCGATGGAAAAATGAATATGGTGGAAAAATAATAAACCAGCTTAAAAAATTAGGATGCTCCTGCGATTGGTCTAGGAATGCTTTTACTATGGATAAGAATTTATCCAAATCAGTAACAAAGGTATTTGTTGAGCTATACGAAAAAAAATTAATATATAAATCAAAAAAACTAGTTAATTGGGATACGGTGTTAAAAACCGCTATCTCAGACCTTGAAGTTGATCAAAGGGAAGTAAATTCAAAACTTTATTATATAAAATATCAAATAGAAAATTCATCTGATTTCATTATTATTGCTACCACAAGGCCTGAGACTATGCTGGGTGATACTGCAATTGCAGTTAACCCAAAGGATGAAAGATACAATAGCATCATAAATAAATATGCCGTGTTACCGATTGTTGGTAGAAAATTAAAAATAATTCATGATGATTATGCCGATCCCGAACAAGGTACAGGTGCAGTTAAAATTACACCGGCACATGATTTTAATGATTTTAACGTTGGACAAAGACATGAATTAAAAACAATAAATATTTTTACAGATGATGGAAAAATTAATAAAAATGCTCCTAATACATATATAGGTTTAGATAGATTTGAAGCTAGACAAAAAATTGTTGAAAAATTAACTGAACTAGGAATTTTAGATAAAGTGGAAAATATTAAAAATAAGGTTCCCTATGGAGACAGGTCTAATTCTATAATAGAGCCTTATTTGACCGAGCAATGGTTTGTAGATGCAAAAAAACTTTCTATTAAAGCTAAAAAAATTGTAAAAAATAAAACAACAAATTTTTTTCCGGAAAATTGGTCCAAGACTTATTTTCAATGGATGGACAATATTGAACCCTGGTGTGTTTCAAGACAATTATGGTGGGGACACCAAATACCTGCATGGTATGGACCAGATAGGAAAATCTTTGTTGCAGAGGACGAGAAAAACGCAAAAATTATTGCAAAAAGATTTTATAAAAAAAATGTAAAATTAGTTAGAGATCCGGATGTTTTGGATACTTGGTTTTCTTCAGGTCTCTGGCCATTTGCTACACTGGGATGGCCAAAACCAAATTATTTCTTAAAAAGATTTTATCCTACTTCAGTTTTAGTTACAGGATTTGATATAATCTTTTTTTGGGTAGCTAGAATGATGATGCTTGGTATGGAATTTTTAAACAAAGAACCATTCAAAGAAATTTATGTTCATGCACTTGTTAGAGATGAGAAAGGACAAAAAATGTCGAAATCAAAAGGAAATGTAATTGATCCATTGGCATTAATAGAAAGTTATAGTGCTGATGCCTTAAGATTCACATTGTTGTCTATGGCCTCGCCCGGAAGAGATGTTAAATTATCTGAGCAGCGTGTTAAGGGTTATAGAAATTTTCTTACAAAAATATGGAATGCAAACAACTTTTTAAAAGTAAATAAATGCAATTTCAAAGGCCAAATAAATTCCAAAAAACTTAAATTAAATATAAATAAATGGATATATTCTGAACTAGTTAATACTGTAAATTCAGCTAAAAATTGCATCAAAAGTTATAGATTTGATGAGGCGTCTAAAATTATTTATAAATTTGTCTGGAATAGTTACTGTGACTGGTATCTTGAGCTTTCGAAGACAATATTGTTCTCCAAAAATAAGAAATATATACAGGAAGTTAGAAATACATCTGGGCTAGTTTTTAAAGAGATAATTGTTATTTTACATCCATTTATTCCTTTTATCACCGAAGAATTGTGGTTGAAGAATAAACTAGGATCAAAAAAGAATAAATATTTAATGCTTACACCTTGGATTAAACAAGATAGAGTTAAGCAAGACAAGGAAATTTCAAACGTAAATCAAGTTATACAAGTTATCTCACTTTTAAGATCATTCAAGAATGAATTAAATGTTAGCCCAGGCTCATTTGTTGATATATCAATCAAAAGTGTAAGCAAAAGTAAGCAAAATCTTTTTTTAAAAAATGAAGTTATATTAAAAAAACTAGGAAGAATTAACTCGATTCACACAAATGATTTAAATACACAGTTTGCTAGTTTGGTTGTTGCCGGCGAAATATTTAAGATTTATTTTGATAAGTCTGTTGATCTCAGCCTAATAAAAGATAATCTTACAAAGAAAAAAAGTAAATACTTAAAAGATTTAGAAATTATAAGTAAAAAATTGGATAATAAAAGCTTTGTAGAAAGGGCACCAAAGCATATTGTAGAACAGGAAAAAAATACCTATAATGAACTAAAAAACGATATGGACAAAATTAATTTTACAATTAAAAGTTTAAAATGAAGAAATTTAATAAAAAAAAATTACCTAGCAGACATACATCGCTAGGCCCAGATAAGGCACCGCAGAGATCATTCTATTATGCAATGAATTTAAAAGAAAAAGATGTTGCCAAACCTTTTGTTGGAGTTGTTTCCACTTGGAATGAAGCTGCCCCATGCAATATCGCTCTAATGCGACAAGCACAGTCAGTTAAAAAAGGGGTTAAATCTTCAGGTGGTACACCAAGAGAATTTTGTACAATTACAGTAACCGATGGTATTGCAATGGGACATGAAGGAATGAAATCTTCATTAGTATCAAGAGATGTAATTGCAGACTCAACAGAATTAACTGTACGAGGTCATTGCTATGATGCATTAGTAGGTGTGGCCGGATGTGATAAGTCTTTGCCAGGTTTGATGATGGCCATGCTTAGACTTAACGTACCAAGTGTATTTATTTATGGCGGATCGATTCTTCCGGGGAGATATAATGGAAAAGATGTGACAGTTTTAGATGTTTTTGAAGGAGTAGGGAAATATTCCTCAGGTAAAATGAGCGAGCATGCATTGCGTAAATTAGAATTAAAAGCTTGTCCTAGCGCAGGAGCTTGTGGAGGACAATTTACAGCAAATACTATGGCATGTGTATCTGAAGCTATCGGGTTAGCTTTACCTTATTCTGCTGGAACACCTGCACCATACGGTCAGAGAGATAGATACGCTTTACAAAGTGGCAAGGCAGTAATGAACTTATTGAAAAAAAATATTAGACCCAGAGATATTGTTACAAGAAAATCATTAGAAAACGCAGCAACTATTGTCGCCGCTACAGGAGGGTCTACTAATGCTGCATTACATTTACCAGCGCTTGCTAATGAAATAGGAATTAAATTTGATTTGATGGATGTAGCAAAAATTTTTAAGAAAACACCTTATCTTGCAGATTTAAAACCAGGTGGTAGATATGTAGCAAAAGACATGTGGAAAGCTGGCGGAGTTCCAATGTTGTTAAAAACATTGTTAGATGGCGGATATATACATGGCAATTGCTTAACTGTTACTGGAAAATCCATGAAAGAAAATTTAAAAAAAGTTAAATTTAATAATAAGCAAAAAGTAATGAGAAAATATAACAACCCTTTGTCTAATGACGGTGGTGTCGTTGGATTAAAAGGTAATCTTGCTCCTGAGGGAGCAATTGTCAAAGTTGCTGGATTAAAAAAACTTAAATTTACAGGAAGAGCCAGATGTTTTGATACCGAGGAGTCAGCGTACAAAGCAGTTTTAAAAAGAAAATATAAAGATGGAGATATTATAGTTATTAGATACGAAGGACCGAAAGGCGGCCCAGGCATGAGAGAAATGCTCCAAACAACAGGAGCTATTTATGGACAAGGTAAAGGTGAAAAAGTTGCTTTGATAACTGATGGAAGATTTTCTGGTGCTACAAGAGGTTTTTGTATTGGACATGTAGGACCTGAGGCATCAATAGGAGGACCAATAGGTTTATTAAAAAATGGTGACGTTATCCATATTGATGCGAAAAAAGGAACAATTAACGTTCAACTTACAAGAAAAGAATTGGCCAAGAGAAAAAGAAAATGGAAACCAAAAAAAATTAACTTTGGAAATGGAACACTTTGGAAATATGCACAAACAGTTGGTCCAGCTTATTTAGGAGCATCAACACATCCTGGTGGAAAAAACGAAGTTAAATGTTACGCTGATATTTAATGAAAATTAGACCAGTTATTTTGTGTGGTGGGGCAGGCACTAGGCTGTGGGAAGACAAAAAACATCATCAACCTAAACAATTTATAGATTTTGGTGGATGGTCTTTAATGCAAAAAACATTAGAAAGAGTCAAAAATATAATTTTTGACTATCCAATTATAAGTACCAATAATAAATATTTATCACAGGTTAAAAAATCTTTAAAAAAATCAAATATAAACAAATATAAAATAGTTTTAGAGCCAATTAAAAAAAATACGGCACCAGCTATACTTTCATCGGCATTAATTAACGACATACCTTATAATCAACCTTTAATATATTTTTCCGCGGACCATTTATTAGAAAAAAACAGTGTTTTTATTAATGCAATTAAAAGAACTTCTTCAAAACTTAATGATAAAAATATTTTTATTTTTGGCATCAAACCAACGAGTCCATCTATAGAGTATGGTTATTTTTTAACAAAAAAATTAAAAAATAACATAAACAAAGTATTAAAATTCATTGAAAAACCTAGTTCATTAAAGGCAAAAAAATTAATAAAAAGTAACTGTTATTGGAATTCTGGTATGTTTTTTTTAAGAAAAGATTCTTTAATTAATAATTTCAAAGAATATCATCCAAATACATTAAAAAATTGTAAGCAATCAATTATTAAATCAAAATATAGAAAACACACCTATTACTTAAACAAATTTGCTTTTAATAAGTGTGTAGAAAAATCTTTTGATTATGCAATTCTTGAAAAATCAAATGATATAAATGCTATTAAGTTGAATATACCCTGGACAGATCTGGGTAATTGGACAGAAATATCTAAAGTTTTTGTTAAGAATAAATCTAAGTATTTTAACAAAAAAAATATTTTCTATAGACCATGGGGTAGTTATACTAATTTATTTAAAGGCAAAAATTTTTTAGTTAAAGAACTAAAGGTTAAATCCAAAGGAATATTAAGTCTGCAAAAACATCACCATAGATCTGAACATTGGCTTATAACAGAAGGTAAGCCAATGATCACTTTAAATAAGAAAAAGACTTTAAAAATTAAAAATGAGTCCATGTATATTCCAAAAGGAGCAATTCACAGAATAGAAAATCCATTCAAAAAAACTGTGAAAATTCTAGAAATTCAAAAAGGCTTTATCTTAAAAGAAACAGATATTGTAAGATACCAAGATATTTATGGGAGAGTTAAATAATTTCGAGTTCTATAGGAGTATGATCTGAAGGTTTAATTTTTGATCTTGGTTTTTTATCTATATTTACATTTTTAATTTTGTCTAGAAGATTATTTGATATAAGAAAATGATCAATTCTTAAACCATTATTTTTTTGCCAAGCTCCAGACGTATAATCCCAAAATGTATATTCTTGCTTATTTTTATTAAAATATCGATATATATCTTGAAAACCCAAATTTAATAATTCAAAAAATTTTTTTCTTATTTCTAATTTAAATAATGCATCATTTTCATATTTTTTGGAATCATGAACGTCTATTTCATTTGGAATCACATTAAAATCTCCGCCTATGATGATATTTTTATTAACTGTTAAAAGTTTTTTAATTTTTTTATTAAATGAATTTAACCAATTCTTTTTATATTTGTATTTATCAGTATCAATTGGGTTACCGTTTGGTACATAAATATTTACTAATTTAATCGTTTCAGATTTATTTTTAATATTTCCAACAATAATTCTAGATTGTTTTTTCTCATCAACAAAAAATGCCTTATCAATTTTATCAATAACTTTTTTGGAAACAAAAGCTACCCCGTTATAACTTTTTTGCCCAAATACATATGAGTGATAACCGACATTTTTAAATTCTTGAAAAGGAAAATTTTTTTCTTCCGTCTTTATTTCTTGAATCATTAAAATATCTGTATTAGATGATTTTAAGTAATCCAAAACATTTAAAATTCTTGCTCTTACAGAATTTACATTCCACGAAGTTATTAACATTACACTGAAAATGATAATCCGCAGCCGCATGAAGAACTAGCTTTTGGATTATTTATTACAAAAGAATTACCAATTAATTCCTTTTTGAAATCAATCACTGATCCTTCAATGATCTTTAAGGAATTATCATCTATTAGAGTTTTATTGAAAATAATATCGTTAGAATTGACTTTATCGTCAAAAGAGAAATTATATTTAAAACCTGAACAACCCCCACCCTGAACAGATATTCTGAAATACATTTTGGTACCATTTTCAGAAACTACTCTAGCAATTTCTTTTTTTGCTGACTCTGTAAACTCAATTTTATTACTCATAATTGTAAAATAATGTATTATATATATTTATCACATTTTATGCAAAAAAACGAATATTCAAAATTTGCTACTCCCATTAAATCCGATGGAAGAATTTTTAATGAAAAAACAAGCTTATTGAGATCTCCTTATCAAAGAGATAGAGACAGAATTGTACACTCAACTGCTTTTAGAAGATTAAAACATAAAACCCAGGTTTTTGTTAATACAACAGGCGATCACTACAGAACGAGGATAACGCATTCAATCGAAGTTTCACAAATTTCAAGAACACTTGGAAAAATTTTTGGATTAAATGAAGATTTATGTGAAACTTTAAGTTTATCACATGATTTGGGACATCCTCCCTTTGGCCATGCGGGAGAGAAGGAACTTGATTATTGTATGAGTAATTTTGGAGGGTTTGACCATAATATTCAGACTTTAAGAATAGTGACATTACTAGAAAATAAGTTTTATAAGATTAAGGGCTTGAATCTTTCCATAGAAACTCTTGATGGGCTTTTAAAACATAACGGACCAATTATAGATACCTCGAGATATGATCAAATACTAGGAGAAAATATTTTCAAGAAAAAAATAAACTTTATAAAAAACCCTTCTTTGGAATCTCAAATCTCAGCAATTTCCGATGATATAGCTTATAACAGTCACGACCTCGAAGATGGTTTGAAAGCAGGTCTATTTACTATTGATGATATAGATACATTACCAATTATTTCCAATATAATTAAAAAGCACAAAAAAAAAATGAAGAACCATGAGAAAGATATAATACATAGACAAATAATCAGAGATATAATTAATGAAATGGTAAAAGATGTAATCGACAATACAAAAAAAAATTTAAAAACCAAAAGAATTAAAAATATAAAAGATGTATACAAATCTAACATAAGGTTAGTTGAATTTTCAGAGAAAATGATAAATTTCGACCGCGAAATAAAAAATTTTTTAAGAGAAAATATGTATTTTAATAAAAAAGTTTTAAATAAAACAAGGCAAGGAGAGAAAGTTATTAAATTGCTTTTTTCTAGAATCAATAAAAATCCATTGAAATTTTTAAAAAGAAATGCATTAAAAGGGGTCTTAAAAGAGAGGAGCATCTGTGATTTTATT
>CACHXE010000021.1 GCA_902583785.1 uncultured Pelagibacteraceae bacterium | reverse complement strand
AAATAAAGACAAGAAGTCAAAAACGATTTTTTCAGATACAAAATCTTCTTTAAGATAATTTAAGTTGTAATTCTTAACCCTATTTGTAAAAAATAAACTTATTAAAAGAATTCCAACATTATACCAAATTGGGGCACCTTCATTTATTGCAATATAAATAAAAGTAAATATAAATGGTAGCACAAGTATTTTAATTAGATGATTAATTCTCTTACCAATAAAAACAAGCGATAAACTTAATAATAAGGCCAAAAGAAAGTTTATGTTAAAATTTATTTCTGTTAACTTAAGTCCTTGAAGAGTTGCCATTATTTTCCAAATTGAACCTACTAATGTAAGGAAACTAGATGATATAAATAAATAAATTAATAATGGTTTATATCTCATTTGCACGTTTCCCAATTAATTTAAAATAAATAATCATAAAAATTATTAATAACATAACTATAACAATTGAAACCGCTGACCCCATTCCTATGTTAGAAACAGCAAAACCTTGTTGGTAAACATTTATTGGCAAAGTTCTTGTCCCCGATGCACCTCCAGTTAAAAGAAAAATGTCTTCAAATTTATTAAAATTCCAAATAAATCTAATCATAAATAAAATAGATAAAATTGCTGTTATCTGTGGCAGAGTGATATTAATAAATTTTCTTAGTGGACCAGCACCATCAACCTCAGCGGCTTCATACAAATCTTTGGGCACTGCTTGCAATCTCGCTAGAATGAATAAGAAGGCGAGAGGAAAATATCTCCAAATCTCAAACATTATTACTGTAGTTAGTGCTAACCTTAATTTAATATCAAAACCTAAAAGATTTAGTGTCAAATACTTCTGACCTAATAAATTTATTGGTTTATCAATAACACCAAAATTAACCAATAAAGCATTTAAAGTCCCACTATTTGGATCTAACAATAAGGTCCAAGTATAAGCTAACGCAACAACAGGTCCAACATATGGAAACAGCAGAATACTTCTCATAAAAGTCCTGCCATAAAACTTTTGATTTACTAATTGTGCCGCAAACATACCAAAAATGATTGCACCAACTGTCCCAAAAAAAGTAAAATAAAAAGTAGTTAGTAATAAATCTAAAAATTCATTTTCATTAAAAACTTGCTTGAAATTTTTTAAGGTAAATTTGGTAGTTAATAAAATATTGTCAGCATCACCGGATAGTTTAGGTTTTTGAGATTTAATAGTATTTTTATCAATTACATCATTATTAATATTTTGAATAACAATCTCAAAATTTTCCCTATATTTAGCTTCCCAGTTTCCAAAATCACATTTAACTTTTTTTGATTTAAATTCGCATCTTGAGTCAAGATCTACAGGCTCAATATTTCTAGGTAAATTATCTGAAAATTTAATATTATTAATATCTTCAATTAGCGAACTGTTTCTTAGTCTATAAACTATTTTTAATTTAGTATTATCTTCAGGAATACTTTTTACTATCTTTTTTGCTCTTGGCTCAGGAATTCTAATATCTTTTAATTGTACTTCTTTAAAACTTATCCAAATATTTGCAAAAATTGGAAATAATACTATAGCGAAAACTAAAAATACCGCCGGTAATAAGAGCGTGTAAGCTGTTCTTTTTTCTATTTTTGATAATGTATCGTTCATATAAAAAGCGGATAATATTATATTACCCGCTTTTTAAAAATATTTTTACTAAAATTTAGCTAATTCAGCGTTGATTTTATCAACTGCTTCATCTGCTGAAATTTGATCATCAATAAATTCTCTTGTGATTCTATTTAAGAATTGTGCATTAATGATTTTTGATGCTCTTGAAAGTTCACCTTCTTTAACACCCCATCTGTTAGCAGTATCTAAACCTGCCACAATGTTATTAATAACATCACCAGAATAAAGTTCTGTTAAAGGTTTCTTTCTATCAACACCAACTGGAAGTTTACTCCAAGCTTTTGTAAAAGCTGCTGGATCACTAGCATTTCCTCTTCTTACAGGAAATTTACCTTCTGGTGCGATAGACAATGTAGCTGTGTAACCTTCATCCATTGAATATTCGATGAATTTTTTAGCTTCGTCAGTATCAGCATCAGCAGTAATACCAAAGTATCTAACATCAGCCCAAGCTGCACCTTTTTTATTATCTGGTCCACTAAAGTTTGTAATGAATCCAGTTTTTGATGCAAGTTCCGGTGATGTAGGATCGCTATTTATTGTTGGAGGAGCAGAGTCTCTAAGACCAGCTAATTCATCCATAATAAATGGTGACCAAATAATCATTGGTGTTTTACCAGCAAAGTAAAGTGCTCTAGATTGCTTCCAGAATAATTCTCCTGGAGGGCTCGCTTTAGCAAGCTCTTTGTAAAATATTAAAGCATTTTTAAGTTTTTTACCTTGTTTTTTTGTTCCACCTTTTTTAACAAAATTAACTCCATTAGCTAAAAGCACATGTTCTAGTACCTGGCTCATAAAGTTTTCATCTGTTTTGGTAGCGGCAACGAATCCAAATCTGTCAGCATTAGATAAAGCTTTTACAGCTTTAGAAATGTTTTCATAATTTGTTGGTGGTTGAAGATTAAATTCTTTGAATAAATCTTTTCTGTAAACAACCATCTGTGTCCAACCATCAACTGGTACAGCAGCGATTTTTCCACCTTTTTTTGCCATGTTAAGTGCGCCTGGAGCAAAAGTATCTTTGCCCAAAGATTTAACAACTGCGTTGTTAGCATTAACATCTAATATCCCAGCTTCTGCCCACGGTAATACGTACTGAAGTGTATGATAGATCACATCAGGCAAATCACCTGCAGCTGCTGCAGCTGTAGCTCTTTTTCCAAGATCTTTTTCTTCAACAGGAATTACTTCTACGCTAATACCTGACTTGGCTTCAAAAGCTTTAGCCATTTCTTTCTGCTTTTCCATTCTAGCCGGCTGTACTTCAGTCGTCCAAAATGTAATTCCGGCATAACTCGAGTTTGCCAAAAATACAAATGCAAAAAGATAAATTATTACTTTTTTCATTTATCCCCCTAATAATTTTATATATAAACGTGAAAACCTACCAAATCTGTCGAGAATGAAAACCCCATAAAAAAATTATAGAAGACATATAAATTTTGCATTACTTTATTTTCTTAAGAAATTTAAAAAAATAAATTAAAGTTAAACCAGAAGTTGTATGGCTACTATAGAATTAAAAAATATTGAAAAATCATTTGGTGAAAACAAGGTAATTGACAAATTTAATATCAAAATAAATCACGGCGAATTTATTGTTTTAGTAGGTCCATCAGGATGTGGAAAGTCCACACTCCTAAGAATGATTTCTGGTTTAGAGTCAGTTGATGAAGGTGAAATACATTTAGATAAAAAAATAATTAATAATTTAATTCCATCAAAAAGAGGAATTGCAATGGTTTTTCAATCATACGCTTTATACCCACACATGAATGTTTATGAAAATATGTCATTCGGATTGAAAAATGAAAAACTTGATAAAAACGAAATAGATAAAAAGGTAAAAGATGCTGCTAAAACTCTTCAAATCGAAGATCTTCTTGAGAGAAAACCAAGACAACTTTCTGGTGGACAACGACAAAGAGTGGCAATAGGTCGTGCAATAACGAGAAACCCTAAATTATTTTTGTTCGATGAACCGCTTTCAAATCTTGATGCCGCTTTAAGATCAGAAATGCGTGTAGAAATTTCAAAACTTCATAAAAAACTTAGTACGAATATGATTTATGTTACACACGATCAAGTAGAGGCCATGACACTAGCTGATAAGATTGTTATTTTAAATCAAGGTGTAATGGAGCAATATGGATCACCTGATGAAATATACAATAATCCAAATAACATTTTTGTAGCAGAATTTATAGGGTCCCCGAGAATGAATATTTTAAAAATTGATAAAGGAAAAATTAAAAATGGAAATATAATTAATATTTTTAACAGCGATATCCAGTTTAATGGTTATAAATTTAATGACAATATTTATCTTGGAATTAGACCTGAACATATTAAGGCTGATAATTCTCAAGATATAAAAGCCAAAATTAAGATTGATCTTATAGAAAATCTTGGATTTGATAAGATTATATACTCGTCTGTGGATGGAGAAGAGTTTAGAATAAAAACTTCAAGCAATATCGATAAAAATCATTCCCAAATATCATTCTCTAAAGAAAATGTTTATTTCTTTGACTCAAATAAAAATAGGATCAAAAATTAGCAGCCTTTAAAAGATGAAGACATATTTTTCAGTAATTCTGAATACATGCCTTTACCTTTGTCTATGGTTGCTCCTAGAGGATCTAACACACCAGTTTTAATATTAGTATCTTTTGCAATTGTTTTTATAATTGATGGATTAAACTGTGGTTCTGAAAAAATACAATTAACTTTTTCATGTTCAATAACTTCTCTAATTTCAGCTAATTGTTCTGCACCAGGTAATACATCCGTATTAACAGTTAACGCACCAAGAACTTTAATTCCAAATCTATTTTCAAAATATTGATAAGCATCATGAAATACTACAACTCTTGAATTTTTATTTAAGTCTTTTTTAATAGATTTTGTTAAAGCATCTATATCAGCAATAGCTTTTTTAGAATTAGCTTTGTATTTTGCACTATTTGCTGAATCAAGTTTAACTAATTGATTTGTAATTTCTTTAATAATCACTTTAGCATTCATTGGATCTAACCAAATATGTGGATCATGTTCCCCGTGAGCATGGCCTTCGTGTCCGTGATCATCGTGCTTATCTTTTTTATGTCCGTGATCATCGTGCTTATCTTTTTTATGTCCGTGATCATCGTGACCTTCGAATATATTCTTTTCTCTAAATTTTAATTTTTGAATTCCTTTTAAATCCATTAATTCAACTTTTGTTGCTTTTTTTGCAATTGAATCTAATGGTTTTTCTAGAAACGCTTCTAAATCCTCACCAACCCAAATAATCAGATCAGCGTTTTCGATCATTTTTGCATGCGAAGGTTTTAAGCTAAAACCGTGTGGAGAATTATAACCATCTACTATTACATTAGGTTTTCCAACACCATCCATAACGTATGTAGCTAATGAATGTATTGGCTTAATTGATGTAACTACTTTAACATCTGCAGATACTGTGCTGTTAAAAGAAAATATAGATAAAAACAATGTAATAAATAGGGTTCGTTTCATGTTGCTCCTTAATTTGTTATAATATAACGTTTGTTATAATATTACATTTTATTAATCAAGGGTTTATTATGGAAAATAAAAATAAAAAAACTCTCTTAAAAGTAGAAAATGCGAGCTTTTATTTAAATGATAAAGCATTAATTAAAGAAGTTTCACTACAAATAAAACAAGGAGAAATAGTAACTTTAGTTGGGCCAAATGGGTCAGGCAAGTCGACTACAGCAAAAATTGCCCTTGGTATTTATAAAAAAATAGAAGGTAAAGTAAGAAGATTTACTGAAAGAATAGGTTATGTACCACAAAAAATTTCAGTTGATTGGACACTTCCTATAAGGGTAATTGATTTTATGTCGTTAACTGAAGATTTAAAAAATGATCAAATTAATGTTGCTTTAAATTTAACAGGGGTTGATCATTTAAAAAATAAAAGTTTAAGTAATTTATCTGGGGGAGAATTTCAAAGAGTTTTAATAGCAAGAGCCATTGCAAAAAAACCTGAACTTTTAGTATTAGATGAACCAGTACAAGGTGTTGATTTTAAAGGCGAAATTGCATTGTATGAATTAATTAAAAAAATATCAGAAAAATTAAACTGTGGAATTCTATTAATTTCACATGATCTTCACGTTGTAATGTCAGCAACAGATTTTGTTATATGTTTAAATGGACACGTTTGTTGCTCAGGAAAACCTCATACAGTAGTTAAAGATGAAAAATATAAAGAATTATTTGGGGATAGAGCTTCAAATATCTTATCCTTATATGAACACGATCATGATCACTCACACTCAGCGGATGGATCAATAGATCCCAAAAAATAATTATGTTTGATGATTTTTTTGTTAGAGCTCTGATAGCAGGAATCGGCATTTCACTTGTAACCGGACCACTTGGATGTTTTGTAGTTTGGAGAAGATTATCTTTTTTTGCAGGTACATTGGCTCATTCGGCATTATTAGGTGTTACCATGGCTTTATTTTTTGAAATAAATATCGCATTTTCAGTTTTTATAATCTCTGCAGTCTTAGCAATCTTATTATTACAATTACAAAAGAAAACAAAATTACCAAATGATGCTTTATTAGGTCTATTAGCTCACGCTTCATTAGCTGTTGGACTTGTAGTTATAGGTTTTTTAACTTCAATTAGATTTGATGTAATGGCTTTGCTATTTGGAGATATTTTAGCTGTAAATCAAAATGATTTATTAGTTATTTGGCTAGGCGGAGGTTTAATACTTATTATTCTAAAATTAATCTGGAGGCCATTATTCGCATCAACGGTAAATTATGAATTATCAGAGGCTGAAGGTATGAAGCCTGATAAATTCAATGCAATTTTTACAATTCTAACTGCAGCTCTTATTGCCATTTCAATTAAAATTGTAGGACTACTTTTGATAACCGGTATGCTTATAATTCCTGCTGCAACTGCAAGGAATGTTTCTAATAATCCTAAACAGATGGTTATTTTTTCAGTAATATTTGGATTGATATCTGTTTTAGTCGGTTTATTCACATCATTGAAAATTAACTCAGCTTCAGGACCATCAATTATAACTGCTACGTTATTATTATTTATTATATCATTAATAAAATTTAAAAAAGTTTCAGATTTGAAAAAATAAAATGAAAGTGTTAAAATAAATTATGACTCAAAAACAAGAACAACTCTCAAAAAACCAGCAAATCGTTCTTAGTATAATCGAAAGGGCAAAGGGACCACTAAAAGCTTATTCAATACTTTATAACGTTCAAAAAAGAGGTATAAAAGCACCCTTGCAGGTTTACAGAGCATTAGAGAAGCTGATTGAAGCAGGAAAAATACATAAGATTGAAAGTAAAAACGCTTTTATAGCTTGCAAAAATTCTGATTGTGAAATCTCAAAAACAACAGCCTTCTCGATTTGTAATAATTGTGAGCATGTTAAAGAAATAAAAAATTCAAAACTTTCCAAATATTTATCTAATTTTGCTGACAATTCTGGAATGAAATATAAGAAATATAATTTAGAATTTTTTGGTTTATGTAAAAATTGTAAGTTAAAACAATAAAATCGTCTAAAAAGCGCTATTTATAGGGTTAATTTAATTCACTTTTTAGTTGTGTTCCGGTTACATTAACATTTTATACATGCTAGTTTTTTGCAATTATTAATTAATAATCAAGGGGGAAAAATGAGACTATTTAAGTTAATAGTTGCTTTGTTTACTTCGATCGCTATCTCTAGCGCTGCTAATGCTGCTGAAGTTAAAATGGCAAAAGCAAACTGGGATACTGGTTATTTCCAAGCTGAAATTTACAAACAAGCTTTGGAAAAAATGGGACACACAGTAACTGAACCTAAAGCTATCAAACCTTCAGTATTTTACGTAGCTGCAGCTGCGGGAGATCTAGACCTATGGGTTAATGGTTGGTTTGGAACTCACGACGGTTACATCAAAGAAGCCAAAGGAAAAGTTAAAACTGTTGGCTATGTGATGAAAAAAGGCGGATTACAAGGCTATCTAGTTGATAAAAAATCAGCTGACAAGTATGGAATCAAAAGCGTAATGGATATTAAAGCTAACGCTAAAGCTTGGGACTCTAATGGCGATGGTAAAGCAGACATGGTTGCTTGCCCTCCAGGTTGGGGTTGTGAAAAGCAAATTACAAAACACTTTGCTGAACTAAACTTAGGCGATTTTATTAATCCAGTAAAAGCTGACTACTCTGCTTCAATGGCTGACGTAGTTGCTAAGTACAAAAACGGAAAACCAGTATTATTTTATACATGGACTCCGAATTGGACTGTTGGTGCTTTAAAACTTGGACAAGATGTTGTTTGGATAGAAGTTCCTTACAGCGGTACAAAAAAAGTTAGCGTAGACAACGCAACAAAATCCAAAATTAATATGGGTTTTGGTGCTGATGACATCAGACCAGCTGCAAATGCTGATTTCTTAAAAGCAAATAAAGATATAGAGAAGATGCTTAAAAAAGCATCAATACCTCTAGCTGATATTGCTGCTCAAAACATGAAAATGAATGCGGGCGAGAAAAGCGAAAGAGCTATTAAAAAGCATGCTGCTGAGTGGATCAAGGCTAACCAAAGTACGTTTAATAGTTGGTTGAAATAAGTTGCAATTATAAGTTCAGTGAACTTAAAACTTGCACCTTCTGACTATGAAATCTACGTTCCGATAGCAGAATGGATTGAAAGAAACATTAAAGAGTGGCTGTTTACACAACGGCCGCTCTTTAAGAAGTTAGCTCAGCCAATTGATGCTACTCTAAACGGATTAGATACATTATTTAATTGGATTCCTTTTCCAATTGTCATTTTAATTTTTATTTTTTTTGCTTGGAAAACTAATGGACTAAAGTTTGCTGCTTTTGCAGCTATTAGTTTGATTTCTATTGATCTTGTAGATTTATGGAAAGAAACTATGACTACTTTAGCAATGATATTTACTGCAGTTATTTTTTGTATGATTATTGGAATTCCTTTAGGTATTGCTGCATCCAGAAGTAGATTATTTGAAACATTATTAAGACCGATATTAGATATTATGCAAACGATACCAAGCTTTGTTTATCTAATACCGGTAGTGATGCTATTTGGTGTTGGTTTAACCCCTGGTGTTGTAGCAACAATTATATTTGCATTACCACCAGTTATCAGACTTACTAATCTTGGAATAAGACAAGTGGGCAAAGGTTTTAAGGAAGCTGGTGCTAGTCTAGGATTATCAAAATTTAAAATTTTACACAGAATTGAATTACCTCTCGCACTAAAGACTATTATGGCAGGGGTAAACCAAACATTAATGCTAGCTTTATCAATGGTAGTTATTGCGGCTCTAATTGGAGCTGGTGGTCTAGGTTTGACCGTTTATGTTGCTCTTGGTAGATTAGATATAGGCGCAGCTGTAATTGGTGGTACAGGTATTGTAATATTAGCAATAGTTTTAGACAGAATAACTCAAAAAATCATTCCACAAGATAATATTAAAACCAGGTAATATTATTGATCAATTTTTAAATCATTAATTTAGCAAAATGACATTCAAAAAAGACCTTATCATCGGTTTATCTAAAAAAAACAAAAGAATTCCATCAAAGTATCATTATGACTTACAGGGAAGTAAATATTTTGAGAAAATCACAAAACAAAAAGAATATTATCCTACAAGAAAAGAAAAAGAGATACTAAAAAAAATTTCTAAAGAAATACCCAAACTATTTAATGGTAAGCTATCGTATATAGAATTGGGAAGTGGGGCTATAGATAAAATAAAATTACTTATTAATAAAGATGTGAAATATTATGTTCCACTTGATATATCGTTAGATTATGTAAAGGAATCAGTAACAAAGCTTAAAAAACATTACCCAAAAATTAAAATAAAACCCAAAAAAATCGATTATTCTAAACAATTTAAAATACCCAATCTTAAAGAAACAACCAAAGTGTACTTTTTTCTAGGTTCATCTATTGGTAATTTTTATAACAAAGAGGAAATTAAATTTTTAAAAAAGTTAAGAAAAAGTATAAGTAAAAACAACTATTTATTCATTGGTGTTGATCTTATCAAAAACAAAAAAATTCTTGATAAGGCTTATAATGATAAAAAGGGGTATACGGCTAAATTTAGCTTAAATTTAATTAATATTATAAACAGAACACAAAAAACTAATTTAAATATTAATGATTTTTATTATCATGGATATTATAATACTAAATTAAAATGTATTCACGGTTTTTTAGTAAGCAAAATTAATCAAAATTTTAAAATCGGTAATAAGAAATTTTTTTTAAAAAAGAATGAAAGAATTTTAGTCGAAATTTCAAATAAATTTACTATACAATCATTTAAAAGATTAGCTTCAAATACTGGTTGGACCACAGAGCGTGTTTGGTTAGATAATCAAAAATATTATTCTTTATTCCTACTAAAATAGTCAGGTATGCGACTTTTTTGCCATTGATAATCATTATCACCTATGTGATAATGGTTCTCAAATTGAAGATAACTATGAATAAGTTAATTAAAATAATAGGACTAGCTTTTGTTGGATTGTTTTCAACATTGCTAGTTGCAAATTCAGTTATTGCTAACGAAGTAAATGTTTTCAGTGCTAGACATTATGATTCTGATGTTCAGCTTTATGAAAAATTTACAGCAAAAACTGGAATAAAAGTTAATGTTGTATCTGGTAAAGATAAAGCATTACAAAAAAGAATCAAAGAAGAAGAAAAGGACAGCAAAGCAGATATTTATATAACTGCTGATGCTGGAAGATTAGGAGCTTTTCAAGCTGAAGGAATGTTTCAAAAGGGAGCAAGTTCGGCAGCTATAAAAAAAGTTGTACCTGCTAATTTTAGATCATCTTATTGGGTTGGAATTGCTAAGAGAGCAAGAATAATCTATTACAATCCAAAAACTGTAAATCCTTCGTGGAATATGAGCTACGAAGATTTAGCTGACCCCAAATACAAAGGTAGAGTAGTAATAAGAAAATCAAATAACATTTATAATCAGTCTTTAGTTGCATCACTTATTAAAAATAATGGTGAGAAAAAAACTGCAGCTTGGGCTAAAGGAATGGTAAATAATTTTGCTAGAAAACCAACTGGTAACGACAGAGCACAGATATTAGCTGTAGCTGCTGGCGAAGCAGATTGGGCTGTAGCAAATACTTATTATTTAGCCTTAATGTTATCTGGAAGTAAAGGTGCCGAACAACAAGCGGCAGCTAAAAAAGTAATGCCTTTTTTTCCAAATCAGGATGGAAGAGGTACACATATGAACATTAGTGGTGGCGGTATATTAAAACACGCACCTAATAAAGCTAATGCAGTTAAATTGTTAGAGTTTCTATTAACCCCTGAAGCTCAACAGCATATTGTTAACAATACTTTTGAGTATCCAATGATACCTGGTGTTAAAGCAAATAAATTAATTGCACAATTTGGTTTAGATTTTAAGCAAGATTTAAAAACAAAAGTTTCTAATTATGGAAAACTCCAAGCTAAAGCTTTGAAAGTAATGAACGAAGCCGGTTGGTAATTTTATAATAGAATAATTTAGTCCCTGGACTCCTCCGGGGACTAAATTTAGGAGGAGAATTGATAAAGAGGATAAATTTCTGGGTTTTTTTTGCGTTTTTAGTACCTTTACTGGTAGCCATACCTATATTTACAGTTTTTTTAAGTTTTTTCGATACAACAGGAAATTATTTAGATCTTTTAAAAGACACCTTTCTTTTAATGTATTTAAGTAATTCATTCTTAATTTTATTAGGCGTTTTATCACTAACTTTTATATTTGGTGTAACTTCAGCTTATTTTGTTTCTTTTTATAATTTTCCTGGTGTGAACTTTTTTAAATGGGCATTGATATTGTCTTTTGCTGTTCCCGCTTACATTTACGCTTATTCATTGGTTGCCTTTTTTGAAAATTACGGAACCGCTTTTAGTATATTAACTTTTCTATTTGGAGATGGTGATTACAATAAATACATACCCAAATTTGATGGATTAATTGGCTCTATGTTTTCAATTTCTTTCTCTTTGTTTGGTTACGTTTATGTTTTAACAAGAGCTTCTTTTGTATTTCAATCTCATAATCTCATAGAAGTAGGAAAAAATTTAGGTCTTTCTACATTTGATAGCTTTTATAAAATCATATTACCTTCAGCAAGACCGGCAATAGTTGTTGGTTTATCTCTCGTAGCAATGGAGACTCTGTCAGATTTTGGTACTGTTGATTTTTTTAGTATATCAACTCTAACAACAGCAATTTACAATGCCTGGATATCATTTGATGATTTAACAACAGCTAATCAATTATCTTTTGTTTTATTATTTTTTATACTTTTATTATTTGTAATTGAAAACTTGTCAAGAAAGGGAGCAAAATATCATCAAAACTCAAAAGGCAATAAACCTATTCCGAAAATTAATTTAGTTGGGCTAAAATCTGTAATTGCAACAAGTTTTTGTTCAATTCTTTTTTTCTGTAGTTTTATCTTCCCTGTTTCCCAAATGGGTTACTGGACAATCAAATTTCCAAAATATTTTC
>CACHXE010000020.1 GCA_902583785.1 uncultured Pelagibacteraceae bacterium | reverse complement strand
TCAAGATTATTTGTTACTTTTAGAAAATCTCAAAAAATAAAAAATGAAATTAGTGTAACAAGTGGTCACGAATATCAGTCATCTTCGGTAACAGCTAAATCGGGAAAAAATGAATTTTCGTTTTTTTCTCAGGGTAATTTTGCTTGGCTTCTAGATGGTGAAGAAGAGTTCAATTTAATTAAGACAATGAAGAAAGCGTCCAAATTATCTGTAACAGCAAAAGCAAAAAATGGTAGTCAGACTAAAGATCTTTATTCGATGATGGGTTTTACTAAAGCCTATAATGCTGCAAGAAAAAGTTGTGCCTAAAAATAAAAAAAAAAACAAAATTGTTCTAGCCTATTCGGGAGGTCTTGATACCTCTATCATTCTTAAATGGCTTCAAGAAAATTATAAATCCGAAATAATTGCATATACTGCTGATATTGGGCAAAAAATGAATAAGAATAAAATTATTAAAAATGCAAAAAGACTAGGAGTTAAAAACATAATTATTGAAGATTTAAAAAATACTTTTGTTAAAGATTATGTTTTCCCAATGATTAGAGGTCATGCCCTATACGAGGGGATTTATTTATTAGGTACTTCCATAGCAAGACCTTTAATCGCAAAAAGACAAATTGCTATAGCAAAAAAATTTAAAGCATTTGCTGTTTCACATGGGGCAACGGGTAAAGGAAATGATCAAGTTAGATTTGAGCTTGGATATTATTATTTTGGACCAAAAATAAAAGTAATTGCTCCTTGGAGAATTTGGAAATTAAAATCAAGAACAGATCTAATTAAATATGCAAAAAAAAATAAAATACCAATACCTAAAGATAAGAAAGGTGCACCTCCTTTTTCAGTTGATGATAATCTTTATCACACTTCAACAGAGGGAAAGGTATTAGAGGACCCCAAAAAACAAGCTCCAGAATATATTTATCAAAGAACGGTGTCGCCAGAAAAAGCTCCTAATAAGCCATTCTATGTAGCAATTGGATTTAAAAGGGGAGATCCAGTTTCTGTAAATAATAAAAAACTTTCGCCAGCAAAGCTTCTTCATAAATTAAATATAGTTGCGGGTAAAAATGGAATTGGAAGAGCTGATTTGGTCGAGAATAGATTCATTGGTATTAAGTCAAGAGGGGTTTATGAAACTCCGGGTGGTACTCTTTTAATGATTGCCCATAGATCAATAGAATCTGTAAGTTTAGATAAACAAACAATGCACAAAAAAGATGAGATCATGCCAAAATATGCGGAACTTGTTTACAATGGTTTTTGGTACTCAAAGGCTAGATTTAAATTACAAAAAATTATTGATTCTAAAAAAAATCAAGTAAATGGATTAGTTAAACTGAAAATATACAAAGGAAATATTACAATTGTATCTAGGCAGAGTAAAAATAATGCTTATTCAATTAAAAAGGTTTCTTTTGAAGAAAACAAATCTTTTAAAAGATCAAAAGTAGAGAAATTTATATCGGGTGCGGCAAGAAAGCTAAGAGCCTAGTTAAAATTAGTATATATTAAAAAGTCTATGAACATTAATTCTTACATAAGAAATATTCAGCTTGTTGAAGAGGCTTGAAGATGAAGCAGCTGATTGCCATAATTTCTTATTATTTGTTTGGTTACTTAATTTTTTGGACACTACTCCACGAAACAAATGTATTTCCTAAGGTATGGGTGGAGGAAAATTTTAGTATTGCAATTTACGTTTGGATTTTCTTTTTCATAATTCCTTTAATGCTTATTGTTTTGAGTAACGAATATATTAAAAATCGAATATCAGATTTTAAATCATTGAAACAAAATACTAGATGGTCACTTTACTTACTTTTATTTGGTGTTTGGGATTTAATGATTGGGTTTGCTTATTTAATGTTTTCATATTTTGAAATTTCACAGGTTACAATGATAATAGCTAATGCTTTGTTTATAACTGGTGCCTACTTAACTTTTTTAAGTTTCTCAATTGCGAAAAAATTACAACTATCAAAAGGGGATTAGATCTATGGCGGGTAAAATTTTAATATTTGGAGCAACTGGAGCAGTTGGTAGCTCGCTGTCTAAGTTACTAAATAGCAGTTCCAGAGAAATACATTTGATAGGAAAAAATGAAGAAGAAGTATCCAAGCTATCAGAGGAAACGGGTGCTTCACATAGTGTAGTTGATGTGACTGACCCAAGTTTCATAGAAAAAATTGACTCTGACCTACAAAATATGGATATCTCGGGAATAGCATATTGCGTTGGTTCGATTGATCTGAAACCAATAAATCTTGTGTCAAAAAAAGATTATTTAAAAAGTTTTGATTTAAATTTATTTCCAATTGTAGAAATTATAAAAAAATACAAAGACAATTTAAAAAAAAATAAATCTTCAATTGTTGTTTTTTCTACTGTGGCTGTTAAGCAAGGATTTCCAAATCATAGTATCATTTCTCCAGTCAAAGCATCTTTGGAGGGATTAACTGTATCGCTTGCCGCTGAACTTGCGCCGAGCGTAAGAATTAATTGTATAGCTCCAAGCCTAAGTAATTCTAAAATGGCTGGACGAATTCTTGGTAACTCCAAAATAGCTGAAGGTATTGCAAAACAACATCCGCTTAAGAGAGTAGGAGAAGGTCAGGACAGTGCAGCGTTGGCTAAATTTTTACTCTCCGAAGAAAGTTCCTGGATTACAGGTCAGATAATTGGAGTAGATGGCGGCAGATCAAACGTCGGTTAAAAGCTTTTTAATGTTCGTGTTTTTCGATTCCGTGCTGCTCTAGTAAGTCATGCATTCTTTCATGTTCTTTATAAGTTAAACTATAAAAAATAATTGTAGTCACAACAGAGCCTACAACAACGCCTTGTATAAATCTAAAAATTGTACGTCTATTTCTATCCTTTGTTTCTTCAGTCATTTTTTTTCCTCTTTTTTTTGCTTCATAAAATTTATAGACAGCATATACAATTAATAATCCGCTGAGTATCCAAGATATTGGATGATTAACCACTGCCAAAAGTGACCCGCCAAAAATAGCTGCTATGAAACCAGATATCCAACAAATTGGGCACATAATTTATAATAACATAGTTCCGATTAAATTTAAATTTTTATCCAAGATTACAATTTCACCAGATGAAACAGGTTGATTAGTAATATCTAAAATAACTACATAATGAGTAACTAAAATTAAATTTTTTTCATCATCCCATTTATTTAAAAAATTTATTAAATTAATCATTTGACTTTTCTGATTCTTTTTAAACTTTTCTGAAAAGAAGGAATTTAAAGCGTTAAATGTTTTAAATTTTTCAAAAGCATGTTTTGCAGTATCTTTACATCTACACCATTCGCTAGATAATACCTGATCAATTGGAATATTATTTTTGTTAAAGAAACTTCCAATTTTTTTAGATTGCTCGATACCTTCGGTATTTAAATTTCTCTGAGTACTACAATCACTTAAATCAAAGTTTATAGGATCTCCGCTTCCTGGTGCCAAGGCATGTCTTATAAGGATAATTTTTTCACCATCTTTTAATTTTTCTATTAGATTTTCATTTGAATATAGATTTGAAAAGGATAAAAAGATTATAAAAAAGATAAAAGTTTTATCTAAGATTTTGAACATTTTTTTGAGCAATATTTTACCTTATCCCAGTTAAGTCTCCATTTTTTTCTCCAGAGGAAAGGTCTTTTACATACTAGACAAATTTTCGATGGAAGATTTTCCTTTTTCATTGATTTAAATGGTATTTTGTTTAATAAATTTTTCTGCCGCTTTTAGTATGGCTGTTTTTCTCTCATTTTTTATTTTATCAAAAATTCTTACCATCATAGAAAGTCTAGGATTTTTAAGAAAAAATTTTCTGTTTTTATTTATGAAATTCCAATAAAGACCGTCCATAATATTACACCACTCACCTTTTTTAAAATCCATCATTTTGAGAAAGTAACTTGAGCCGCAAATATATGGCTTCGTTGCAAAAATTCCACCATCACTGAAAAGTCCCATTCCATATACATTTGGTGCCATCACCCAGTCAGAGGAGTCGACGAACATTTCCATAAACCACTTATAAACTTGATTTGGGTGTATCTGACATAGATTCATTATATTTGCTAGTATCATGAGTCTTTCAATATGGTGTGACCAACCATAATTTAACGCATTTTTAATAGAATGATCTAAAGGATCTAAGCCTGTTGTTCCATTATACCAAGAAATTTTCATTTTATTTTTGTGATTAAAAAAATTTGTATTCTCGAGACGTTCATCATAGTTTTGATAAATCCCTCTCATAAATTCTCTCCAACCAATAATTTGTCTTACATAACCCTCAAGGGAATTAATTCTCACCTTTTTTTCAATTTTTTTTAGTTTTTCTAAAATTTCACTTGGAGTTATTAAACCTAAATTTATCATAGGACTTAGTGCACTATGAAATAAAATATTTGATTTTTTACTAACTGCATCTTCATAGTCTCCAAACAAATTAAGTTTGTCTTTTAAAAATTGATCTAAAAGTTTTTGGCTTTGTTCTCTTGTGGTTGGAAACCAAAAATTGCTTATTGAGCCAGGATGGTTTTTAAAATTCACTTCAACAAATTTTGTAAGTTCTTCGGTATACGAGGTATGTTTAAATTTTGAATGTTTGGGTATTTGGACTTTGTCAGGTAATTTTTTTCTATTCTCTTCATCAAAGCTCCATTTCCCCCCTTTAGGTTTTCCGTCCTTATTCATTAAAATGCCAAATTTTGATCTATTAATTTTATAAAAATTTGCCATAAATGGCTTTTTTGTACTTTGAAGATACTTCTTAAATTCATCTCTACTTGTGAGAAACATGGGAGATCTAATTTCATTAAAGTTTATATTTTTCTTTCTCAAAAGTGACTTTATTCTTTTTTCAAAAAATATATCTTCTATCTCGAAAAAGGTAACTTCTTTTATTTTTTTTTTCCTTAATTATTTTTTCGAGTTTTTTTTCGTAAGAAATTTTGAAATCATTATAACAATCATTATAAATAACTTTAAATTTTTTATTTTTTAGTTCGTCTCTATATGAACGCATCGATGAAAGAAAAAGTAAAATTTTTAGTTTATGATGTTTTTGAAAAGTACATAGTCCAAAATCTTCGGACATATAAAAAGTATGATCTGCAAATTCTTTTAGGTATCTTGGGCTAAACAATTGATTTCCAAGAATTATAAATAATTTCATCGAAACAAAATATATAATTTGTTTCTTTTTAAGAATTAGCTCTTTTGAAGCACTCAACAGTATTATTAAGAAGGCATACAATTGTCATGGGCCCTACACCGCCTGGGACGGGAGTTATTGCCCGTGCTACTTTTGAAACCTCATCAAAATCAACATCTCCGACTATTCCTGACTCAGTTTTGTTAATTCCAACATCAATCACAATGGCATTTTTTTTAACCCAATCCCCTTTTACAAGTTTAGGTTTACCCACAGCAGCAACAATGATATCTGCTTTTCGACATTCTTCTTTTAGATCTTTAGTTTTAGAATGAGTAATTGTAACTGTACAATTTTCTTTAAGTAGAAGCTGAGCCATTGGTTTTCCATTTAAATTTGATCTGCCAATAATAACAGCGTGTTTTCCGCTTAAATTTTTTTCTATTTTTTTAATTAAAAGAAAGCAGCCTAGAGGAGTACACGGTATACTACTATCATAACCAGATGATAAATTTCCCACGTTTACTGGATGGAAACCGTCAACATCTTTAGTTGGAAGAATGGTTTCAATAACTTTTTTTTGACTTATATGTTTCGGTAGAGGTAGCTGAACGAGAATACCTGAAATTTTTTTATCCTTATTTAGTTCTATGATTTTGTCTAAAATCACACTTTCTTCTACATTTTTAGGGTATCTTAAAACTTCAGAATTCATTCCAACTTCTTTGGAAAATTTCTCTTTATTTTTTACATAAATTTTACTTGCTGGGTCATCACCAACTAAAATTACAGTTAAACCAGGTACAGATTTAAAAGTAGATTTAAGATCAATTATTTTTTTTTTTAAGTCTTCTCTTAATTTTGCAGCTATTTTTTTTCCATCAATAATCATATTTAGAACATTGAGGGAGCAAAAAACTCAAAAATTAGGTTTCGTGCAAACATTAAAAGTAAAATTAGAACCACTGGAGAAATATCTACACTTCCAAGATGTGGTAAAAAACTTCTTATTGGTTTTAGAAGTGGATCTGTCATTTTATAGCTTATGTCTAGTATAGAATATACTAATCTATTAGAAGTATTTAAAACATTGAAAGCTATCAACCAGCTTAAAATAGCATTTATAATTAAAATCCAAATATAAATACTAACTACACTGTCCAATAAAATTAAAATTGATTTCATTATTTTTTCTCCACATAAATAGATTGACTTGGAAAAGCAAACGAGGCTTTATTTTTTTCAACTATTTCTTTAATTGCAATTGCTAATCTCTCTTTGACTTTTAACCACTCTGACCATCTGTCAGTATTTGTGAAGCATCTTACATACATATCAATAGAACTATCAGAAAATTTATCGATTCTTACAGCATGCATGGTATTATCACTTTTTTTGTAATCCTCTGAAGAAGTAATATAATTATCTATTTCATCACGAATTTTTTTAAGCTGATCGACAGTGGTATCGTACTGTAAAGTTATGATCCAACTTATCCGCCAATTAGTTGTTTCGCTAATATTTATAACGGCATTTTCTGCAAACTGAAAATTTGGGATAATTGCTACTGATTTATCAAATTTTCTAACAACAGTTGACCTAAAACCTATACGCTCAACAATTCCCTCAATAATATTTTCAACGAGAATCCAGTCACCAACTTTAAATCTTTTTTCTACTAAAACTAAAATTCCCGATATTAAATTCTTAAATAAATCTTGAGCACCTAGAGCTACTGCTACACCAAATAAACCTAAACCAGCAATTATTGGTCCAATTTTGATTCCCCAAAGCTCCAAAACGGCTGCGGCGCCAAGAATTAATACCAAAATCTTAAATGCCTTAATAATCCAATTAAGTAAATCTCTAGAAAGTAAATCTTCCACTGTTTTTATCAAAACAGAAATAGGACCAATAATTTGGTGGAGAGACCAAAAGATTAATATTGTGATTAAGGTCCTATTTGCATTATCAATAAAACTTTCAGTGCTTTCCCCAAACGACACATAGCTTGTGGCTATGAAAAAGCCTATCACTATTGGAAAAAACTTTGTAGGACCTTTTAAAGATTCAACCAAAGAATTGTCAAATCGATTTGTTGTTTTAGAAACATATTTTTCAAGCCTTTTAATAACAAATTTTGAAAATAAACCACGCAGTAAAAGAAATACTAAAAAAATTAAAAGGGCGATTATTATCTCAGAAATGTTAATACCTGATATTCCATTCTTCCAAACATCAACAAATAAATTTATAAATTGTTCTAGTTTATCCATTTTTAATTTGATCTATTTTTATCAGTTCCTCTCCAGGGTTAAAAAGCTCTGTTTTGTTCCAGCCTCTGGATTTTAAATATTCTTCAATTTTTTTACTTATACACATTACTTTGCAATGTGTCATCAATTCAGAAAGAGAGTATTTTCTAACTATCTCGTCAAAACTTTCAGCACTTCTCCTAGAATATATAAAGGCGATATTTGCGATATATTTTTTTATTAAGTCCATACTTTCTTTATTTAGCTCTATAATTTTAGTTGATTTGTAATTTATTATTTTTCTTACTTTAAAACCTTCTCGTAAAAGTTCTTTGTCAAGATCATAAGAAATTACATCTCCACATAAGTAGGCTAAATTTTTAATATTTTTTTCATGATTTATTATAATATTTTTAAGCGCATTTACTGTTCCAGAAGCAGCTACAGTATTATTAAAACCCTTAAGCCTTAATGATCTTTCTGTAAGGTTGCCAACACAAAAACATTTAATATCTTTTTGATCGTTTTTCACTTTTAAAAATCTTACTGCATTAGCGCTTGTGAAAATTAATCCATCATAATTTTTAACATCAATTGGTTCCATCTCTGCTGATGTAATTTTTAAAGTTGGCATATGAATTACTTTATGACCTGATGAGAAAAAACTCATCATTAGATCTTCTGCGTCTATAAGTGGTCTAGTAAATATTATATTCATCTTTTTTTGGAGAAATTATTTATAGACTTCTTCAAAATTTCCTCACCTGCTAATCTTCCAAGTAATTTAGGTTCACTAATTTTTCCTGATTTTACAATATTAAAAACCTTTTTTCCATCGTCTGAAAAAAGTTGTGCCTTTAGTTCTAGTTTTTGTCTATTAAAAATTACATTACATCCTACTGCGGTATCGCAGTCACCACCTAAAGTTTTTAAAAAATTTCTCTCAGCTAAAGCACATATTTGCGTTTGACTATGATTAATTTTGTTCAAAATTTTTTTAATATCGTGGTCGTCATCTCGACATTGAACAGCAATTATCCCTTGTCCGGCTGTTGGTAGAAAATCTTTCAAAGGAAAGATTTCTCTTGCGTGGTTTTCTAAATTTAATTCTTTAAGTCCTGCTAAAGCTAAGACAGCTCCATCATATTCACCACTCTCAACTTTCTTAATTCTAGTGTCAACATTTCCTCTAATATTTTCTATTTTAATTTTTTTATTCAATAGTTTGAGTTGAAGTTCCCTTCTTCTTGAGCTAGATCCTATTTTAGCATTGTTTAATTCTGATATTTTTTTAAATTTTTTAGAAATGAAAGACTCTCTTGGATCATTCCTCTCAATATAAGCTTGAATTATAAGTCCTTTTGTTTCAACTGAATCCATATCTTTTAAAGAATGAACTGCTATGTCTATTTCTTTTTTGATCAACTTATCCTCTATTTCTTTACAAAATAAATTTTTACCTCCAATTTCAGATATTTTTTTATTCTGAAATACATCTCCTGATGTTTTGATTTTTTCTATCTTTATTTTTTTAGCTACCGTTAAATCAGTTTTTGATATTAGATTCTTTACTTTATTAGCATATGCTAACGAAAGTTTACTTCCTCTTGTGCCTATAATTATTTTATTAAGCATTTATCTATAAAGATATATATTTTATAATATCCAATTTAATGGAAAAAAAACTTACTTTTTTAGGCATTGAAACTAGCTGTGACGAAACAGCAGCTTCAGTTGTGCAAGAAAATAGTGATGGAACTGCTAAGGTTTTATCAAACATTGTTTCTAGTCAAATAAAAGAGCATAAAAAATTTGGTGGTGTGGTTCCAGAAATTGCAGCTCGAGCTCATGTTGAAAATATTGATTTTATTATTCAAAAGGCTTTGGATAAGAGTAATAAAAAAATTAATCATATAGATGGTATAGCCGCGACTGCAGGGCCTGGTTTGGTAGTTTGTTTAAATGTTGGGTACAACATTGGAAAAAGTTTAGCTAAATTTGGTGCAAAACCATTTTTATCGATTAACCATCTAGAGGGCCATACACTAAGTCCTGGGATAGAAAATAAAATATCTTTTCCTTATTTAGTTTTATTAGTTTCTGGTGGGCACTCTCAATTTTTGATTGCGAAAGGATTAAATAATTACAAACAAATTGGAACAACCATAGATGATGCTGTGGGAGAAGCTTTTGATAAAACTGCTAAAATTTTAGATCTAGGTTATCCTGGTGGGCCCAGTGTAGAAAGGTTTGCAAAAAAAGGAAAAAAAGATAGCTACAAACTTCCTCTTCCAATTATTAATAAAGGCGGCTGTAATTTATCTTTAGCTGGTCTTAA
This sequence comes from uncultured Pelagibacteraceae bacterium, assembly GCA_902583785.1. Classification (GTDB taxonomy): domain Bacteria; phylum Pseudomonadota; class Alphaproteobacteria; order Pelagibacterales; family Pelagibacteraceae; genus Anoxypelagibacter. Next base: position 2,772 of record CACHXE010000020.1, on the reverse strand, counting down.
AACTGATGTTTTGAGAAAATCAAAAAATATAACGACAAATCAGGAAAAATATAACTTAGCCGCATCTTTTCAAGAAACCATAAATAAAATTCTAGTTAAAAAAACAGAAATTGCAATGCAAGAGTTTGACAATGAAATTTCAAGTAACTCTCTAAAATCATTTGTAGTAGTTGGAGGTGTTGCGGCAAATGAAAGTATAAGAAATAATTTAAAAAAAATATCAAGAAAGATGAATTTTAGATGTATTTTTCCATCAAAAGAATTTTGCGGTGATAACGCTGCAATGATTGCTTGGGCTGGAATACAAAGATTTAGAAAAAAATTGTTTGAAAAAGAAAATGAGATTGTTAGATCGAGATGGCCTCTAGACAAAGATGCTCCTTTTCTTAAAGGACCTGGTCTTAAACTTTAATGAAATATTGGTTACTTAAATCCGAACCAAACGTTTGGTCAATTGATCAGCAAAAAAAAGCTGGATTGAAAGGTGTATCTTGGGATGGTGTTAGAAATTATCAAGCAGCAAATAATTTAAAAAAAATGAAATTGGGTGATCTATGTTTTTTTTATCATTCAAATATTGGTAAAGAAATTGTGGGAACTGTTAAAGTTATCAAAAAGGCATTTATTGATAAAACTGATAAAGAGAAAAAGTTTTTTGCTGTTCAAGTCAGGTTTGTTGAGAAATTCAAATCTACGATTTCTCTTGAAAAAATTAAAAAAATTAGGGCTATTTCGCACCTACCCCTTATAAAACAAAGCAGATTATCTGTGATGCCTATAGACTATAAAAGCTGGAAAATTATATACAAGATGGGTAAGATAAATTTTTAATTTCATAAATGGAATGAAAAATGGCAAAAAGAAATAAAAAGAAAAAGTCGAAGAAAAGAGGTAAAAGACTTCTAAAAAAAAGAAAATTAAATAAAAAAAAGAAAAAGTCTTTTAAAAACCGAAAAGTAACTAAAAAAATACTTTCTAAAGAAACTAAAGATGTTGATGGTAATTTAGTTTTTAAAGTTTCAGAAAAATGGTCCAAACAAGCATATGTAAACAAATCAAAATATGAAAAAAAATATAAGTTATCTATTAAAAATAACGAAGATTTTTGGGCCAAAGAAGGGAAAAGAATTAATTGGATAAAACCTTATACGAAAATAAAAGATGTTAAGTATAGCAAAGAAGATGTCCATATTAAATGGTATTATGATGGAACTTTGAATGCCTCAGCAAATTGTATAGATAGACATTTAGAAAAAAAGGCTAATAAGCCAGCTATAATTTGGGTTGGAGATGATCCAAGTGACTCAAAAAAAATATCCTACAAAGAATTACATAAAAATGTTTCTAAGGTTGCAAATGGTTTAAGGAGTTTAGGTATACAAAAAGGAGACCGCGTAACAATTTACCTTACGATGATACCTGAATTGGCTTACACAATGTTAGCTTGTACAAGAATTGGTGCTATACATTCAATAATCTTTGGGGGATTTTCTCCCGACTCAATAGCAACAAGAATAAATGATTGTGAGTCTGACTATGTTATAACCGCAGATGAGGGTGTGAGAGGTGGCAAAATAATTCCACTTAAGAAAATTGCAGATGAAGCAATGATGCAATGCCCTAATATAAAAAAATGCGTTGTTGTAAAAAGAACCGGGAATTTAGTTAATTGGGATAATGAGAGAGATATATCTTACGAGGATATGATAAAAAATGTATCTGACAAGTGTCCTCCTGAAGAAATGAGTGCCGAAGATCCTATGTTTATTCTTTATACCTCTGGTTCAACTGGAAAACCTAAAGGAGTTTTGCATACTACTGGAGGCTATATGGTTTATGCATCAATGACACATCAGTACATATTTGATTACAAACCAAAAGATATTTATTTCTGTAGTGCAGATATTGGGTGGGTAACTGGTCATAGTTATATCATTTATGGTCCACTTTCAAATGGAGCAACTACTATTATGTTTGAAGGAATTCCTACCTTCCCAGATAGTTCAAGATGGTGGCAAATAATTGATAAATATAAAGTTAATATTTTTTATACTGCACCTACAGCAATACGTGCACTTATGAGAGAAGGAGATGCTCCGGTAAAAAAAACAAGCAGAAAATCATTAAAATTACTTGGTACTGTTGGTGAACCAATTAATCCAGAAGCATGGATGTGGTATTACAAAACTGTTGGAAATTCCAAATGTCCAATTGTTGATACATGGTGGCAAACTGAAACTGGGGGAATATTAATTTCGCCTCAACCTGGAGCAATTAATTTAAAACCAGGATCTGCAACTAAACCATTCTATGGAATTAAACCGGCTATAGTTGATGAAAATGGAAAAATAATAAAAGGAGCAGGTAAAGGTAGACTTTGTATGCTTCAGTCTTGGCCGGGTCAGATGCGAACTGTTTATGGAGACCACGAACGATTTATAAAAACATATTTTTCACAATTCGATGGAAAGTATTTTACTGGTGACGGGTGTAGACGCGATAAGGATGGGTATTATTGGATAACAGGAAGAGTTGACGATGTTATTATTGTTTCAGGACATAATTTAGGAACAGCAGAAATTGAAAGCGCTTTTGTTGCTCATACAAAAGTTGCTGAGGCTGCCGTAGTTGGTTACCCCCACGACATTAAAGGAAACGGACTTTATTGTTACGTAACTCTTAACGCCGGAGAAAACCCAGACGGAGATCTAGAAAGAGAACTTAAATTATGGGTAAGAAAACAGATTGGTCCAATAGCAACACCAGATTATA
>CACHXE010000019.1 GCA_902583785.1 uncultured Pelagibacteraceae bacterium | reverse complement strand
TTGGTGTAAAAGGTTTTGGATTTATTCCATTAAAAAATAAAAATTTTAGATTTCCGCATATTGGAAGAGTAATTTTAAAAGATAATGTAGAATTAGGAGCAAATTGTACAATAGATAGAGGATCTATTGGCGACACAATTATCGGTGAGAATACTTTTTTAGACAACCAGGTTCATATGGCTCATAATGTTAAACTTGGGAAAAATTGTATGATAGCAGGACAGGTAGGATTTGCTGGTAGCTCGACAATTGGAGACAATGTTTCAATCGGTGGACAGGCAGGAGTTTCTGGTCATCTTAAAATAGGTGACAATGTCAGAATTGGCGGTGGTAGCGGTGTAGTTAAAGATATTCCAAATAATACAACTGTCATGGGGTATCCCGCTGTTCCCTTGAAAGAATTTTTGAAAAAGGAAAAAAATAATGACTAAAACTATCAGCAAAGAAGAGATACAAAAACTTCTACCACATAGAGAGCCAATGCTTTTAATTGAAAAACTAATTAATATTGTTCCCTTAAAATCAGCAACAGCTATAGTTAATGTAAAAAAAGGAAAATTCTTTTTTGATGGTCATTTCCCAGGCCAACCTGTTATGCCTGGCGTACTAATAGTCGAAGCTTTTGGTCAAGCTGCCGCCGCACTTACAGCGCACGGAATTGATCCTAAAGAATACAAGGATAAACTTGTTTATTTAATGAGTGTTGAAAAAGCTCGTTTCAGAAACCCAGTGATGCCTGATTGCGAGTTACATTTAGATATTGAGGCAATCAGATCTCATGGAAGGGTTTGGAAATATAAAGGAGTAGCAAGAGTTAACGATAAAAAAATGGCAGATGCAGAGTGGTCGGCCACAATAGTAGATAGAAACAGATGATACACAAATCTAGCGTAATAAACACCAAAGCTAAAATTGCAAAAGATGTTAAAATTGGACCATTCTGCTTTGTTGGACCGAATGTACAATTAGATAATGGTGTCGAATTAATTTCAAGTGTTCATATTGAAGGAAATACAAAAATAGGAAAGGGAACAAAAATCTACCCCTTTGCAAGTATTGGAACAGCTCCACAAGATTTAAAATATAAAGGTGAAGCTAATAGTTTAGAGATAGGAGAAAATAATGTTATTAGAGAATACGTTACAATAAATCCTGGTACAGCCGGGGGTGGAAGCAAGACAGTTGTTGGAAACAACTGTTTATTTATGATTTCTTCTCATGTAGCCCATGATTGCAAAATTGGAAATAACGTTGTTATTGCTAACAATGTTCCTCTAGGAGGACACGTTACTATTGAAGACTCAGTTGTAATTGGGGGCAATTCTGCTGTTCAGCAATTTACAAGAATAGGAAGGTTGGCCATGATTGGCGGGATGACAGGTGTATTGAAAGATGTAATTCCTTTTGGTCTATCCTTTGGAAATAGAAACTATTTAAAAGGCATAAATTTAATAGGACTAAGAAGAAAAAAATATGATAATAAAAAAATAATGGAATTAGACCAAGCGTATAAAAAAATATTTTCATCAAATAATCTCCATGAAAATTTGAGTAAAATTAACGGCGAATATAAAGAAAATGAATTAGTACAAGAGGTCACTAAATTTATAGAAAAGGATAAAAGAAGGCCTATTTGCTCACCTATATCTGAATAATGATCGGTTTAATATTTGGAGAAACATCCTTTCCAAAAGAAATCCTTAAAAAAATTAAAAAAAGAAAGTCCAAATATTTAATTATTGATTTAACAAAGAGAAGAGTATTTAAAAAAGATAGATACTCCCACGCAGTATCGATAGGACAATTTGGAAGAATAATTAATATATTAAAAATGAATAGCTGCAACAAAGTCTTATTTGCAGGAAGAGTTAAAAAGCCCAATTTATATAAACTACGTTTAGATATAAAAGGTATCTATTATATGCCTAGAATAATTAAAAGTTCAAAACTTGGTGATGCAGCTATATTAAAGGAAATCATAACAATATTAAATAAAGAAAAAATTAAAACGATAAGTTCGCTAACTTATAATCCTGAATTAACTGTAATAAAAGGTAACTATACTAAATTGAAACCTAACAATGAAGATAAATTAGATATAAGCAAGGCAGTTAAAACATTAAATAGATTAGGAAAATATACATTTAGCCAAGGAGCAGTAGCAAGAAATAATAAAGTCATTGCGATAGAAGGCAAGGGTGGTACTCAAAAATTAATTCAAAAATGCAAAAGTAAAAAATTTAGAAACAAGGGTGTGTTAGTTAAATTTCCAAAGAAAAAACAAGATTCTAGGATTGATTTACCTACAGTTGGTCTAAAAACTTTCCAGCAATGTAAATCAGCCGGGCTTAAAGGTGTTGTATTAAAAAGTAAAAGAAATGTTTTTTTAGATAAAAAAAAATGCATTAAATTCGCTAATAAAAATAAAATGTTTATTACTGTAAAATGAAAAAATTATTTATTTTTATATTTTTTTTAATCTCTTCCAATATATGTGCTTCAGAAATAAAATTAGAAAAAATAGTAGACACCCTGGATAAACCTTGGAGTTTATCTTTTATAGATGGGGAAAATATTATAATTACCGAAAAATCTGGAAAATTATACACTTTTAATCTAAAAAATAAAAAAATCTCTGAGATAAAACATAATCTTTCAGTTCTAGAAGTCGGGCAAGGAGGATTGCTTGACGTTTTATATCACGAAAAAAAAGTTTATATTTCGTATTCTGAAAATAGGGGCGATTGGAAGACCAGCACCTCGGTTGCAAGAGGTAAATTTAATGCCACAAATATTAATTTTAAAAATATTTTTCAAGCAAACCCTCCAATAGACTCTGGTTATCATTTTGGTTCAAGATTAGTTATTAAAGACAATCATCTTTATATAACCGCAGGTGAAAGAGGAAAAGGAATGATAGCTCAGGACGTAAAACAACACCCTGGTAGTATAATTAGAATTAATCTTGATGGTTCTATACCAAAAGATAATCCTAAATTTAAAAATAAAAAAGATTGGCTACCTGAAATATATCAAATTGGTGTAAGAAATCCTCAGGGTATGGCTTTATCACCTTTCGATAATAAAATTTATATGACAAATCATGGTGCTAGAGGTGGAGATTGGTTTGGTACAGCTAATTACGGTGAAAACTATGGATGGAAAATTTTAGGGTGGGGCGGAACAAATTACTCAGGTTCTAAAATAGGACCCAAATGGAAACCGGGTTACACAAAAGCAATTAAATATTGGGTACCTTCAATAGCAGTAAGCGCAATGACAATTTATAAAGGTAATGAGTTTAGTGAATGGAATGGAGATGCTTTAATTACTTCACTTAAGGATAAATCATTAAGAAAAATAAAATTTAAAGATAACAACTTTATAAGTGAGGAAATTATTTTCAAAGGAAAAATTGGCAGAATAAGAGACATCAAAATACATAAAGAAACTGGTGAACTATACATGTTATCAGATAATGGAGAGCTATGGAGAATGTATAAATGAAAAAAATATTCTTAACATTATTCTTCATATTTTTATCAACAAATTTAAATGCATCAAATATTAAAAAGGTTTATTTTGCTGGAGGGTGTTTTTGGTGTATGGAAGAGTCATTTGATAAAGTTGAGGGCGTGATCGAAACTATTTCAGGATATTCTGGTGGACACGTAAAAAACCCTAAATACAAAGATGTTGTAAAGAATACAACTGGACATTATGAAACTTTAGAGATTACTTATGACTCATCAATAACAAACTTTGAAAAGCTTTTAGAAATTTTTTGGATTAATATTGATCCATTTGATGCTAACGGCCAATTTTGTGATAAAGGCGAAAGTTATAAGTCAGTAGTTTTTTATGAAAATAGTGATCAAAAGAAAATTATAGAGACTTCAATTAAGAAAATTGAAAATAAGTTTAATAAAAAAGTTGTTACTTACGTTAAAAATTTCAATGAATTTTATATGGCGGAGACATACCATCAAGATTATTATGAAAAGAATTTTATAAGGTATCTGATGTACAAAAAAGGCTGTCAAAGAGATGAAACATTAAGCAAAATTTGGGGATGAAAAAAATATTTATACTAACCGGTGAGCCATCTGGAGACAAATTAGCATCTAAAGTTATTTCAAAAATTAAAAACTCAAGACCAGATATAGAATATTTATCTGTTGGTGGTGAACATCTAAAAGCTTTAGGTATTAAGTCACTTTATGATTTACACGAGATCACTTATCTTGGATTTACAAGAGTTATATTAAATATTTTTAAAATAAAGAGAAAAATAAACGATACTGTAAAAGAAATTCTTAAGTTTAAACCAGATATTCTTTTTTCAGTTGATAGCCCTGATTTCACATTACGTGTAGCAAAAGAAGTGAAAAAAATTGACCCAAGCATCAAAACAATACATTTTGTAGCACCACAAGTTTGGGTTTGGAGAGAGCAAAGGGTAAAGCAGTTAAAATCCTTTTTAGACCATATTTTATTATTATTTCCATTTGAAAAAAAATATTTTGATAAAGAGGGTATCCAATCAACATTCACAGGACATCCTTTATTAGAGGAGCAAGAAAAAAGCAAAGTAGATATAAGCCAGATTATAAAGGATAACAAAAAAATCTTCTCCATCTATCCTGGTAGTAGATTGTCTGAGATTAATGTTTTAACACCAATTTTATTTGAATTTGTTAAAAAGATGAACGAGAAGTACAAGGATTTATTTTTTGTTTTTCATTCTACATCAGAACATGTTCAGTTAATTCAAAATCTTCTATTAAAACAAGGTTTTAAAAATTGTGGAGCTATAGGAGATGAAAAAATAAAATCTCATATACTTAAGTCTTCTATTTTTGCAGTATCAAAATCAGGAACTATTTCATTAGAAATCTGCAATGCAAAAGTTCCATCTATTATAATTTATAAGATGGGCATGATTAACTTTTTTATAGTTAAAATGTTAGTTAAAGTTAAATTTGCAAATATTATCAATATAGCTGCGAAAGAAGAAATTATCCCTGAATTATTACAATCTAAATGTAATCCTAGTAATATTTATAATACAGTTGATAAGCTTTTAAGCAACAAAAGTACATTAGATAAACAGGTTATTAAAACTCAAGAAATAATCAGAAATTTTAAAACAGAAAAATCTTCTGAAATAGCTAGTTCGGTTTTAATCAATAGCCTTTAAACAAACATATCAGCGTATTGTAAATCAGATATATCTGAAATTTTTTGAGTCACTACGTATTGGTGTAAATTCTTCCACTTATTTTTTGAATTATCAAAAGGGTTTTTAAATCTGTGTATTGTATCTTTAATTATATTATCCATCAAAGGAGAGGGTTTCGTTTTTGTATATGCATAATAAGAAGATTTTGAATAGTCAAAGTCTCTGCTTAAAATTTTGATACTTTCTTGTGCCATAGATTTAAAGTCATCAATTAAATTCTTATTACTATTAACAAAGGTTTTAGATGCAAATACATCGAGCGCACAAAAATTTGGTATTTGAACATCTTCTAAGTATAATTTTTTAACTTCTAAACCTTCTAGTTTAGACTCAACGCCCTCAAAATTTTCAAAACATAACCATGCAGCATCGAATCCGGTTTTTAGATGTTTGATATGATAAAAATCATTAGCTACAATTTTTATATTTTTATTGGCTTTATTAATTTTTTTTAAATGTCTTTGAATAATATCGTTAGCTATTTTATCTGTAACAGGGTTACTTACTGGCGAAGTAATTTTAATTTCTTTTCCATTGACTAAATTTTCATAACCTTTAGTTGTAAATATAATACCTCCATTTGTTTCAAAAAAATTTCCAATAGAACAAATATTTTTTTGGTATTTTTCAATTAAGTGTAATGGTTCGTTTGTTGCTAATTGTATATTATTTTGCGCAAGTTCTTTAAAACCATCATAATGACCTTCAGGTTCAATAATTTCTAATTCGATATTATTTTTTTTATATAATCCTTTATCTAAACCTACAATGAAGGGTAGGTGGTCAGGATTTATAAACCATTCAAGCGCTAATTTTATTTTCATATTCCCTCACTGAATTACCGGTCAGGTTCTAGGGTATAATCTCAGTCTTGATAGACACCCCTTAAATTATTTTCTTAATTCATTATAAAGAAATGATGCAACAGAATCCATTCCTTTTAAATTACTTTTTCTCTCTGCAATTGAATTATAATTTGTGTTTGTATTGATATCATAAGTATAATGTTTTCCATCATTACCTTTAATATATTCAATACCTGCTATTTCAATACCATTTGATTTAAGTAAATCTTCGTATTTTTTAAGTTCTTGATTTTTATAATCTTTTACTATCATAAATTTATTTCCATCCGGATTTGTTGGACAAAACTTTTCTTCAACATTACAGGCATCGGCAGGGCATAGTTCAAAACCATCACTAGCATCAACTTGCACAGCATATAAAAACTTCCCATTTACAAACTCCACTCTTGTAATTATTTTCGGATCAGACTCCACATATTCTTGTAATAAAGTAATTCCATCAATTGAGTCTTCAAAATCTCCATTAATATATTTTTCAAGTTCACCTGTATTTTTAAAATATTTTACTCCTAGACCTCTTCCGCCTCTATTGTGTTTTGTAATAAATGGTTTTTTAAAATTTTTTGATTTTTCTAAGATCTCATTTTTGTTTCTAGAATAATAAGTTTCTGGAAAATTTATATTAAATTTTTTTAATTCCTCATATTGTTTTTGTTTACTTATTTCTAATTCAAGGGCTCTAGAATTATTTACAATTCTTTTCTTATCTTTTTCCAACCACCCTAATACATCCTTTGTATTTTCTGGTGCATATCTATGACCTCTCGAATGTGAACTTGCACTCATTCTGTTGTAAAAGATCCCATCCGGCGGAGATTGATTAAAATCAAAACTTACTTTGTCCATGTGCCATTCTTTAAATGGAGCGTTTATTTTTTTAAAACTTTCTCTTAATGGAATTAACCATTCATCGTTTTCATGTATGATGTATATATTTTTTTCCACTACATTTTATAAACAATTTTTTACCTTATTATCAATATGGATTTTGAATAATTATGACGCACTTACTTTTGGTAAATAATCAAAGCTAGCCGTATCTATCTTTGACGAATGTTCTCTTCTCATTTTCCACCCTTTACTTATACCTGCATTCGCAATACTAATTGCGTGTCTACCGTACTTCATATTTGTGCAGTCTATCGCTTTCATTAATTTTTTTGATTTATTTTCCATTAAAGGAGTTAATAGATTAACATCGTTATCATCCGCGTCCCTCAATTTAGATAAAATTATTCCAACTTTTTGATAATAATAGCCAGGTTTATATATACTCTTTAATGCTTTTTTTGCATTTTTTACTAACTCAATGCTATTACTTGTTGCTATTGGAAGGTCAATCGTTAAACCATTTGAATAATATTTTCTATTTTTATTAAATGGACTTGTTCTAACAAAAACTGTTAATGCTCTGCATATCTGATTGTCACCTCTTATTTTTTCAGCCGCATTTAAACAATAAGTAGTTAGGGCCTCCTCCAGTTTTTGTAGATCAGTTACTTTTTTTCCAAAAGATCTTGATACACAACAATTTTTTCTTTTCTCTTCATGTGTTTGCAAGCTAATACAATTTATACCACGAAGTTCCATAGCAGTTCTTGATCCTAAAACATTAGTACTTTTCTTGATCCAAGTATTTGATGCGCATTTTAATTTATATGCATTATCTATTCCATTTTTGATATATAATTTTGATAATTGTCTTCCAACACCCCAAACATCTCCTATAGAAAATTTTTTAAGTTTTTCATCTATATCCTGATTTAAATACATAACTCCTGTTTTTTTATTTTTGGCTATGTGATTTGCAACTTTACTAAGGGTTTTTGTTGATGATATGCCAACACTTGTTGGTATCCCCGTCCATTTCAGGACCTTTTTTCTTATCTCTTTTCCGTAATTTTCTACACTTTCTTTATCCAAAAAAGACAAGTCAATAAATGCTTCATCAATAGAATAAATTTCCACATTGGGGGAAAAGGTTTTCAATACTCTCATAACTCTACGAGATAAATCTCCATATAAGGCATAGTTGGATGAAAAAACATTAACTTTATTTTTTTTAATTAACTCTTTGACTTTAAAATAGGGCTCACCCATTTTAATTCCCAACTTTTTTGCCTCTTTTGATCTTGAAATTACACAACCATCGTTATTCGATAGCACCACAACAGGCCTGTATTGTATTTTAGGTTTAAATAGTCTTTCACATGAAACATAAAAAGAATTACAGTCTACAAGAGCAATCTTATTTTTAGTGTAATTTGTGAATGACATATGTAACTACCCCCCAAATTATTACGTTGGGATCTCCATTTAATTCTATTTTTTTTGGACCAGACGTTAAATAATTCTTATCTTTTTCTTTCAAAAAAGTTTTTACCACTAGCTCTTCATTCACATTTGCTATTACTGTTGATAGATTTTTTGGATTAATGCTTCTATCAACAACCAATAGATCTCCATCATATATACCAACGTTGTTCATAGATTTTCCCTGAACTCTTATTATAAATGTTGCTGGCCCATTTTTAATTAAGTATGAATTCAAATCTACGTCATCTTCAATATAATCAGTTGCTGGAGAGGGAAATCCGGCACCAACTTTGTGAATGTAAAAAGGTAATTTTAGCTTCATTAATGTTCTTGATTTGTTCTTTTTATAAAGGTAAGATGTAGGATCGTCAAGTTTTAAATTATTAAAAATAATTTAACTAGCTTTGGATATTCTTTTCTCAATTTCGTTTTTTGGTAAGGAAAGAATTATATTATAAATACCAGGACCAAATCTGGATCCGACTAAAGCTATCCTCAATGGTTGACCAACGCCCTTAAAATTTGTTTTGTGTTTGCTAATAAGACTATTAACTATTTTTTCAAGACTTTCTTTGGTAGGAAGCTTAATTTTCATAAATTCTTCAAGAAATTCACTTATGATTTTCTTAGAATTAGAGTCTAAAAGTTTAATATCTTCTGGGGTTATTGTTATTTCTTCTTTTAGTATATATTGTGAATTGTTATAAATATCTTCAAGAGTCTTTGCTTTATTTTTTAAAAAGCTAATAGATTTTACGATCATATCCTCTTTAGATGGATCTATAGCTTTTTTAAATTTTTGCGAATAATTCTTTAAAAATTCAAAAAGGATTTTTTCATCAATATTCTTAATATAATGCTCATTTAGCGAAAGTATTCTAGACATATCAAGTTTAGACGGAGATTTTCCAACTCCTTTTAAGTCAAAAAGCTGAATACTTTCATTTAAAGTAAATATTTCCTTATCTTTATATGCCCAACCTAATCTTAATAAGTAATTTCTAAGTGCATCCGGCAGAATACCAATTTTAACATAATCGTTAATAGTTGAAGATTTATCTCTTTTTGAAAGTTTAGATCCTTTTTCACTATGAATTAATGGTATATGGGCAAAGTGAGGAATATTCCATTTCATAGACTCGTATATTTGCTTTTGTTTAAATGTATTTATCTTATGGTCATCGCCTCTAATCACATGAGATACTTTCATTATATGATCATCAACAGTAGCAGATAGTTGATAAGTCGGCGACCCATCTTGTCTTAAAATAACAAAGTCTTCAATAATTGAGTTTGAAATATTAATTTCTCCTTGAACAAGATCTTTAATAATAGTGTTTCCTGAAATTTTACTTTTAAACCTTATAACTGGTTTTGCATCTTTGGGAATCGCAACATCTTTAGCATCTCTCCATTTTCTATTATAAACATAAGGTATACCTTGGTTCTTACATTTTTCTTTTTGCTTTTTAATTTCTTCCTCAGAACAATAGCATTTATATGCAAAACCTTTTTTAAGAAGTTCTTCCGCTACTTCTTTGTGTTTATTTATATTTTTTGATTGAATAAATTCTTTATCATCATGCTTAATTCCAATCCATGATAAAGATTCAATTATTTGTTTTTTGAATTCTTCTTTAGACCTTTCTTTATCAGTGTCTTCAATTCTTAAATAAAATTTTCCCTTATTTTTTTTTGCTAGTAACCAATTAAACAAAGCTGTTCTAACACCACCAATGTGCAAAGGTCCTGTAGGTGAAGGTGCAAACCTGCAAATAAAAGCCATGTATTGAAATTAAACTATTTTAATTGAAGTTTCTATATAAAGAAACTAGTTTTCCCTGAATCTTAATTCTTTTTGAAGCGTATATTTTAGTGCCGTATTTCTTATTAGCACTTTCTAAAGCAATGGTATTTCCTTTTTTTCTAATTCTTTTTAAAGTTGCTTCCTCATTATCAATAAGAACTACCGCTATTTGTCCATTGTCAGCATTTGAACTTTTTTTAACAATGACTGTATCACCATCATTTATTCCCGCATCAATCATTGAATCACCTTTTACTTTTAATCCGAAGTGATCATCGTTTTTATTAAAGTCAGCAGGCAGATTAATTTTATCAACTTCATGTTGTATTGCTTCTATTGGAGTTCCTGCAGCAATAGATCCAAGAATTGAAACTTTAGTAGACTTGCTAATACTTTTATCCAATCCCCCTTTGATTACACTTGGAGTGAAATTATTGAACAAATCGTGTGCACTTGCGTTTTCAGGTAGTTTTACAACCTCTAAAGCTCTCGCTTTATGAGCCAGTCTTTTTATGAAGCCTCTTTCTTCCAAAGCTGATATTAATCGATGAATTCCAGATTTCGACTTAAGGTTGAGTGAGTTTTTCATTTCCTCATATGAGGGCGAAACACCTGTTGATCTAATCTTTTTATTTATAAAAAGTAATAAGTTTTTTTGTTTTTTTGTTAGCATAGAACAAATCCTGTACATTTATGTTCTACAAAAGTTCTACTTTAATATCAATGCTAAATTAGCCATATATTACGGGCTTATTTTAAGGATTCTTTCAAATAAGGAGGTTTTTTTGTTTAGATCTTTTAGAAGTGATTCACCAATTAAAAAATTATTTATTTTTGTTTTTTTAACTATTTCCTCAACTTCTTTTTCTGATTTAATTCCACTTTCACAAACAATAAGACCAGGATGTCTTTGTTTTGAAAGAACATTGTCGTAAACATTGAATGTATTTTCTATATTTGTTTCTAAAGTTTCTAGATTTCTATTATTAATCCCTAAGATAACATCTTTCATACCAGCAATTTGTTTAGCTTCAAGAGTGGTATGGACTTCATAAATTACAGCAAGTCCAAGATCTTTTGCCAGCATTCGGAGACCTACAGCATGTTGTTGTCCTATACCTTTTAAAATTATTAGTATCGCATCAGCACCAAATGCTCTTGCAAGATATAATTGATATTCATCATAAATAAAGTCCTTACAAAGAATTGGCAGTTTAACTTCTTTTTTTATTTCTTGGATATCTTCAATTTTACCTTTAAAATTATTTTCTTCTGTAAGAACAGACAAACATGTTGCACCGGCCTTAGCATAATCTTTTGCAATCTTAGTTGGATTATAATCTTTTATTATCTCACCGGCTGAGGGGCTGGCTTTTTTTATTTCTGCTATAACATTAACTTTCTTTTTATTATTCAATGGTTTTTCGAAATCATAGTAATTTTTATAAGCCTTTATTTTTTCATTTAAATCTTTAACAGAGTATAATTTCTTATATTTCTCAACACTTTCTTTTTTTTCGGCGTATATTTTATCTAAATGATCTGTCATGTTTGTAGGTTCGATATATGAGGCATCACTTTTCCCGAGAGAATATGATTTCTTAATTTGACGTAACCTTCTTTAAATGAACTTGTTTTATCTGCTACAATCAATCCTGCAGCAGCATTTAGACAAACTGCTATTGAAAAGTCATTATCTTTACCTTGAAATATTTCGTTCATTTTTTCTGAATTATAATCTGGACCTTTTCCAATAATATTTTCAAATTTCTCTGCTTTAATTCCTAAGTCATTTGGATTTAAAATAGTTTCTTTAATTTCACCATTAAAAAGTTCCATAATATTAGTTTTAGCATACGGAGAAATTTCATCTAAACCATCTTGACTATTTACGATCATTGCTTTTTTTAAATTTAAATTTTTAAGTGCTTCAGCAAAAATCTTTAATAATTTCTTGTCAAAAACCCCAACAACTTGTCTTTTTACTTTAGCTGGACTACTTAATGGTCCAATTAAATTAAATATAGTTCTTTTTCCAATTTGCTTTCTTACAGGGGCTACGTATTTCATTGCTTTATGATAATTTGGTGCAAACATAAATCCAAAATTATTCTTATTTAAATTCATTTCCACTTGATTAGGTTCAAGATTTATATTTATATTTAACTTTTCCAAAACATCAGCTGAACCACATTTTGAAGAAACTGACTTATTCCCATGTTTTGCAACTTTAACTCCAAAACTCGATAACAATAAAGCAGCAGCAGTAGAAATATTTAAAGTATTTTTTCCATCACCACCTGTGCCACAAGTATCTATCGCGTCATCTGACACATTAACTTTATTGGCTTTTTCTCTTAAAATAAAAACACCGCCAGCTATTTCATCTGAAGTCTCTCCTTTAGCAGAGGACAA
Organism: uncultured Pelagibacteraceae bacterium; assembly: GCA_902583785.1. Classification (GTDB taxonomy): domain Bacteria; phylum Pseudomonadota; class Alphaproteobacteria; order Pelagibacterales; family Pelagibacteraceae; genus Anoxypelagibacter. The sequence goes on along the minus strand of CACHXE010000019.1, from coordinate 2,213 downwards.
AGTTAAAAAATCATAAATTTTATCATTATTTACCTCTCCAGACATAATTTTTTCAAAAATAGTCTTACTTTCTCCAAGCGTTAAGTTTTGTTTATTTTTTAATTTTTTTATAATTTCATCTATCATGTTTATATTTTAAAAAATTTTTAATTAATTTAATTCCTTCTTTGGTGTTTATACTTTCAGGATGAAATTGTACTCCGTGTATATTGTATTTTTTATGCATAATTCCCATTATAATATTGTCTTTCGTTTTAGCCGTTATAATAAAATCTTTATGAAGGGTTTTTCTGTCAATTATGAGACTATGGTATCTTGTTCCAACAAGATTATTATTTATACCTCTAAAAATTCCAATTTTTTTATGTAAAATTTTACTAGTTTTTCCATGCATAAGTTTTTTAGCATTAACAATTTTAGCACCAAAAACTTGACCAATAACTTGGTGTCCTAAACAAACACCAAGAGTGGGAATTTTTTTTGAAATATTTTTAACAATGCTCAAACAGTTTCCCGCCTGGTCTGGCGTACCGGGTCCTGGAGAAATTACAATTTTTTTATATTTTTTTTGTAAAATTTCTTTAGAACTAATTTTGTCATTTCTTACTACGTCAACTATACAATGAAACGAACGTAGATAATGATAAAGGTTGTACGTAAAGCTATCGTAATTATCTATAAGTAAAGTTTTCATTTAATTAATTGCTTTTAGTAAAGCTTTAGCTTTGTTCAGAGTTTCTTTATACTCGTTTTCAGGATTGCTATCAGCAACAATTCCAGCCCCTGCTTGAACGTAGATTTTTTTATTTTTAATTAAAGCTGTTCTTAACGCTATACAAGTATCAAAATTTTGATTAGCTGTGAAATAACCAATTCCTCCTGCATAAAGTTTTCTTTTGGATTTTTCTAATTCATCTATAATTTCCATTGCCCTTATTTTCGGTGCACCGCTAACCGTACCCGCCGGAAAACCTGATAAAAAAGTTTCAAAAAGAGAAAGATTATTTTTAAGTTTTCCCACAACATTCGAAACTATATGCATAACATGAGAATATTTTTCTACTTTAAATTTTTCAGTTACTTTAACGCTATTTGTTTTAGATACTTTTCCAACGTCATTTCTACCTAGATCAAGAAGCATTAGATGTTCGGCAAGTTCTTTAGGATCACGTAATAGTTCAGAGGTTAATTTTTTATCTTCTTTTTTATTTTTACCCCTAGGTCTCGTACCCGCTATTGGTCTGATCGTGACTTTCTTATTAAACAATCTAACTAAAATTTCTGGACTACTCCCTAAAATCTGAAAATCATTGTAATTAAAATAAAACATAAAAGGAGAAGGATTTAAAATTCTTAAAGAATTATAAATTTCTATAGGTGGCTTATCTATTAATGATTCAAATCTCTGACTTAAAACAACTTGAAAAATATCTCCTTTTTTTATGTATTTTTTTGCTTTAAGAACAATTTTTTTGAATTCAGCCTTAGATATGTTTGATCGAACTTTGTTATTATTTATTCTTCTATGAAAATTTTCAGGTAGTTTTATTTTTCCAAAATGCTGAAATTCAGCAAAAGTTTGTTTTATTGAATGATATTTGAGCTCGTAATCACTGATATTTTCCTCTTTAAATATATTTCGAACAAAGAAAATTTTTTTTTTTAAATTATCGTAAATAATAACATTTTTTGGTCTCATCAATCTCATATCAGGAATTTTAATATCATCTTTACATTTGTCAGGAATTTCCTCAATTAAACGTATTATGTCGTAAGAAAAGTAACCAACAAGCATAGAAGACATAGTTGGCAACTTTGTTGCTGATTTAACTTTAAAATTTTTAAACAAATCGTCTAGATATTTAAGAACATCTTTTTTAATAATTTTCTTTTTTTTAAAATCATCTACAATAATTTTGTTTTTTCTAATGTCATAAGCTCTATCTGGATCAAAACCTATAATAGTATACCTTCCTCTTATTGCGCCTTTTTCTACTGACTCGAAAATAAAACTATTTTTTTTACTGAGAATAAATTTGTATATATTTTCAACAAAAATATATTCTTTGCAATTTTGTGAGAAATGAATTGCCTGATTTTGTTTTTTTTTATGTAATCTTTTAAAGTTTGCAAGACTTGTGCTTAATTTCATTAAAATGAATTTTTTAACCTTTCAACAACTTTTTCGTTCAAATCAATTTCGTAATTTTCAT
>CACHXE010000018.1 GCA_902583785.1 uncultured Pelagibacteraceae bacterium | reverse complement strand
CGGGTTTAAAAAGTTCAATTTCATGTTCACGTTCTGTTATAAGTCTTAAAGCTACAGATTGAACTCTACCAGCAGATTTGGATCCTGGAAGTTTGGTCCATAAAATTGGAGAGATATTAAAACCTACAAGATAATCCAAAGCTCTTCTTGCCATGTATGCGTTAACTAAAGGCGACTCAATATTTCTTGGGTTATTAATTCCATTAGTCACAGCTTTTTTAGTAATTTCATTAAAAACAACTCTCTCTACTTTTTTCCCTTTTAAAAGTTTTTTGCTTTCCAAAATTTCTCTTACATGCCAAGCAATTGCTTCTCCTTCTCTGTCCGGGTCTGTAGCTAAAATAATTCTTTTTGATTCTGCTGCAGCATCAGTTATTTCTTTAACATATTTTTTTGAAAAAGAATCTAATTCCCACTCCATTTTAAAATTATTATCTGGATCTACGGATCCATTTTTAGATGGAAGGTCTCTAACATGTCCATAACTAGCTAATACCTTATAGTCTTTTCCCAAATATTTATTTATAGTTTTTGCTTTTGCTGGACTTTCTACTATTACAAGATTCATTATATTTGACCTTACTGTCAAAAATAAACCTGTTTGTCAAATCAAAGTATAATAAGTGTTGATTTTAGAGTTTAATTTTATCTTCTGTTTTGTTTTTTATTCTGACTATATTCTGTTTATGAGTGTATAAAATTATTAAAAAAGTAATAAACAAATATGAATTTAATTCAAAATTATTTTCCATTAAAGAAAATAAAAAAATGACCAATGATGATAAAATAGAAGACAAAGAAGAATATTTGGTTATAAAAGCTATCAAAATCCAACACGCTAAAAAAAGCAAACCCAGTTGAATGGATAAGGCAAAAATTATACCGAGATAAGTAGCAACACCTTTGCCGCCTTTAAATTTCAACCAAATGGGAAATATATGTCCAAGAAAAGCTGAAAAACCGGATAAATAAATTAAATTTGGGAAATAATAGTTTGTAAGTAAAATTGCAGCTACACCCTTGAAAACATCCAGAAATAACGTAAAGGCTCCAAGAAATTTATTTCCAGTCCTTAACACATTAGTTGCCCCAATATTTTTTGAACCAACTGTTCTTATGTCTTTTTTTAGAAAAAATTGAGTTAATATTAACCCAAAAGGTATTGAACCAAAAATATACGAAAAGAGAAATACTAAAAAAATTTCAAATGTCACTATATATTAAAAACACTTTCTCCTTTTAGATAAGTCATCATAACTTTTCCTTGAAGCTTCCTATTTTCTATTGCGGCATTTTTTGATTTTGATTTTAATTTTGAAACATCAACTTTCCATGGTTGTTCAAGATCAAAAATACACAAATCTGCATCCGATCCTTTTTTTAAAGTACCTTTATTAATTTTTAATATTTTAGCTGGATTACAGGTAATAGTTTCAATTATTTTTTTTAAAGGTAGAGATCCATTGTGGTGAAGTTCTAATGCAAGTGATAATAATGTTTCAATTCCAATTGAACCTTCAGCTGCTTGTGCAAAAGGAAGTCTTTTGCTTTCTTCATCTTCAGGTTTGTGATCAGATACGATAACATCTATCAAATTATCTTTAATTCCTTGAATTAAGGCTTTTCTATCTTCTTCTGTTCTCAAAGGGGGAGAAATTTTCATAAAAGTTTTAAAATCCCCTATATCATTTTCATTAAGAGAAAGATTATTAATAGAAACGCCAGCAGTAAATTTTATACCATTTTTTTTATATTTTTTTATTACATCTACTGATTTAGCAGAAGATAATTGTGATATATGGTATCTACACGGATATTCTTCTAAAAGTGACAGATCTCTCTCAATGATAATTTTTTCTGCTATAGATGGTATCCCTTGTAAACCAAGTCTTGTAGAAACTTCCCCTTCACTAATACACCTTCCTTTCGAAAGCTCTTGATCCTCAGGATGTTGCATAACAAGCACATCAAGATCGGAAGCATAATTCATGATCCTAGACATTATTTCTGAATTTTGAACAGTTCTAGTTGCATCAGTAAATCCAACTATTCCTTTTTTTGATAACAATCCAAACTCAGTCATTAGTTTCCCATCCATATTCCTTGTCAAAGTAGCTGACGGGTAAATATTTATATTAGATTTGTCTCTTCCTCTTCTGAGTATAAAATCAACCATAGAGACATTATCTATTACTGGACTTGTGTTAGGCATTGAAACTACAGATGTGACACCACCTGATAAAGCTGCACTACTTAAGCTTCTAAAATTTTCTTTATATTCAAAACCAGGTTCCCCAATAAATACTTTCATATCTACAATTCCTGGCATTAAAACTTTTCCTTTTAAATCAATTTTTTCTGATTTAATTGGTATATTTTCCTTTTTAACACTTTTACCTACAGCTTTTATTTTACCTTTGGTGTCAATTATTAGACCACCACGCTCATCAAGATTTTGTGATGGATCAACAATTCTTGCATTTATAAAATATTTTTCTTTCATTATTTACAATATAATTTCAAACATGCCATTCTAACAGCAACACCTAATTCTACCTGTTCTTTAACTAGACTAACATTGATATCATCAGCAAGTTTTGTATCAATTTCAACTCCTCTATTCATAGGACCTGGATGCATTATTAAAGCATCCTTTTTAGCAAGCTTTAATTTATCTGGTGTTAATCCAAAATATTCGTAATATTCTCTTTTCGAAGGCAAAAAAGATCCTTTCATTCTTTCATTTTGCAATCTTAACATCATAACGATATCACATGACTTTAAACCTTCTCTCATATTAGTAAATCCCTTCACACCAAGTTTATTAATTGAGATAGGCATTAAAGTTTTTGGAGCAATAACATTAACCTCTGCACCAAGCATATTGAGTAAATAAATATTTGATCTTGCTACTCGAGAATGTAGTATGTCTCCACAAATAGCAATTTTTAAACCTTCAATTTTTCCTTTTCTATTAATTATTGTCAGTGCATCAAGTAAAGCTTGGGTAGGATGTTCTCTCAAACCGTCACCAGCATTAATTACAGTGCAATTAACTTTTTGAGATAAAAGATTTGGGGCACCAGAGTCTTGGTGTCTGACAACTATGATGTCAGGGTGCATAGCATTAAGTGACATTGCTGTATCTAAAATAGTTTCTCCTTTTTTTAATGAAGAATTCCCCACATTCATTGTCATTACGTCCGCACCTAGTCTTTTGCCAGCCAATTCAAAAGAGCTTTGTGTTCTGGTAGAAGGCTCAAAAAATAAGTTTATTTGAGTTTTTCCTCTCAACAAATCTAATTTTTTTGACGCACTCCTATTTAACTTTATAAAGTTTTTTGCCTCATCTAATATAAGATTTGCTTCCTGTATAGATAGATTTTGGATACCTAGAAGATGTTTTTGGATTTTTTTAACAGCTGAAAATTTTTTTATTACCGCCATTAAAATTAACTCTATAGGCCTTTTGTGGTATCATAGCAAGTTATTTATCTTCTTATATAATCAATAGCCCCTTGTAGTATAAAAGAAGCAGCATTTTGGTCTAATTTTTCAACTTTTTTTGATACATTTACGTCTAAATTGCTGGTTAAATTGAAGGCCCCCTGACTTGATAATCTCTCGTCCCACATACTGACAGGTATTGAAACATTATTTGATAAGTGTTTTGCGAAGTCATTTGCCGATTGAGCTGATGGGCCCATCGAACCATCCATATTAATTGGGTTTCCAACTATGATTCCTTTTATGTTATTTTCAACAATGATTTCATTAATCTGGTTAATAAAATTGGAATTGCTTTTTTTAGAAATAGTTTTTAAAGGGGTAGAAACAAGTTTATCTTCGTCAGATATTGCCAAACCAATGCGATTTTTACCTGGGTCTATGCCTAATAATCTAGATTTTTTTCCTATCGATTTCTTAAAATCTTCAATATCTATCATGAATATGTTATATTTTACTTAACTTTCTAATCAAGCTAAAACATACTTAATAATGTCTATAGATAAAAACCAAGTTAAAAAAGTTGCAAAATTATCTAGAATTTCTCTGGACGACAACAAGCTACAATCTCTCTCAAAAGATTTAGACTCAATACTAAGTTTCGTTGAAGAACTTAATAAACTTGATACAAAAAAAACAGAACCTTTAACTTCTATAGTTAATAAAACACTCGAGCCTAGAAAAGATACAATTAATGATGGCAAGATTAAAGATCAAATATTAAAAAATTCTCCAGATAAAAATGAAGAATTTTTTATTGTTCCGAAAGTAGTAGAATAAAAATGCCGGATTTGAATCAAAGTTCACTTTCTGAAATTGTCAAGTTAATAAAAACAAAGAAAATATCTTCATTAGAGGTAACTAATCACTTTATTAAAAATATTAAAAAAGGAAAAAAATTAAATAGTTTTATCACAACTTGTTTTGATGAAAGCTTGAAAAAAGCAAAATATTTTGACACCAAAGGAAATATTGATGGTTTACTTCCGGGTGTTCCTTTAGCTGTTAAAGATCTATTTTGCACAAAAGGAATTAAAACTACTGCCGGAAGTAAAATATTAGAAAATTTTATTCCTACGTACGAATCTACAGTTACAAATAATTTGTGGAAAGAAGGAGCTATTTTACTTGGAAAGCTAAACTGTGATGAGTTTGCAATGGGATCTTCAAATGAAACAAGTTATTTTGGAAAAACTATTAATCCAATTGCTAAAGATTTAGTCCCAGGTGGATCTTCGGGTGGTTCCGCAAGTGCTCTAGCAGCTAATTTTACCCCAGCAACAATTGGGACAGATACCGGCGGATCAATTAGACAACCAGCTTCTTTTACCGGAACCGTAGGATTAAAACCTACTTACGGATTATGTTCTAGATGGGGAATAGTTGCATTTGCCTCCTCATTAGATCAAGCTGGCCCAATGACAAAGAATGTAGAAGATTGTGCTTTGTTACTCGAGGCAATGTCAGGATATGATCAGAATGACTCGACATCAATAAATAAAAAAAAAGAAAGTTACTCAAAAAATTTAAGTACAAACATCAAAGGACTCAAAATTGGAATACCAAAAGAATATAGAGTAGAGAATATGCCAAAGGAAATCGAAAACCTTTGGGGAAAAGGAATTGATATTTTAAAAAAATCTGGTGCAAAGATTGTTGATATTACTCTTCCACACACAAAGTACGCATTACCAACATATTATATAGTTGCACCTGCGGAAGCCTCTTCTAATTTAGCTCGTTATGACGGTGTTAAATATGGATATAGATCTAAAAAAGGCAAAAATCTAATTGAGATGTATGAGAATACGAGAGGAGAAGGTTTTGGTGACGAAGTAAAAAGAAGAATTCTTATAGGAACTTATGTTTTATCTTCAGGTTATTATGATGCTTATTATCTTAAGGCACAAAAGGTCAGAAAATTGATCAAAAATGATTTTGATAAATGTTTTAGAAATATAGATGCCATCCTGACTCCATCTACTCCAAGCTCCGCATTTAAAGTTGGAGAAAAGACTAATGATCCAATATCAATGTACTTAAATGACATATTTACAGTTCCAGTAAATTTAGCTGGTATTCCTGCAATATCAATACCAGCAGGGCATGACAATCAAGGTCGTCCATTAGGACTTCAAGTAATTTCAAAAGCCTTGGAAGAACAAAAAATTTTAAATATAGCTTTCTCAATGGAAAAAGACATTTCTTTTAAGCAATCTTTTAAAAGATGGTGGGAATAATTTATGGAAAAAGAAAAATTTGATTATTATATAAAAACTGAAAAAAATAGCTGGGAAGTGATAATTGGCCTTGAAGTCCATGCACAAGTTATTTCACAATCAAAACTATTCTCAGGCTCAGCTACAAAATTTGGCGCAAAACCAAATACTCAAGTCAGTTTAGTTGATTCTGCTTTTCCAGGAATGCTACCAGTAATAAATCAACACTGTATAGAACAGGCAATTAAAACTGGTTTAGGTTTGAATGCTAAAATTAATTTACATTCTATATTTGATAGAAAAAATTATTTTTATGCTGATTTACCCGCTGGGTACCAAATTTCTCAGTATAAAAATCCAGTTGTGGGTGAAGGCGAGGTTACACTTGATATGCCTTATGGAAGTAAAAAAATCGGTATTGAAAGATTACATTTGGAACAAGATGCGGGAAAAAGTATTCACGATTTAAGCCCTGATAATACTTTTGTTGATCTCAATCGATCAGGTATTGCCCTGATGGAAATTGTTAGCAAACCAGATTTAAGATCCCCTAATGAGGTAAATTCATATGTTAAAAAACTTAGAACAATAATGAGGTATCTTGGAACTTGCGATGGAAATATGCAAGAAGGTTCTTTAAGAGCAGATGTAAATGTCTCTGTTAGAAAAAAAGGGGAAAAAAAATTTGGAACTAGATGTGAAATAAAAAATGTTAATTCAATTAAATTTATGGAAATGGCCATAGACACTGAAGCGAAAAGACAAGTTGAATTACTTGAGTCCGGGAAATCTATAAAACAGGAAACTAGACTATTTGATACCAAAAGAAATGAAACTAGATCGATGAGATCCAAAGAAGAAGCTCATGATTATAGATATTTCCCTGATCCAGATTTATTGCCATTAAAAATAGAACAAAGTTTTGTCGATAATTTAAAAAAAAATTTACCAGAGTTACCAGATCAAAAAAAAGAAAGATTTATTAAAAAATTTAAATTGACACCTTATGAAGCCAACGTGTTAGTTTCAGAGGCAGCCACTTCTAAATATTTTGAGGAAGTAATTAAAAATGCTGATATAAAACTTGCTAAAAATTGGATAATAGTTGAGCTATTTGCAGTTTTAAATAAAAAAGGTTTAGATATAAAAGAATCGCCTGTATCGCCAATAAACTTAGCATCACTTATTAATGCCATAAGTTCTGGTGAAATCTCAGGAAAAATAGCAAAAAAGGTATTTGAAATCATGGTCCAGTCTGGCGACGAGCCTCATAAAATTATTAAAGAAAAGGGCTTAAAACAACAAAGCGACCCTAAAGAATTAGAAAAAATTATTTTAAAAGTTTTAAATAATAATGCTGATAAAGTTTTGGAATATAAATCTGGGAAAGAAAAACTCTATGGTTTTTTTATCGGTGAAATAATGAAAATTTCATCTGGCAAAGCTAATCCAAAATTAGTGAATGAAATCTTAAAAGAAAAATTAAAAAAATGATTAAAAGTCTTGAGATTAATGAAAGATTGGAAAAATATATTTCTGATCATACGAATGATCTTCATCCTGTTCAAAAAGAATTACTAAAATATAATGATACATTAGGTCAAACCAAAAAAATGCAAATTTCAATATCACAAGCATACTTTTTTCAATTTTTTATTAGGACTAATAACATAAAAAATATTTTAGAAGTGGGAACTTTTACAGGTTACAGTGCTTTGTCCATGGGTCTTGTTTTGCCAAAGGATGGAAAAATTACCTGTTTGGATATTAATAAAGATACCTCTGAAGTTGCAAATAATTTTTTTAAAAAAGCCAAACTAGATGATAAAATTAAAATCAATTTAGCACCAGCAATTGATAGTCTTATCAAATTAAAAAATACTAAAGAAAAATTTGATATGATTTTTATCGATGCAGACAAAGAGAATTATAAAAATTATTACAATTTATCACTTGAACTTATTAAAAATAGTGGATTTATAATCATAGATAACGTTTTGTGGAAAGGCGAAGTGGCTGATCCTAAAAAAAACGATCAATTAACCAATCTTATTAGAGAATTTAATTCTTTTATAAAAAAAGATGATAGGATAGAAAAAACAATTTTGCCATTAGGTGATGGTATAACAATCTGTAGGAAAATTTAATGTTTAATATTTTTGGGTTTTACAAATTTAAAAGATTAAGTGGCCTTATAAGTTTTAAAAAAACTTTTCAAGAAATTTTATTAAAAAATAAAATCAGAGGCACAATAATTTTTTCAAAAGAAGGAATTAATGGAACTATATCTGGAAAAAAAAAAAATATTCTAAAAGTTAGAAAGAATTTAAAGAAAATCTTTAAAATTAAAAAATTCGATTCCGAGAACAATTCCACAAGTAATTTTCAACCTTTTCATAAGGGAAAAATAAAAATAAAAAAAGAAGTAGTTCCAATGGGCCTTTACGTTAAAGAATTCCAAAAACCAAATAATTCAATTGAGCCTAAAAAATGGAATTCATTATTAAATGAAAAAAATATTAAAATAATAGATGCAAGGAAGCCTTTCGAATATGATGTTGGAACTTTTAAAGGAGCTGTAAACCCTAATGTTAATCATTTTAGAGATTTTCCAAAATATTTAAAAAAATTCGATAAAAAAAATAAAATTGCTCTATTCTGTACTGGAGGAATAAGATGTGAGAAAGCTAATGTCTACTTAACAAGAAAAGGTTTTAAAAATGTATTTCAATTAAAAGGTGGCATACTAAATTATTTAAAAAAAATGGATGAGAAGGAAAGTCTGTGGAAAGGTGAGTGCTACGTTTTTGACAATAGAGTCTCTCTTAAACATAAATTAAAGGTTGGAACTTATTCAATGTGTAGCGGATGCAGAAAACCAGTATCAATAAACCAGAGAAAATCCAAAAAATATATCGAAGGTATATCTTGTCCCAAATGTCACGATTATTTAACTACTTCTCAAAAAAAAAGATTTGCTATGAGACAAAAACAAATCTTAATTGCAAAAAAATTAGGAAAAAAGTATATTTTTCAAAAAGAATTCAATTGAGGTAAAAATTGCAAAATAATTTAAATTTAACCTCTGCTCCAATTTTAAAATTATTAAAACAGATTGCTATCCCATCAATGACTGGAAGCATGTTCCAGACTTTATTTAACCTTGTAGATACTTTTTATGCAGGAAAAATATCTTCCGACGCCTTAGCAGCTTTAGCAAAAGCTTTTCCATTATATTTTATTATAATATCAGCTGGTATAGGAATCGTTGCCGGATGTAATTCTTTAATAGCTAATTCCTTGGGCGCCAACAATAAGGTTGCTGCGTCCATTTATTCTTATAATACATTTGTATACGCATTTTTCCTTGCAATTTTCATAACACTAATTGGGACTTTTTTTTCCTATGATCTTTTAAAATTAATGGGAAGCACAAATGACAGTATAGTTTTGTCAAAAAAATATACTGATATTATTTTTTTAGGAACAATAGTTTTTTTAATTTTAACTTCTTTCAATGCAATATTATATGCTCAAGGAGACACAAAGACTTATAGAAATGTTTTAATTATAGGAGTAATTTTAAATATAATATTAAATCCTATTTTTATTTTTGGTTTATTTTTTATTCCTGAATTTGGTATAGCAGGTTTAGCAATTTCAACTGTGCTTATTCAATTCGGTGCTAGTATTTATCTGTATTATAAAGTTAGCAAAACCGAATTAAAAATAATACCAAAAATATCTAATTTTTTTATTAGAAAAAATTTTTTATTAAATATTTTTAATCAAAGCATGCCAATAACAATGGCTCTTTTTTTAGTAGCTACAGGCAGTTATATATTATTATCATTTATAAACATTTTTGGAGACCAAGCTGTAGCTGGTTATGGAGCAGCAGTTAGGTTCGAGCATTTATTTTCACTACCTGTAATAGGTCTTAATACTGCTGTAATATCTATAGCCGGACAAAATTTTGGTGCTAGGAGATACGATAGAATTAAGGAAGTTTACTCTAAGTCAATTATTATAGGTATAGCTATAATGTGTTTTTCGGGAGTTATAATTTATGTTCTTTCTGAGCCTATTATAAGAATATTTTCAAACGACCTTGAGGTAATTAAATATGGTTCTAGCTATTTAAAAATAGCAGCATTTATTTTTCCAATTTATCCAGTTTTTTTTATATCGCACGCTTTATTTACAGCGCTTAAAAAAACTTTTATAATATTTTATTCAAATCTTTTTCGAATGGTTTTTTTACCGTTCATAATTGTTTGGTTAATCCTGAATGTAATGGGAGGCCATTTTCAAGATATATTTTATGGTCTATTAACTATGAATTGGATTTTAGGAATTATAATGTTGCTAATAGCCAGAACTTTAATGATTAAAACTTTTAAAGAACAAAAAAAAGTTTTCTTTATATTTTGAAAGTGCTATAAAAAACTTATTTGGTGAGATGGGTGAGCTGGTTTAAACCATCGGTTTGCTAAACCGACGTACGATTGAAAAGTCGTACCGAGAGTTCGAATCTCTCTCTCACCGCCATTTTATTTTAAATAATTTTCTAACTCAGTTGATTTGCCACTTAGCATATATCTATACACATTAGCATTTTCCAAAACTCTTTGGACATAATTTCTTGTTTCTTTAAATTTTATAAGTTCAATCCAATTAACAAAATCGATTTTACCTTTAGCAGGATCGCCATTAATTTTTCTCCAGTATTTAACTCTTTTAGGTCCAGCGTTATATGCGGCTATAGCAAATGGATATACCTCCTTATACTCATTTAAAAGAGAATTAAAATAGTAAGTTCCCAATTTTATATTATATTCAGGATCAGAAGTAAGTTTGCTTTTTCTATACGGAACGTTCATTTGTTTAGCAACCAGTTTGGCAGTGTAAGTCATTAGTTGCATCATACCTTTTGCACCCGCATAACTATTTGCTTTTGGATCGAATTCACTTTCTTGTCTTGTGATTGCTAAGATAATTTCTTGAGAAGGCATATTTTTACCATTAATAATTCTTGGTGTTGTAATTATTGGATAGTTAAATTTATTATAAAATCTTTTTTCATAAGAAGCTTTTTTTGATATTTGAATTGCAAAATCGTATCGTCCTACATCAGTTGCAAGTTTTGCTGCAAGAACCTCGCTTCCATTATCAATATTTTCATCTGCCAAATGTTTAAGTAAATCTTTAGTATATTTAGTTTTATTTAATTCTTTTAAAAGAAGAACATGTTTTACAAGAGGATTTTTAATAAATTCTTTTTCATAGTCATTTGAATATTTTGATTCATCATTTAACTCAAATTCACCAGTGGGATTAATTTTTTTGTAAGATAGTTGACCATAATAAGTAGTCAAATATTTTGACCCAACCCTAAAAAAATCTTTTGATAATTTTTCATTACCCATTTTTTCGTAAGTAAGTCCTATCCAATAAGCTCCTCGAGCTAAACTAATTGGATAACCTACATTGTCATAAAAAGTATTAAAATGTTTCAAAGCAACATTTGGATTATCTAAAAAACTTAGAGCAATCCAACCTGCCATCCATTCAGCTTCGGCAAGCTCCGGGCCTTCGTTTAAAGAATGCTCGCTAGCTACTTGGTATGCCATTTGATATTTTTTTTTATATATAAGTGATCTACTTATGATTTGTCTTTCTTTCCACCATAGATCGGGTCTAATTAATCCATCTGCATTTTTTGGTGCAGAATTAATAATTTCCAAAGAGGACTCTACTCTTCCTCTTCTTCTCCTCCATTTAAGCCTATCATATCTGAGACCAATGTCCGATTTAAGATTGGTAGGTACATTAGCAATTGCATTATCGACACCATAAGAATTACTCATTAGTATCTGTCTTGCGTTATATAGAGCCCTTTTATCCTTTGGTAAGTATCTTAATATTCTTTTCAAATCCCAATATTTATATTCCCACGCCATATAATCAGCCCTTTTTAAATGATCCGAAGAATTTAAAAATTTATTATATTTTTTATTTAAATATCTTAAATCTTTGGAACTTAAAGATGCGTCTACCCATCCTTCTTTTATAAGTTTTTCTGCCTTTGCAGAATCACCTTTTAAAAAATAAGATTCTCCAAGTTTAATTTTTCCAAAACCACTTAATGGAGGAGATGAATCAAACCATCCAATCACAGTATTGGGGCTATTTGAATTGAGATTAATTTTGTGCTCAGCCAAATATTTTAATCTACTAATTCTTGGATATTCAGGATTATTATCAATAAATTTTATATAATCCGAAAAAGTCGCTTTATTATTTCTTTCTTTTAGATAAATCCACCAAACCAAATTTTTAAAGTCATCATCTTTTATTTTTTTTGTTGTTCTAAATGCTGTAGTCCATTTTTTTTCTTTTATATTTAAAAAAACTTCTTTTGCATAATTATAATCTTTTTTTGATAAAACTTTAGACTCCAAAGCTTCCTTTGATGATACTTTTTTGTATGTAATTGGTTTTTTTTCAGGTAATAAAAATGTAGTTTTAATTTTATTATCTTCTAATTTATTCAAAACAACTCTATCTTTTTGTGTTTCTTCTTTATTAACCATCAAGACTTGGTTTTCAGGTTTTTCTTTATTTGATGGTTTTTTTACAATTTTTTGAGTTGTTGGTTTATTTTTAGGTAATATATTTTTCTTTTCAATTTTAGCCTGTTTTTTTAATAATGGTTTTTTTTCAGGTAATATTAAGGATGATTTGACTTTATTTAATACAGATATATTTTTTGGTTTTGATTTAGGCAAAATCACTGACTTTGTCTCTGATAAAACTACCGGTTGGTATATAGTGACAAATAAAAAAACTAGACTAATTAAATGTTTAAGCATAAAATTTCATGAATAAAATTATTACTATATAAAGAATTATGTTCAAAGGTTCAATCGTAGCTTTAATAACACCTTTTAAAAACGGCGTGATGGATGTAGACAAGTATGTATCACTAGTACATCATCATATTTCAAGTGGAACAAAAGGTCTTGTACCCGCTGGTACTACCGGTGAGTCACCAACTTTGGATCATAATGAACATAAAAAGGTTATAGAAATTGCTGTTAAAGAAAGTAATGGAAAAATTCCAGTAATTGCGGGAACCGGTTCGAATTCCACAGCTGAAGCAATTGAACTATCAAAACATGCTGAAGCTTCTGGAGCAGACGGTCTTTTAATCGTTACACCATATTATAACAAACCAACTCAAGAAGGACTTTTTCAACATTACAAAACAATTAATGATAATGTTGGAATACCAATCATTATTTATAACATACCACCAAGATCTGTAATTGATATGTCAGTCGATACTATGGCAAGACTTTTTGAACTTAAAAATATTGTTGGAGTTAAAGATGCAACAGCCGATCTTAATAGAGTAGATCAACAATTAAAAAAAATGGGTCCAGAATTTATCCAGTTATCAGGAGAGGACGGAACTGCTTTGGAATTTAATAACCGAGGAGGAGTAGGGTGCATTTCTGTAACTGCAAATGTTGCGGCTAAATTGTGTTCTGAATTTCAAGAAGCTTGTTTAAAAAAAGATAATAAGAAAGCTAAAGAGATTAATAAAAAATTAATGCCATTGAATAAGTCCTTGTTTATAGAGAGTAATCCAAGTCCAGTTAAGTATGCAGCCAGTCTATTAAATTTATCTTCAGATGAAGTAAGACTTCCTCTTGTCAAAGTCACAGAAAAAACAAAAAAAGAAGTAGAGAAAGCTTTAAAAATTGCTAACCTGCTTTGATGAAAGCAAGAAAATATACTAGTATCAAAATTGTTTGCAACAACAGAAAAGCAAAATTTAATTATTTTTTTCAAGAATTAATAGAAGCCGGAATAGTTTTAAAAGGCTCAGAAGTTAAATCTTTAAGAGATGGCAAAGCAAACATTACAGATGCCTATGCAACAGATAGCAAAGGTGAAATTTACCTAATTAACTCACACATACCTTTATATAAGGAGTCTAGTTATAACAATCATAATCCTCGTGATATGAGAAAACTTTTGCTTAATAAAAAAGAAATTAACAAAGTAATAGGAAAGATTAATAGAGATGGATTAACTATAGTCCCAACAAAAGTATACTTTAAAAAAGGTAAAGCAAAAGTAGAGCTTGCAATTGCTAAGGGTAAAAAAATTTACGATAAAAGAAATGTAAAGAAAAAAAGAGACTGGCAAAGAGAACAGGCTCGAATATTAAGTAGGAATAAATAATGATTTTTTTGGGTATCGGATCAAATTTGTCATCAAGCTTTGGTGATAGAAGAGAAAATATTAATTTAGCTATTTCTTTGATAAAAGAAAAAAAAATAAAGTTAATACAACAGTCAAGTTTTTATGAAACTTTCTCTTATCCTGATAAAAAAAATCCCAAGTTTATTAACAATGTAATTTCAGTTGATACTACTCTTCAGCCTAAGGAATTAATGTCAGCTTTGCTATTAATAGAGGAAAAACTAGAAAGAAAAAGGTTCAAAAAAAACGACCCTAGAACTTGTGATATAGATATTATTGATTACAAGGGAAAAGTTACAAATTATAAGTTAGGTAATTTTGAGTTAAACTTACCGCACAAAAGGTTGGAGCATAGAAATTTTGTCCTGTATCCCCTAAAAGAAATATGTCCAGACTGGAAACATCCCGGCACCAAAAAAAATATTGACCTTTTAATCAATAATCTTAAAACACCCAATAATGAGATTACAAAATTAGGTTAAAATGATATAAATAAGCATGTTAAATAACGATGAACTTATAAAAAAAGTTAGGTCATATAATAGATTTTTTAATCCCGAGACTTTAACCAAGGCTTATAATTTTGCTTTGGAAGCCCATAGAAATCAAAAAAGAGACGAAGGGTCACCCTATATTAGTCATCCTGTTGCTGTTGCGAACATACTTACAGAATTAAAGTTAGATAGCGCAACAATCACTACAGGTCTTCTTCATGATACTGTCGAAGATACTGGAGCAACTTATGATTTGGTAAAAAAAGAATTTGGAAAAGAAGTTGCAGATTTAGTCGATGGGGTTACTAAAATTTCAGCTTTAGAGGAAAAAGCTGTTGAAAATTCTAAAGCAGAAAATTTTAGAAAATTAATATTAGCCACATCTAAAGATATAAGAGTGCTTTTAGTTAAATTGGCTGACAGATTACATAATATGAGAACCTTGGACGCAGTAAAGAATATAGATAAAAAAATTAGAAAAGCTACAGAGACGATGGAAATTTATGCCCCTCTTGCTGACAGAATGGGAATGAACAGAATAAGAGATGAATTGGAAGACTTATCTTTTTCAGTATTAAATTCAGAAGCAAGAAATTTAATTTTAGATAGGTTGTCATTTATTAAAAATAA
>CACHXE010000017.1 GCA_902583785.1 uncultured Pelagibacteraceae bacterium | reverse complement strand
TAAAAAAATCTTTTTTTCAAACTTAATCAATTCTTGTAAGATTCCACAAACTTTCTGATTTTTTATTAATATATCATTAGGTTTTTTAATTTTAATATTATAATGAGAATACTCACTTAAAACTTTTTTAATAATTTCGGCATTGATAATTGAAAATTGTTTAAATCCAGGCATTGATTTTTTAAGCTCAAAAAAAATACTAGCAAAAAAATTACCTTTACGGGAGATCCATTTTTTTCCCATAGTTCCTCTTCCCTTTGTTTGAAAATTTGAAATAATAATTCCTTGATAATTTTTTTTTGATCTAATTATTCTAATTGCCTCGTCATTTGTGCTTTTTACACAATTAAATTTAATTAATTTTAATATCATTAAAAAATACTAATACTTGAAACGATTTCATTTAATATTGATGGATATAGAAAAAATGAAACCAATAATATGCAACTTAAGGCTATTGGGCCATGTATTCTATAGTCTGTAAATTTTTCAAAAGGTTTTTTTGGTTCATCAAAATACATAATTTTAATAATTCTAATATAATAAAATGCGGACACTACCGTAGTCACTAAACCTATTATAGCTAAAGTATACATTTCGTTCTCAATAACAGCCATAAAAATATAAAATTTCGCAAAAAATCCTGCTAATGGAGGAATTCCAGCTAGAGAAAATAGTATTATCATAAGTCCAAGAGACACAAGCGGATGATTTTTGGAAAGACCGGACAATTCATTTAATTCCTCCACGTATTTTCCTCCTCTTTTCATCAAGAGTATACAAGCAAAGGCACCAATATTCATAACAACATAAATTGATATATAAACTAAAGTACTTTGAAATCCATTTTCTGTTCCAACTGAAACTCCAGCAATCGCATAACCTATGTGACCAATTGAACTATAAGCCATTAATCTTTTGATGTTTGTTTGCCCTATAGCTGCCACTGCCCCTAAAATCATTGAAGCTATGGACATAAAAACTAAAATGTATTGCCATTCACCTAAAATTTCTCGAAAAGGTAAATACATAAATTTTATAAATATTGCTATACCTGCTATCTTCGGAACAACAGAGAAGAAACTTGTAACAGAAGTTGGTGCTCCTTGATAAACATCTGGTGTCCACATATGAAATGGAACTGCTGAAATTTTAAAAGCAAGTCCGACAAGAATGAAAACCATACCAAAAATTATTCCAAGGTTAAAATCAGTACTTGCAATTGCTATTTGTTCAAAATTTGTTGAGCCAGTAAAACCATATATTAATGAGCAACCATAAAGAAGAAGACCAGATGAAAGTGCGCTAAGAACAAAATATTTAATACCTGCTTCAGTTGATCTCAAATTATCTCTATCAATTGAGGCCAATACATATAATGAGAGAGATTGTAATTCCAGTCCTAAATAGAATACAATTAAATCATTAGAACTTACCATAATAAACATACCTAGAACTGATAGAAGAATAAGAACTGGATATTCAAATTTATTGGTTTTTATATCAATAATATATTTTTTTGTTATTAATAAAATAAAAAGAGTAGATACAGAAATTAATATTTTTGAGTATAGAGAAAAATTATCGTTAGAAAAACTAGCATTAAAAAATTTTACAATATCATTATTAGAAGTAAATATTATCAATAATAATGAAAAAATTACAAACATTGAAGATTTATAAATTATTTCAAAACTATTTTTTAAAAACACTCCAATAATTAATAAAGAAAATATTGAAATCGATAAAAATATTTCGGGTATTAAAAATTTAATATCAGTCATTTCTATTTAAAAATTATCGTTTTAGCTATTTCTGTTTTGTAGTTATTTATAAGATTATCTACAGAAACTTTTATTGTCTCTGTGAGAACTTCGGGATAAAAACCAAAAAGTAAAACTGTAAAACATAAAACTCCAAGCATTATGCCTTCTGAAAAATTTACATCTTTTATTTTTTGTAGCTGAACATTTTCCAATTTTCCAAATATTACCTTTTTATATAACCAAAGTATATAAGCGGCCGCAAGTATTACTCCTATACTCGCAAGTATGGCTACCAAAAAGTTAACTTTGAAAGCTCCTATTAAAACTAAAAATTCACCAACAAAACCACTAGTGCCTGGAAGACCTAAGGTGCCTAATGCAAAAACCATAAATAGAAAAGAATATTTTGGAAGAATATGAACTAGACCTCCATAAGATTTTATCATTCTAGAATGTGTTCTGTCATAAAGTACACCTATGCTTAAAAATAAAGCTGCAGATATCAATCCATGACTAAACATTTGAATTATACTTCCCTCGATTCCCTGCTTATTAAAAGTAAAAATTCCCAGTGTAACAAAACCCATATGAGCAATTGACGAATACGCAATTAATTTTTTCATGTCATCTTGCATTAAAGCTACAAGGGACGTGTAAATAATAGCGATTATACTCAAAGCAAATATTAAGGGAGTAAAATACTCAGAAGCAATTGGGAACAAGCCAACTGAAAATCTTAAAAATCCGTATCCGCCCATCTTTAATAATATTGCCGCTAGAATAACTGATCCTGGTGTTGGAGCTTCCACGTGTGCATCAGGTAACCAGGTATGAACTGGCCACATAGGCATTTTAACAGCAAAAGAACTAAAGAAAGCTAACCATAGTAAATATTGAAATTCTGGTGGAATACCTGTTTGTAAAATTTTAGTTACGTCAGTAGTTCCAGTAATCCAATATATCGTAATAATTGCGACTAACATTAAAACTGAACCTAAAAGAGTGAATAAGAAAAATTTAAATGCAGAATATACTTTTCTTGGTCCTCCCCAAATGCCAATTATCAAGAACATAGGTATTAAACCCGCTTCAAAAAATAAATAAAAAATTACTAAATCAAGTGAACAGAAAACTCCTATCATAAAAGTTTCTAAAACAAGAATTGCTATAAGAAATTCCTTCAATCTCGTTTTAACACTATTAATGCATGAAATAATACAAATTGGCGTAATGAAGGTAGTCAATATAATAAATAAAATAGAGATGCCATCAATTCCAAATTTAAATTTAATGAAACCACTTATCCAATTTATTTCCTCAACAAATTGAAAATTTGATGTTTTGTTATCAAATGAAAACCACAAAAATAAAGAAATAAAAAAATTTACGAGAGTAGTGAATACTGAAACATAAATAGCTCCTTTATTTTTTTCATCATTTTCGCCCCTCGTTAAAAATACAAATAATGCACCTATCAAAGGAAGAAAAGTAATCGAGGATAAAATTGGAAAGTTCATTTATAAAAAATAAAAAAAGTTAATAATAAAGATAATGCTATCAACATTACAAATGCGTAATCATAGATATAACCACTTTGAAATTTAACAGTCTTCTTTGAAATAATTTTTATTATTTTTGAAACTCCGTCAGGACCGAATTTATCAATAGTTTTAATATCACCAGATTTCCAAAAAAATAACCCTATTTTTTTTATTGGATTGACAAATACATAATCATAAAGTTCATCAAAATACCACTTGTTCAATAAAAAATTGTAAATTGGTTTGTAGTTTGTTTTTATTTTTTCTAAATAAATATTGTTTTTAATGTAAATATAGTATGATAATGGAATTGATAGTGTTACCAAAACAGGTGTAGTATACAGCAGCCAATTTGGTATTTGAGAATGATCGAAAGATTTAATGATTAATAGTGAGTCTCTCCAAAAATTTTCATAGTTATTTCCAATTAGAAAATCTTTAAATAAAAAACCTGATGAAACAGAGCACAAAGCTAAAATGATTAAAGGAAAAAGAATTGTTAAACTTGAATCTTTTATTTCCGTTTTAGATAGATTCTTGTTTTTGAATTTTCCATGAAAAGTCATAAAAATTAATCTCCAAGAATAAATGGCCGTAAGAAAGGCGGTTATTATTCCGATTGATGAAGCAAAATAACCAAGATTTGATCCATTTAAATATGCAAATTCAATAATAGCATCTTTTGAGTAGTAACCTGATAAAAATGGAAATCCGGTAAGAGCTAAAGTTCCTATTATCATGGCAAACCATGTGAAAGGCATTTGTCTCCATATGCCGCCCATATTTCTAATATCCTGTTCATCATTTAATGAATGAATGACCGATCCCGAACCTAAGAATAACAAAGCTTTAAAAAAAGCATGCGTAAATAAATGAAACATTGCAACGTGGTAAGCTCCTACTCCTGCTGCAAAAAACATATATCCTAATTGGCTACAAGTTGAATATGCAATAATTTTTTTTATATCATTTTGAACAATTGCTACTGAAGCAGCAAAAATAGCTGTAATCATTCCAATAACTGTTACGAAAGCTAAAGCAAAATTAGAATACTCAAATAATGGAGAACATCTTACCACTAAAAAAACTCCAGCAGTTACCATTGTAGCAGCATGAATTAGTGCAGATACGGGTGTTGGGCCCTCCATTGCATCTGGCAACCAAGTATGTAATAAAAATTGTGCTGATTTACCCATTGCACCGATAAATAAAAAAACACAAATTAATGTAATTAAATTTATATTAAAACCTAAAAAAATAATTTCTTTTTGTGAGAATTCTGGAACCAATTGAAAAACTTCAGAATAATTTACAGTTCCAAAAAATACAAATATTAGAAATATTCCAATTGCAAAACCAAAATCTCCAACTCTATTGACTATAAATGCTTTTATCGCTGCTTTATTAGCTGTTTCCTTTTTATACCAAAAACCAATTAATAAATATGAACAGAGTCCCACTCCCTCCCAGCCGAAAAACAGCTGCAAAAAATTATCAGAAACAACTAATGCTAACATGGAGAAAGTGAAAAGAGATAAATAAGACATAAATCTTGCTTTATTAGGATCGTGATCCATGTAACCAATTGAATAGATATGAACTAACGCAGAAATAAATGAAACCACAACAAGCATAATAGAGCTTAAAGGATCAATATTTATCGACCAATTAACTATAAAATTTCCAGATGTTATCCACTCGTAAATTAAATAATTTCCGTATGTTTCATTAAAGACACCGTTATAAAATATAATAAAAGATAATAATGCAGTGATACATACCAATAAGGTTGTAAATATTTGTGAAAAAATATCTCCAAAATATTTTAGAAAAAAACCTAAAATAGCCCCGATTAACGGTAAGAATAAAACTGCGTATTCCATTTAGCCTTTCATTGAATCTATTTCTTCTACTCTTATTGATCCTTTATTCCTGTAATAAGTGACAATTATTGCTAAACCTATAGCAGCTTCTGCAGCTGCTACGGTTAATATAAGCATTGTAAAAATTTGACCGGTAATGTCTTGAAGAAATATAGAAAAAGATACAAGATTTATATTTACGGCTAAAAGAATAAGCTCTACTGACATTAATATTACTATAACATTTTTTCTATTTAAAAATATTCCTAGTGTACCTAAAGAAAAAATAACAGCTCCAAGAGCAAGATAGTGTCCTAAACCAATTTCAATCATCTATTTTCACTCCCTTATCAAATTCAGCATCTATAAGTTTTACAGAATCTTCTCTCTCTCTAGAAACCTGTTCAAAGTATTTCTGTTTTTTTGCACCTTCTCTTTTTCTATATGTTAAAACGATAGCACCTACCATTGAACAGAGTAATATTATTCCTGAAATTTGAAATAAATGAATATACTCAGTATATAAAACATTTCCAATTAGATGTGTGTTAGTAAAATTTGGATCAAATGATAAAAATTTTGTTTCAGCAAAAGTATTTCTGTATTTCCAGCCGCCAACAATTACGATTAATTCCAATAAAATTACTGATCCTACTATTAAACCTATAGGTATGTGACCAGATTTTTTTGATCCTCTAAACCATGATAGTTTTTGCTCAGTTACATTCATTAACATTACAACAAATAAAAATAGAACAGCTACCGCACCTACATAAACAATTAACATCATCATCCCTAAAAACTCAGCGCCAATCATAATGAATAAACAGGAGATAGAAATGAAATCTAAAATTAGAAAAAAAACAGCGTGAACAGTGTTTCTAGAAACAATAACAAAGATGGCTGAAATTATAGCAATTATTGAAAAAAAATAAAAAAATAATGCGTGTGCAATCATTAAATTTTATCTGTATGGATTATCTAACTTTATATTTTCTGCCAAAACAGACTCCCATCTATCTCCATTTTCTAGTAACTTTTCCTTATTGTAATAAAGTTCTTCTCTGGTTTCTGTTGAAAATTCAAAGTTTGGTCCTTGGACAATAGCATCGACTGGGCATGACTCTTCACAAAGTCCACAGTAAATACACTTAAGCATGTCAATATCGTATCTAGTTGTTTTTCTACTTCCATCTGCTCTTTCCTCATTTTCAATTGTAATTGCTTGGGCAGGACAGACTGCTTCACATAATTTACAGGCTATGCATCTTTCCTCACCATTAGGATATCTTCTTAGTGCATGTTCTCCTCTAAATCTTGGACTTATTTTACCTTTTTCGAATGGATAATTTATTGTTTTCTTTTTTTTAAAAATTTCTCTAATAGCAATAGCTATTCCTTTGATGAATTCAGATAAAAATATTATTTTAAAAAATCTATTTAATTTCATAAATTATCAATTCGGTAATAAATCAAAGTAAACTAAAAAACTTGCGGTTAAAATTACGTATAACAATGAAAAAGGTAAGAAAACTTTCCAGCCTAATCTCATAAGTTGATCGTATCTATACCTTGGAACTATAGCTTTAACTATTGCAAACATAAAAAATAATAACAGAATTTTAAATATCATCCAAAAAACGCCAGGGATAATATTAAAAGGATAAATATCAACGGGTGATAACCATCCCCCAAGAAACAAGATTGAGCCTAAAGCGCATAATAATAATATATTTGCATACTCACCTAACCAAAACATAGCGTACATCATCCCCGAGTATTCCGTTTGATAACCAGCCACCAATTCGGCTTCTGCTTCTGGAAGGTCGAAAGGTGGGCGATTTGTTTCTGCCAGAGCAGATATAAAATAAATTACAAACATTGGAAATAATGGGACTACAAACCATAATTTTTCCTGGGCTAAAACTATATCTCTTAGATTTAAAGATCCAACACATAGAAGAACATTAATGATTATTATTCCTATTGATACCTCATAAGAAACCATTTGTGCTGCTGATCGTATTGCTCCTAGAAAAGGATATTTTGAATTTGAAGCCCAACCGCCCATAATAATTCCGTAAACACCTAACGAAGAAATCGCAAAGATGTATAATATTCCAACATTAATATCTGAAATAAACATTTCATCGCTAAAAGGTATTACTGCCCAGGCTGATAAAGCCAATGTCATTGTTACTATTGGTGCTAGGATAAAAACTATTTTATTCGAGCTTGCAGGAATGATAATTTCTTTAAAAATATACTTTAATGCATCTGCAGCGGTTTGTAATAATCCAAAAGGCCCTACAACGTTTGGGCCTTTTCTCCTTTGAACAAAGCCCCAGACTCTTCTATCAAACCAAACTATCATTGCTACAGATACAAGTATTGGTATTAATAATAATAAAATTTTGTAGGTTTCGTTGTAAAAGGTAACAATGTAATTCATGATTAAGTTCCTGTCCTTTGTTTTAAATTTTTGGATCTTACGGACCTACAATCACTCATTGTTTTTGAAGACCTTGCAATTGAATTGCTAAAATAATAATCAATCTCTTTTATTATAATATTTTCATTTTTATAATCAGTGGGAATTGATTTAGATTTACTGATACTTGTATTTGGTAATAAATCGTAATCAGAGTGATCTTTGATATTTTTCAAGGCATTGTTTCTTAGTTCATTAAAATTTTTAAATAAATCAGAATTTTTTAATTGTTGAGAAAGTAAGTTAAATATTTTCCAATCCTCTTTAGAAATTCCAGGAGGAAAAGATGATCTATTAGATTTTTGTAATCTACCTTCTAAATTTATGAATAAACCATTCTGCTCTGTGTAAGCAGGGCTTGGCAAAATAATATCTGCAATTTGTGCAGATCGATCACCGTGACTTCCTTGGTAAATAATAAACTTATCATTTTTAATAAAATCTAAATTGTCCGAACCTACAAGATAAAGTAATTTAAAATTATTATCATTTAATTTTTTAAAAAAATTAAAATTTTCTTTTTTAGTAATCCCATGGAAACCGAGATCTATAGCTCCTACAGATGATGCATTTTGTAAAAGTATGTTCAAAGAATTCCAGTTTTCGTTTATAAAATTGTTTTTTATTAAAAAGCTTTTAATTTCCTCAAAAATATAACCTCCGGATTGAAGCTCTAGAGCAGACTCTCCAATTATTACTATAGGTTTTTTAGATTTTAAAAAAATATCGGAATAAGGACTTTGTTTGTTGATAAATTTTTTAATGTCTTCTGTGCTATTTCCGATAATTTTGTATTCATAGGTTAGATCACCAGGATTTCCAAAAGATAATATGGGTATTTTATTGTTTACAAAACTTTTTCTAATTCTTGCATTAACCATTGTAGCTTCATGTCTTGGGTTTGCACCGATCAGAACTATACAATCAGAGTCTTCAATACCTTTTATCGAAGAATTGAATATATAATTTATTTTATTTTCAGGATTTATAAAAAAAGGTTTTTCTCTAAAATCGAAATTACTTACACCAATTGAATCGAGAAGACATTTAAAAGAATATATATTTTCCATTGACTGCATATCCCCGATGTGTCCGGCTATACACTCTTTGTCTATTTCTTGTAATTTAGATGAAGTAATTTTTATAACTTCATCCCAAGAACTTTCAACTAATTTTCCGTTTTCCCTCTTATAAGGCTTATCCAATCTTTGTTTCAATAGGCCGTCACAGGCATATCTGGTTTTATCTGAAATCCATTCTTCGTTTATATTATTATTTAATCTAGGCAAAATTCTTTTAACTTCCCATCCGTAAGTATCAACCCTTATGTTTGATCCTACAGCATCCATCACGTCAATAGTTTCTGTTTTTTTTAACTCCCATGGTCTAGCTTCAAAAGTATATGGTTTAGACGTTAGAGCACCTACAGGACAGAGATCTATTACATTTGCAGATAATTCTGACTCCATAGATTTTTCAAGGTAAGTAGTAATCTCCATATTTTCACCACGACCTACAGCTCCAATTTCAGTAACACCGCCAATTTCAGTTGCAAATCTCACACACCTAGTGCAATGAATACATCTTGTCATTATGGTTTTGATTAAAGGGCCCATATATTTATCTTTAACCTCTCTTTTATTTTCCTTAAATCTAGATTTGTCAAAACCGTAATAAAGTGATTGATCTTGCAAGTCACATTCCCCTCCTTGATCGCAAACAGGGCAATCAAGTGGGTGATTTGCCAATAAAAATTCCATAACTCCTTTTCGAGCTTTCTCTACCATTACCGAATTAGTTTTTATATTCATTCCATCTGTCGCTGGCATTGCACAAGATGCAATTGGTTTTGAAGATTTTTCCATCTCTACCAAACACATTCTGCAATTACCTGCTATGGATAAACGTTCATGATAACAAAATCTTGGAATTTCAGCTCCAGCTAACTCACAAGCCTGCAAAACGGTCATGCCGTTTTCAAACTCTATTTCTTTGTTATTAATAATAATTTTTGGCATATTTATTTTTCAAGTAAATGCTGGTCCACTAAATAAGGTATTTCTCTTTCTTTTTTAATCACTGGCTCCGAAAAACATCTTTTATCAATCTCTTTTCTAAAATGTCTTAAAAGCCCTTGTACTGGCCAAGCGGATCCCTCTCCAAATGCACAGATGGTATGTCCCTCTATTTGTTTAGTAACATCTGATAATAAATCAATATCTTTGTGGGTTGCTTCACCCCTAGCTGCTCTTTCAAGAATTCTCCACATCCAACCAGAGCCCTCTCTACAAGGTGTACATTGGCCGCAACTTTCATGTTTATAAAACTTTGCAATTCTTGCCATGCACTTAATAATGTCTTGATCTTTGTTAATTACAACGACACCAGCTGTACCTAAACCACTTTTTGCAGCTATTAACGAGTCAAAGTCCATTTTAAGTGTTTCGCATAAATCTTTAGGTATTAAAGGCATAGACGATCCACCAGGAATTACGGCTTGTAAATTTTTCCATCCGCCAACAACTCCTCCTGCATGTTTCTCTATAAGTTCCTTTAATGGTATTCCCATTTCTTCTTCAACATTACATGGTTTGTTAACATTTCCAGAAATACAAAAAATTTTAGTTCCGGTATTTTTTGGTCTTCCCATAGATGCAAACCACTTTCCACCTTTTCTTAAGATAGTTGGAACAACAGCAATTGTTTCTACGTTATTGACTATTGTTGGACATCCATATAATCCAACTAAAGCTGGGAAAGGTGGTTTCAATCTTGGTTGACCTTTATTGCCTTCAAGACTTTCAAGTAATGCTGTTTCCTCACCACAGATGTAAGCTCCAGCACCAAAATGAATATAGATATCTAAATCCCAACCTGAGTTACATGCATTTTTTCCAATCAAGTTTTTTGCGTAAGCATCATCTATTGCTTTTTGAAGTCTTTTTCCTTCATTAAAATACTCTCCTCGAATATATATGTAGCAAGCATGTGCATTTACGGCGAAAGATGAAATTAAACAACCTTCTATTAATTTTTGAGGTTCAAATCTTATTATATCCCTGTCTTTACAAGTTCCAGGTTCTGATTCATCTGCATTGATTACTAAATAATGGGGCCGAGAACCTAATTTCTTTGGAGCAAATGACCATTTAACTCCTGTTGGAAAACCAGCCCCTCCTCTGCCTCGCAGCTCAGAAGTTTTAATCTCATTAATTATCCATTCTCTACCTTTAGAAATTATTTCTTTAGTATTAGACCAATCATCTCTTTTAAAAGAATTTTCTAATTCCCATCCCAATTTATTGTATAGATTTTTAAATATTTTATTTTCTTCTTTAAGCATTGTTTATACCATTAGGTTTTTTTTCATTTATTTCTGGCTCACTACTCAATCTTCCTCTGTAAGAACCTGGTTTTAAGGGTTTATCTTGCATAAATGATTCTAAAATTTTTTCCATATCGTTCTTATTTAAATCTTCATAATAATCTTTATTTACTTGAATCATTGGTGCATTTACGCATGCTCCAAGACATTCGACTTCTGTCCATGAGCATAGGCCGTTTTCTGATAGTGTTTCTTGTTTTTTTGAAATTTTATTCTGACATGTTTTAACAAGTTCATTAGCGCCTCTCAATAAGCATGGACTAGTTGTACATACCTGTACAAAATATTTTCCAACTGGTGATAAATTATACATCGTATAAAAAGTAGCAATTTCATAGACATTTATATATGGCATCGATAAAAGTTTTCCTAAATATTTTAATGCAGCTAATGGTATCCAATTATTATTTTGTTCTTGTGCAAGATATAGTAATGGCATAACTGCGCTCTTTTTTTTATCTTTTGGATAATTTTTTAAAATTCTATTTGCTGTTTCTAAATTTTCTTTTGTGAATTCAAAATCATCTGGCTGCTTATCATGTACTTTTTTTAAACTCATCTATCTACCTCTCCAAAAACAATATCTAGAGATCCCAAAACTGCAGGCACATCAGCAAGCATATGTCCTTTAATTAAAAAATCCATTGCCTGAAGATGTGAAAATCCAGGAGCTCTAATTTTACATCTATATGGTTTATTGCTTCCGTCAGATATTAAGTAGACTCCAAATTCTCCTTTTGGTGCTTCTACTGCAGAATAAACTTCTCCTTTTGGGACTCTATAGCCCTCTGTAAAAAGTTTGAAATGGTGGATTAATGCTTCCATAGATTGTTTTAAATCTTTTTTTCTTGGTGGCGATATTTTGCCATCGATTGTCTTTACTGGTCCGGATGGAATTTGTTTTAAACATTGTTTTATTATTTTCACACTCTCTCTCATCTCTTCAATTCTACATAAATACCTATCGTAACAATCGCCATTTTTTCCAACTGGTATTTTAAAATCTAAATTTTTGTAACATTCATATGGTTGAGATTTTCTTAAATCCCAAGCTACTCCTGATCCCCTTAGCATTACTCCTGAAAAACTGTGTGCTAATGCGTCTTCTTTTGTCACTACACCAATCTGAACATTTCTTTGTTTGAAAATTCTATTATCTGTTAAGAGATTTTCTAAATCATCTAATGTTTTTGGAAATTTTTCACAAAATTTACCTATATCATCTAAAAGATTCTTTGGTATATCTTGGTGTACCCCTCCGGTTCTGAAATAATTTGCGTGCAACCTTGACCCTGATGCTCTTTCGTAAAAGGTCATAAGAATTTCTCTTTCTTCAAATCCCCACAAAGATGGTGTTAAAGCTCCAACATCTAACGCTTGAGTAGTTACATTAAGTAAGTGACTTAAAATTCTTCCAATCTCGCAAAAAATAACTCTCAAATATTGAGCTCTAATTGGAACCTCAATTTTTAAAAGTTTTTCAGCAGATAATGCAAAAGCGTGTTCTTGGTTCATTGGCGCCACATAATCTAACCTGTCAAAATAAGGTAAAGCTTGTGTATATGTTTTGTGTTCAATTAATTTTTCTGTACCCCTATGAAGTAGCCCAATATGGGGATCTACTTTTTCAACAAGCTCACCATCAAGTTCAAGTATAAGCCTTAGAACTCCGTGTGCAGCTGGGTGCTGAGGTCCAAAATTTAAGTTCATTGTTTTTTTTTGTTTAGTCATCTTTTGATTTTTGTTTTATTTCTTTCATGTACTTAGTTCCCTCCCATGGACTATCAAAATCAAAATCTCTATAATTTTGTTCAAGTTTCACAGGCTCATAAATTATTTTTTTATCTTTTTCGCTATATCTTACTTCGTTAAATCCAGTTAATGGAAAATCTTTTCTTAAGGGGAAACCTTTAAAATTATAGTCTGTAAGTATTCTTCTAAGATCTGGGTGATTTTTAAATTTGATACCGTACATATCAAAAACTTCTCTTTCCATCCAATTTGCGGATGGAAATATTTTTGTTATTGATGGAATTTTTTCATCAATATTAAAATTTACTGATATTTTAATTCTTAAGTTATTTTCATGACTTAATAATAAATAATAAATTTTAAATCTTTTTTCTTCATTTGGAAAGTCTGCAGCAACAATATCAATTAATTGCCTAAACTTGCACTTATTATTTGATTTTAAAAATAAAATCACTGAATTCAAATCGTTTACATCAATTTTTAATAATAATTCTTCATTTTCAATCAAAGAACTTTTAATTTTTGTAGTTAGTTCTGAATTCAATACTTTGTTTAAATCAGTTAGTTTCATTTAAAACTTATCTTTTTTGAGAACCTTCTCTTCTAATTTTTTTTTGAAGTTGAAGAATTCCATATAGAAGCGCTTCTGCGGATGGTGGACAACCAGGAACATAAATATCTACAGGAACAACTTTATCACAGCCTCTAACTACAGAATAAGAATAATGATAATATCCTCCTCCATTAGCACAGCTACCCATTGATATAACATATCTTGGTTCTGGCATTTGATCATAAACCTTTCTTAATGGCGCTGCCATTTTATTTGTTAAAGTACCAGCAACAATCATAACATCAGACTGTCTTGGTGATGCTCTCGGTGCTGCTCCGAATCTTTCAAGATCATATCTTGGCATCGATGTTTGCATCATTTCCACAGCACAACAGGCTAATCCAAATGTCATCCAATGAAGAGAGCCTGTTCTTGCCCAATTAATAAGATTATCCGATGAAGTTGTAATAAAGCCTTTGTCGCTAAAATCTTTGGCAATTTTTTTAAATTCTTCAGGAATTTCTTTTTCTCTATTTTTAAAATTTAAAATATTTATTCCCATTCTAAAGCTCCTTTTTTCCACTCATAAATAAAGCCAATTGTTAAAATTAATAAAAAAACCAACATTGAATAAAATCCCAATAAACCAATATTTCCTAATGAAATTGCCCAAGGAAAAAGGAAGGCTATTTCTAAATCAAAAATTATGAATAAAATTGCAACTAAATAAAATCTTACATCAAACTTAATTCTGGAATCGCTAAAAGCCTCAAAGCCACATTCGTAAGCAGATAATTTTTCTGGATCCGGGTTATTAGGTGATAAAGCAAAATTGATAACGATGAAGCCTATACTTAAAGCTAATGCTATAAATAAAAATATTATTATAGAAAGGTAACCTGACAAAAATTCAAATATCATTGTTTATCAATATCTACCCCAATACATACAGTTTAGGGATTCTTATATTAATTTATACTTATAT
Source organism: uncultured Pelagibacteraceae bacterium (assembly GCA_902583785.1). GTDB lineage: Bacteria > Pseudomonadota > Alphaproteobacteria > Pelagibacterales > Pelagibacteraceae > Anoxypelagibacter. The sequence continues at coordinate 807 of CACHXE010000017.1, read as the reverse complement.
TTATATATCAACTTTTATACAGGTGTACAGGAGACAGATATTCACACTCTGCTTAATTTTTTTGAAAATGATTATCAATAATGGCGGGAGTGACGGGACTCGAACCCGCGACCTCTTGCGTGACAGGCAAGCGCTCTAACCAAACTGAGCTACACCCCCTAATGGTGGGCGGTAAAGGACTCGAACCTATGACCCTCTCGGTGTAAACGAGATGCTCTACCAACTGAGCTAACCGCCCTAAATAAGCAGATCCGACATATACAACATTAAATTTACAATGTAAAAACTTAAAAAAAATTAATGTAAATTGGCCTTTATTGAATGTATTATTAATTAAGATGATTATTCAATGTACATCATGCGATAAGAAATTTAACGTTCCAGATGCAGCAATTACTGCTTCCGGTAGACTCGTACAATGCAGTTCTTGTGGAAACAAATGGACGCAGTATCCGATAAAAACTAAACCTACACCATCAAAAGTATATGTAACACCAACAAAAGCTGTGCCATCAAAAAATAAGATCAATAAGAAAAAAATGTCTCCTGTTCCATACTCAAAAGAATATATGCAACAAAAATGGGGAGGTACATTAAAAAAATATACTGAAGAAAAAGGTATATCAAAAAAAATTGTACAATCTAAAAAAACCAAAAAACAGAAACCTATTCAAAAAACTGAAAAAGTTAGATTTGGTTTTTTTAATTATATAATAACTTATTCTATTTTTATTACTTTTTTTATTGGTATCTTGAATTTTGAAAGGAGCAGAATATCAAGAAAATTTCCTGTACTTGAACCATATC
>CACHXE010000016.1 GCA_902583785.1 uncultured Pelagibacteraceae bacterium | reverse complement strand
TGATAAAATATTACACAGATCTAAAGTAATAAAAATATTTACTGACGAAAACCCAAATCAAGATAAAATTAAAAAAGATTTTGCATCTATTTTTAAAAAAATTAGCAGAAATAAAAAATATTTCTATTCAATAAAAGATATAATGCTTCTAGAAACATTATCCTCTGAAGGTATTAAAATGCCTAAAGATTTTGATACTAAAACCTTATCAAAAAATTTATCTGTCCCATCAAATTTAAGATCTCTTGTTGACAATGAAGAAATTGGCATCTTTATGCTAAAGCTTGTTGAAATAATAGGAAGTGACGAAATAAAAAATTTAGATCCAGAAACCTTATATTTCATAACAAATCTATTAAATCAAGCCAAAATAAAAAAATTAAGAAATCAAATTTTAAATCTGTCTCTACCTTTGAGAGTCTAATTAATATATAAATATTTTATGACTGTTAGAAGAATTATAACTGTTCCAGATCCTATATTAAGAAAAAAATCTGAGTCGGTTAATGATATAGATAAAGATATTAAAAAATTAATGAACGACATGCTGGAAACAATGTATGATGCCCCAGGCATTGGTTTAGCAGCAATACAAATTGGCATTCCAAAAAGAATAGTGGTTATGGATGTTTCAAAAGAACCAAACAAGAAAGAACCCATCTACTTTGTAAATCCACAAATTACCTGGAAGTCTGATACAAAAGCCTCATATGAGGAGGGTTGTCTATCAATACCAAACCAATTTGCCAAAATAGAAAGACCAGAAAAATGTAATATTAAATATTTAGATTATCACGGCACTGAAAAAGAAATCAAAGCAGAAGGTTTATTAGCCACATGTATTCAACATGAAATTGATCATTTAAATGGCATTTTGTTTATTGACCATCTATCTAAGCTTAAGAAAAATATTATAATAAAAAAAGTTTCAAAAAATAAAAAAGAATTAGAAAGAATAGTAGTTTAATTTCAAAAATTTAATGCCACAAAAAATCGTTTTTATGGGAACACCTGAGTTCTCAATACCAACATTAAAATCATTAATGAAATCTGATCATGAAATTTTAGCGGTATATACACAACCCCCTAGCAAAGCAAATAGAGGTCAAAAAATAATTCCATCAAGCGTAGAAGTTTTTGCAAAAGAAAATTCATTAATTTTAAGATCTCCATCAAATTTAAATACAGATGAAGAATATAACTATTTAAAAAAACTAAAACCCGACATTGTAATCGTCATAGCTTATGGAAAAATTATACCAAATAGACTTTTAAATTTACCAAAATATGGATTTATAAATATTCATGCATCACTATTACCAAAGTGGAGAGGTGCTGCACCTATACAAAGATCGATTATGAATTTAGATAATGAAACTGGCATAAGTATAATGAAGATAGTTGAAGAATTAGATTCGGGACCAGTAATGCATCAAAATAAAATTAAGATAAATGAAAATATAGATAATTTAACATTATCTAAAGTTCTTTCCCAATTAGGTGCTAAATCTATTATAGATTCAATAAGTAAGATTGAAAAAGGGGAAGCAAAATTTAAGGAACAAGATCACAGCCAGAAATCTTATGCAAAAAAAATTTCAAAAATAGAAGCTCAAATTCATTGGAACGAAAGTGCAAAAAAAATTTTAGGAAAAATTAATGGTTTAAATCCTAACCCCGGTGCTTGGTTTAAATTTAGGGGTCAAAGATATAAAATTTGGAAAGCCAAAATAGTAAATAAAAATGGAGATGTTGGAAAAATACTCGATAATAATCTAACCATTGCTTGTAATGATAAGGCTATCCAAATTTTAAAAATACAAAGAGAAGGTAAAAGCAAACAGGAAACAGAACAATTTTTACTTGGTAATAAGTTGGAAAAAGGCGAAATAATATCCTAATGTTCACCTATCAAATTAAAGTCGAATATCACGGAACAAATTTTGTTGGATGGCAAATTCAAAAAAATGGTCTCTCAGTTCAAGAGGTTTTAGAGAAAGCTTTATCAAAATTTTTGAAGGATAAAATTTCAGTTATGGGTTCAGGTCGTACAGATGCAGGAGTACATGCTTATGAACAATCAGCACATTTTAAAACGAAAGACAAAATAAATAACAAAAATATTTTTTTAAATTCAATTAATTTCTTCCTAAAAAAATATCCTGTCGTTATTTTAAGTATCAAAAAAAGACCAAGTAAATTTCATGCTAGACATAGTGCCAAAAAGAGGACCTATAAGTACTTTATTATAAATAGAAGATCCTCATTAGTTTTAGAAAAAAATAAAGCATGGCATATTAAAAAAAAACTTGATGTAAAAATTATGAAAAAAGGTGCAAAAATATTATGCGGAACTCATGATTTTTCTACATTCAGATCTTCATCTTGTGTATCAAAATCTCCGATTAAAACTCTTAAGAAAACAAATGTAGAGAAGAAAAAAAGCAAAATAATTTTAACTTTTGTTTCCAAATCTTTTTTGCAGCAACAAGTTAGGTCAATGGTAGGCTCATTAAAATATTTAGGGGAAGGGAAGTGGGACCTAAAAGATTTTAAAAGGGCTTTTAAATCAAAAAAAAGATCTATGTGCGCACCTATCGCACCTCCACATGGACTTTATTTGTATAAAGTAAAATATTAAAAAATTATGAAAAATTTTCCTGCAAAAATACCAATCTTTCCTTTAAGAGGAGTCATTTTTTTTCCAGAAACTAACTTACCTTTAAATATTTTTGAGAGTAGGTATTTGAAAATGGTGAGTGATACACTTAAAAATAGCAAGTATTTAGGCATGATCCAATCAAAGAATATTAATGGAGAGGTTTATAGCATTGGCTGTTTAGGCAAAATAGACGAGCATAGTAAAACTGAAGATGGAAGAATTCTAATAAATCTTAAAGGCATCAGTAGATTTCAAATTGAGAAAGAAATTAAAAATAATGAACCGTATAGAGAATTTAATGTAAAATACGATCTTTTCAAGGATGATGCTAATCAAAAAGACACCAAAGTTGCTGATGAAAAACTTAGAGAGCTAGTTAATAATTCAAAAATTTTTTTTAAAAAAAATGGTATTTTTCTAAATTGGTCAGAATTATCAAAATTAAGCCCTCAAAAGCAAATTTATAATTTGGCAATGATTTCACCAATATCAGTTGAAGAAAAACAAAAATTAATTGAAATAGTCAATCTAGATGATGTAGCAAATATATTAAATGAAATAACTAAATTTAATTTTTATGAGGACCCTGAACAAAAAAAAGTTTTGCAGTAGAATTAAAAATTTTCTATTAGAGCTTTTAGGTGCATCTCAGAACTTTCTTTTAAAGCATTTAAATCATACCCACCCTCTAAAATCGAAACTATTCTAAAATTAGTACTCTCATTTGTAACTTCCAGGGTTCTTTTTGTGATATCATAAAAATCTTTTGACTTTAATTTGAACTGCGCCAATGGATCATCTTCATGAGAATCAAATCCTGCTGAAAATAAGACAAACTCAGGCCTAAATTCATTAAGTTTTTTTAAAACATGCTCATATGCATTTAAATATTCCTCAGAGTTTGTTCCGGCAGGGAGAGGTATATTCAAAATATTATTATGTTTGCCTTTTTCATTATTTGCACCAGTGCCTGGATAAAAAGGGTATTGATGAGTTGATATATATAAAACTTTTTCATTTTCGTAAAAAATATCTTGAGTGCCATTTCCATGGTGAACATCAAAATCTATAATGGCTATTTTATTTAATTTGTATTTTTCTATAAGGTAGTGAGCTCCAACTGCTACATTGTTGTAAATACAAAAACCCATAGCTTTATCTTTTTCAGCATGATGTCCGGGGGGTCTAACAGGACAAAAAACATTTTTAAATTCTTTATTTTGTACACTATCTATGGCAGTTATTATTGATGCAACTGCATCTGACGAGGCTTGTTTGCTCCCTGGAGAAACAATGGTATCACCATCTAAAAAATGCAAACCCTTCTTAGGAAAGGACTTTTCTACTTCATCAATGTAATTAGATTTATGAGTAATTTTTAAATATTTGATGTCGAACTTTAATGGTTTTTTCCATATTAATTTTTTATTTTTTTTTAAATTTTCAATTACCACTGAAACTCGATCTGCTCTCTCAGGGTGACCCTGACCAGTATTGTGATTTAAATAAGAGTCTGTAGTAATAATTCCAGTTTTCACTTAAAATAACTTACCAAAATATTTTCATATATTTTAGTTAATTTTTTTAAATCAGAAACAGATACACTTTCATCTATTTTGTGCATTGTCTTACCTACTAGACCAAATTCTAAACAAGGTGCAATATTCTTTATAAATCTTGCATCAGATGTTCCACCAGAAGTAGATAACTTTGGTTTAATACCAGTGATTTTTTTTATGGTATTTTGAATCATGGAAGTCATTTTATTCGGTTTGGTTAAAAATGCTTCTCCCGAAACCTCGTAGTTTACTTTGAACTTAGATTTGTTAGTTTTTGTAACTGCTTTAAATATTTTATTTAGTTTTCTTTTTAAAGAGCTAGATGAGTGCTTATCATTAAATCGTATATTAAACACAGCATCCGCGGATCCTGGAATTACGTTATCTGCATGATTATCAATATTAATTTTTGTTACTTCTAAATTAGAAGGTTGGAAATTCTTTGTTCCTCTGTCTAGTTTTAAATCTTTTATTCTTTTCAAAATTTTTATTAAAGTATTTGAGGGATTATTAGCTCTGTGTGGATAGGCTACGTGACCCTGTGATCCTATTACAGTAAGTCTACCTGTCAAACTTCCTCTTCTTCCAATTTTTATCATTTCACCAAGTTTATTAGGGTTAGTAGGTTCTCCTACTATACAAAAGTTAATTTTTTCTTTTTTTCTCTTTAAATATTTAACAACTCTTTTTGTTCCATTTAATGCTATTCCTTCTTCATCTCCTGTAATTAGTAAACTTATTGATCCTTTAAAATTTTTATTTTGATTTTTAAATCTACTTACAGCAGCTACAAAACATGCAATAGAGGCCTTCATATCGTTAGCACCTCGACCAATTAATTTATTATTTCTAACAATTGGTTTAAATGGATTGATGGTCCAGTTTTTTATATTACCTGGAGGAACCACATCTGTATGCCCCGCATAACAAAAATTTGGAGAAGATTTTCCAAGTTTTGCATATAGGTTTTTTACATTTTTGAAATTAATTATTTTACAATTAAAACCTATTGATCTTAAATTTTTAGCTAATAAGTTTATAGCCCCAGCATCTTTCGGTGTGATACTAGGTTTACGAATCAAATCTTTAGCTAATTTTAATTCACTTATTTGCATGATTTTAGTCTCTTAACAAATCGTTTATCGACGTTTTACTTCGAGTTTTTTCATCTACTTTTTTTACGATTACTACGCAGTATAAAGAAGGACCATTAGGATTATTTTTACTTGGCATAGAACCAGGAACAACCACTGAATAGGCAGGAACTTTTCCGTAATGAATCTCGCCAGTAGCACGATCCACTATTCTTGTAGATGCACCGATGTAAACACCCATTGATAGTACAGATCCTTTTTCAACAATAACACCTTCTGCTATTTCAGCACGCGCACCTAAAAAACAATTGTCCTCTATAATAGTTGGATTTGCCTGCATTGGTTCTAAGACACCACCAATACCAGCACCACCAGAAATATGACAATTTTTTCCAACTTGTGCACATGATCCGACTGAAGCCCAAGTATCTATCATTGTTCCTTCATCTACATAGGCACCTACATTAATAAAGGATGGCATTAGAACAACATTCTTTGCTATGTGAGCTCCCTTTCTAATCACCCCATTAGGCACATATCTAAATCCGGCTTTCTTAATTTGTTCTTCGCTCCATCCTTGCGTTTTACCATCTACTTTATCGTACCAAGTAGAGTAAGGTCCCTTAGAAGCTTTCATTTTATTTACTCTAAAACTTAAAAGTATTGCTTTTTTAATCCATTGATTGACTTGCCATTTATCACCTTTTTTTTCGGCAACTCTAATTTTACCGTTATCCAATAAGTCTACGGTCTCACGCACTAAATCGTTTAGCGCTTTATCTGAACTATCTATTTTTTCTTTATTTTCAAAAGCTTCATTAATGGTTTTTTCAATTTTTTCTAAGTTCATTTATTTCCTTTAAAAAATTCGTTAAGTTTGATGTTCTATAGTTTACAAAATTTTCATTTGAATATTTTGCAGCCCACGGTTCATTATTTTTAATCCAAACAGTTTTCATACCTAATTCATGTGCTGGTTTCAAATTTCTTGCAATATCCTCAATAAATATACAATATTGTGGCTCAATTTTGTATTTATCAATTAATCTTTTGTAAGTTTCGATAGCAGGTTTAGGGATAAAATCTGAGTCTACAATATCAAAAATTCCATCAAAAAGCTTGTTAATTCCAATTCTTTTAGTGACATTCTCAGCATGAGCACGAGAGCCGTTAGTAAATATTATTTTTTTATCTTTTATTTTGCTAAGCTCTAGCTCTAAACTTTTGTCATTTTTGAGAAATTCCAAATCAACATCGTGAACAAAATCAAGAAATTCTTGTGCATCTATCTCATGGTTTTTAATCATACCATTTAGGGTCGTATTATATTCATGGAAATAGTTTTTCTGTATTTTTCTGGCTTCTTCAATGCTGATTTTTAGTTTACTTGAAATATATTTAGACATCCGTTTGTCAACTTGATCAAAAACTTTTGTATCACCTGAATAAAGTGTATTATCTAGGTCAAATAACCAATACTTTATATTTAACAGATCTTTCATTTTCTAATTAAAGTACCAGCACCTTGATCTGAAAAAATCTCTTTTAATATAGCCCTAGGTTTTCTGCCATCAAGGATAACAACACCTCTTACTCCATTTTCAACAGCCTCAATACAATTTTTTATTTTTGGTAACATTCCACCCTGTACAATTTTTAGATTAACTAAATTTTCCATATCAAATGGTTTTATCTCTGATATTAATTTTTTTCTATCATCATAAACGCCCTCAACATTTGTCATTAATAAAAGTCTTCTGGACTTTAATTTTTTAGCAATAGCACTCGCCGCAGTATCTCCGTTAATATTATAAGTCTGTTTGTCTTTACCCAAACCTAATGGAGCAACTATTGGTATTTGGTTTTTACTAATTATATTTTTTATAACTTCTATATTAATTTCTTGCGGTACTCCCACAAAACCTAGCTCAGGTTTATCAGGAATTACATTAATAACATTATTTTTTTTTGTATTCACTGAAACTGCCTTAGATCCTCTTTTATTCAATGAGCTAACAATATCTTTGTTAAAATCAATCAGAACTTTTTCAACAATATTTATTACTTCTTTGCCTGTTATTCTTAAACCATTAATGAATCTACTTTGAATATTTCCTTTTTTCAATTCTCTTTCTATTCTTGGACCTCCCCCATGAACAACTACAATAGAAAGGCCTAATTTATTTAATATACTTATATCTTGAATGAAATTATTAAATATATTTCTATCAATTAAAACATTGCCACCGTATTTTATAACTATTAAATCTTTTTTATATTTTTTTACATACTTAGGAACGTTTTCTACATCTGGAGCATTTTCAGGCCAAAATTTTTTTATTTCGTCTAAACTATTTTCCTCGGGCATTTATTTAGTTTTGACCGTTGTGCTTCTCATAATTATCCACTGCTGAGCTATTGTTAATATGTTATTTATTGTCCAATAAACAACAAGGCCTGAGGGAAATGGCGCTAATATAATTGTTAAGAATAGAGGAAAAAACATAAATATTTTTGCCTGAATAGGATCTGGGGGCGTTGGGTTTAACTTTTGCTGCAAATACATTGTTGCCCCCATCATTATTGGCCATGCTCCAATTATTAAAAAAGAAGGAGGGTCCCACGGAATGAGACCGAAAATATTAAATATGGAAGTTGGATCTTGCGCAGACAAATCTTTTATCCAACCAAAGAATGGCTGATGTCTCATTTCTAATGAAATCAAAAGCATTTTATAAATTGCAAAAAAGAATGGTATTTGTATTAAAATCGGTAAACAACCAGACAATGGATTTACTTTTTCTCTTTTATATAGAGCCATCATTTCTTGTTGGAGTTTTACCTTATCACCTTTATGCAATTCTTTAAGTCTCAACAATTCTGGTTGTAAAATTTTCATTTTTGCCATTGATCTAAAAGAATAGTTTGCTAGAGGGAAAAATAACAATCTTACAGCCATCGTTACTAAAATTATTGCTATTCCAAAGTTTTTGGTAAGCTCAAATAGATAATTTATAATGAAAAATAAGGGCTTAGTTAAAAAGTATAACCAGCCCCAATCAATAGTTAAGTCAAATTTATTAATACCCTCTGATTTAGCATATCCATCGATAACTTTAACCTCTTTTGCAGCAACAAAAACTTTTGACAAAGATGATTTTGACGACGAAGGTTGAATAATGATTGGTTTATTAACTATGTAATTGGCCTTGAAGCTATTTGCTTTGTATACAAACTCTCCTTTAAATGATTGATTTTTTTCTGGTACAAGTGCAGTAATCCAAAACTTATCAGTTATACCCAGCCAACCACTTTCCGCACTATGCTCTTTTTTTTTGTCCTTGATGTCGTCATAGTCATATTCCTTCAAATCCTCGTCAAAAACTCCAATGTAACCATCATGAAGTATCAATGTCCCAGACATGGAACCTGCTTCTAGAATCGGTTTCTGGTTTCTAGTTATTTGAGCATAAGGATATAATTCTACACTAGCATTAGATTTATTTTGAATTTCTTGTGTTACTTTAAATAAAAATTTTTCATCTAATTCAAATTTTTTAATAAAAACAAGTCCTGATTTATTATCCCACTCGATAGTTACACTGTTGCCAGATGATAATTTACTATTTCCTTTTACTTTCCATATAGTGTCTTTATTTGGTAGGCCTTTTATATTACTTGCTGCCCAACCAGTCTCAATAAAATAACCATCATCTGTATCTTTTGGATTAAGGTAGGTAACTTTTTTTTGAGATCCCAGTGTTTTATTATATTTTTTAAAAGTAATATCATCTATCAGTGCACCTTTTAGAGAAATTGAACCTATTACATTTTCATTTTCAAAACTGATTCTTTTAGATAAATTAATAGCATCGGATCTAGAAATTTTATTAATATCTTCTTTTTCGTTATTTACGCTTGGAGCATCAGAATTATTTTTCTCTATTTTTTCTGATTGGTTTTCATCCTGAATTTGTGGTGTTTCAAAAATTACTGACCATCCAAATAATACAGCAAAGGATAAAGCTATAGCAAAAATTACGTTTCTAAGATCCATTTAATTTTTCTTTCTTACAATTTCTTTTTTAGGAACAAAATCAAGACCCGATTTGCCCCCTAATATTTTTATCGGGTGACATTTGCTAATTCTTTTAAAACCTAGGTATAAACCTTTTGTTGTTCCGTGAATTTTTAAACATTCGATGAAATATTCAGAACAAGTAGGTAAAAATCTGCAATTTTGGCCCAATAAAGGGGATACAAAATATTTGTAAAATTTTATTAGGTTTATAATAAGATAATTAATTATTTTCATGTCTTCTATCCTTTTATGCGTTTAAAACTACTTTTCATTTTTTTAAACAAATCCTCGCTATTTTCTGCATAAACTTTTGTTTTTCCAAAAACTATATATGTATAATTTAAATTAATCGAACCTTTCATTTTTAATAATTTCTGAACAATCGATTTTAACTTTCTTTTTATTCTATTTCTTTTAACAGCATTACCAATTTTTTTTCTCATTACAAAACTTATAAGTAATTTATTATCATTATCGTTTTTTTTAATAAAATTTTTTGCACAGTAAATTGAAAATAAATTGTTATTAACAACTCTATTTTTTAACACTATCTCAAAATGTGAATTTTTTTTTAAACTTTCAAGCTTTTTCATTATTTAGCTAGGTCGAGAGTCGCTTTCGTCCCTTTGCTCTTCTTCTTGATAGAAGTTTTCTACCGCCCCTTGTCGACATTCTGGATCTAAATCCATGCCTTCTTTTTCTAACAAGTTTGCTGGGTTGATAAGTTCTTTTCATAAGATTTCTTTGGTTCTTATTAAATTTTTTGATATTTATAGGTAATAAGTTTGTATAAGTACAGTTAAAAGTTTGTTTATGAATTTAAATTCTAAAAATTTCAAATTATTCATCGGTATATTCTATTTATTATTTCTTTTTATTGGTCTTTTTTTTTTATTTTCAGCAGTAGATTTTAAAGATTTAACGAATTACGATTTTATAAGATCAAAATCTGATATTATCATTGAATATAAAGAAAAAAACTTTGTGTTATTGAGTTTAGGTTATTTATTCTTTTCCATTTTGTGGGTTTTACTTTTAGGATTTGCCTCCCCAATTTTATTAGTAGCCGGTTTTGTTTTTGGAAAATGGTGGGGGATCTTGATAGTTTTGACAGGAACTACAATTGGTGCATCTTCATTATATCTTCTAGCTAAACTTTTTTTTAGAGATTTTATAAATCAAAACATAGGACCCAAATTCTTAAAATTAAAAGAATTATTTAATAAAAATGATTTTGTTTATTTTTTACTTTTCAGATTTGTTGGGGGAGGAGGGATACCATATGCAATTCAGAATGTCATGCCAGTTATATTTGACTTACCTTTAAAAAAATATTTTGCGGCAACATTTCTTGGCAGTGGACCTGCAATGTTTGTTTCAGTAGCCCTCGGAGCTGGAATAGAAAAATATATTATCGAAAATGAAAAATTAAACTTTTTTACAGTTTTAAGTTCTAAAGAAATATATTTGCCTATTCTTGGTTTTATAGCAATTCTCTTATTAAGTTTTTTTGTAAAAAATATTTTTTTTAAAAATAAAATAAAAAATGAATAATAATAATTATTTAAAAACTGCAATTTTACACCATACACAAGGCAATTGGAATAAAGCTAGGGAGATTTACGAACATTTATTAAAATCAAACCCAAATGATTATTCTGTTCTTCAAAATTATGGTCCTTTATTAGCCCAGCTAAGAGAATATAGTTTAGCAAAGAATATTTTTGAAAAATGTTTAAAAATAAATCCAAAAGATTCTTTACTTTTATATAATTTTGGAAAATTCCTTCATGAAAGAAAAATTTTTGATAAAGCGATAGATTTATATAAGAAATCTTTTGATTTAAACTCCAAAAATGATGCATGCATTTATAATTTAGGTAACATATATTTTTCTTTAAAAAAATTTGATGATGCAATCGCATATTTTAAAAAAACAATTGAAATAAACCCATCGAATTTCTTAGCATATAATAATATTGGCCTCTCTTTAAAAAAAAAAGGTCATTTTAAAGAAGCTTTGAAATTTTATAAAAAGTCAATTGATATTAACCAAAATTATATTGAAGGCCATATAAATTACAGCACCCTCTTACTTTCAACAAATAATTTAGATGAAGGTTTTAAAGAGTACGAATGGAGAAAAAAAAGCAAAATTTTTTCAGACTATTTAAATTATGCTGAACTAAAAATGAAAAGTCCGATTTGGAATGGAGAGGAATTGAATAAAAAAACTATTTTGATTTTTGCAGAACAGGGAATTGGTGATTTAATTCAATTTTCAAGATATCTTTTTCTCTTAAAAGATACTTTCAAATGTAAAGTTATTTTGAGATTAAAACAAAATCTTAGTCACTTTTTCGATAATACTTTAGATATAATCACGGAAGGTGAAAAAATCCCAAATCATGACTATCACAACCATTTGGCAAGTCTCCCAGGAATATTTTATAAAAAATATAAAAATTTTCCAAAAACTGTGAATTTTATAACGGAAGATAAAGAAAAAAATATTAAATGGAATGGAATTTTAAAGAAATATGAAGGGCCAAAAATTGGCATAAATGCTACTGCATCATCAGCAACAACTGGAGATAGGATTATTCCTCTTGAAAATTTTAAAACTTTAACAAAGTTAAAAAACTTAAATTTTTTTGTAATACAAAAAGATTTCCATAAAAATGAAATTCATAAAATAAATATAAATTCAAATGTTCATTATTTTGAAAAATTGGATAAAACTGGAAAAGCTTTTCAAGATACTATTAGTTTAATTAAAAATTTAGATTTAATAATTACAGCAGATACCTCCTTGGGGCATTTGTCGGCAACTTTGGGCAAACCCACTTGGATTGTTCTATCTTTCATTAGTGATTGGAGATGGTTTAATCAAGACAAAAAATCAGTTTGGTATGACAACGTCACTTTATTTAAACAAAAAAAAATTGGTGATTGGAATGAGGTTTTCAATTTGATAGAGCAGGATTTGGAAAAAAAATTTTAAAACTCTAGTCTTGGTGCCCATACAAAAATTGAACTTGCGACCACTTCCCTACCATGTAGGCACTCTACCAATTGAGCTATGTGGGCTTCTAGTTTTGATAGAAATATAGAATTTTACATTTTATCAGTGTTTATTTACAAGACTTTTCAGTACACGCTTGCATATTTATTATCTTCAAAGTAAAACATAATAAAATTATGGTGCAAACATGGGTATTCACTACGATTACAAATCTACTAGAGGCGAGAAAGCAATGCGAAAAGAAGCTAAGAGGAAAGCTCGTTTAGAACAAAGAAAGGCAAGAAGGAATCTTAAGTCCAAAACCGAACAGCCCGAAGATAAAATGCACGATATTCAAAAAACCATAACTTTGGACGATTTAACTAATCCTGATAAAAATTAGCTTAAATGAAAAGTGTCGATAAAAAAGAGAAATCTTTTTTGCTCAAAGTACATGCTCTTAAGTTAAACTTAAAAAAGAGGAAAAAATTTAAAGAAAAATACAAAGGTAAAAAGAAACATGAGCGTATTGTCTGATAAATGGATTAAAAAAATGGTAAAAAATCATAGTATGATTTCTCCATTTGTTTCCAAACAAACTAGAAAGGGAAAAATTTCATTTGGCTTATCTTCTTATGGTTACGATGCTAGAGTTTCGAATGATTTTAAAATTTTTACTAATGTTAATTCTGCAGTAGTTGACCCAAAAAAATTTAGAACAGACAGTTTTGTATCGAGAAAATCAAAGATTTGTGTAATTCCACCAAATTCATTCGCTTTAGCAACGACAGTTGAATATTTCAAAATTCCTGAAAATGTCATGGTAATTTGCCTAGGCAAATCTACTTATGCAAGATGTGGCATAATTGTAAATGTTACACCCCTTGAACCAGGCTGGGAAGGTTATGTGACCCTCGAATTTTCAAACACAACACCTCTGCCAGCAAAAATTTATGCCAACGAGGGTGCAGCACAATTTGTTTTTCTTAAAGGGAATGAGAAACCAGAAATTTCATACTCAAAGAGAAAAGGAAAATACATGAAACAAAAAGGTGTTACACTTCCCAAAATTTAATAAATGGAAAAATTATTAGTAAAAGGTAAAAAGAAATTATCTGGTACAATTCAAATATCTGGCTCAAAGAATGCTACTCTGCCGATTTTAGCGGCCTCAATATTAAATGAAAAAAAAATAGAAATAAAAGGTGTACCTATAGTAAAGGATGTAATTACAATGTTTCATCTACTAAAACATATGGGTTCGAACATAAAGTTTAATTTTAGAAAAAAAAAAATTTTTATAAATAACAAGAATAAAAAGTTAAGGCATGTTGCACCTTATGCATTTGTCAAAACAATGCGAGCCGGCATAATAGTATTAGGTTCTTTGCTAACAAAATTTGGAAAAGCCAAAGTATCTCTACCTGGAGGATGTGCAATTGGAACAAGACCTGTTGATATTCATCTTTATGGATTAAAAAAATTAGGGGCAAATATTAAAATTAAAAACGGATATATTTTGGCAGAAGCAAAAAATGGACTTAAAGGAGCAAAAATAAGATTTCCCTCTATATCTGTTGGAGCAACTGAAAATGTAATTATAGCAGCTAGCCTTGCAAAAGGTACAACCTACTTGAAAAATTGTGCTTGTGAACCCGAGATAAAAAATTTAACGGATTTTTTAAGAAAGATGGGAGTTAAGATTAATTGGTTGAACCAAAGAGAGGTAAAAATTGTTGGAAATAGAAAAATGAAACCAGTAAGTCATAAAGTAATGTTTGATAGAATCGAAGCAGGAACCTTCATTATCGCAGGTGCTTTAGCAAGTCGAAGTCTTAAAATAGCGGGCATAGACACAAAAACTTTGAATACCGAGCTTAAAATTTTAAAAAAAATGGGTGTTAAAATGAAAATAAGCAAAAATGAAATTAGGGTTTTAGAATCTAAAAATATTAAGCCTATTACTATAAGAACCCAACCCTATCCAGGATTTCCAACTGACCTGCAGGCACAAACAATGGTTTTAATGACTATGGCAAAAGGAATTTCGAAAATAAGAGAAAATATTTTTGAAAATAGATTTATGCATGTGCCAGAATTAAATAGAATGGGAGGGAAAATAAAAACTCGTGGAAATCTATCGCTAATTTTTGGTCCTCAAGATTTAAATGGTGCTGAAGTTATGGCAACTGATTTAAGAGCATCGGTTAGTTTAGTTCTTGCCGGTTTAGTTGCAAAAAATAAAACTGTAATCAACAGAGTTTATCATTTGGACAGAGGTTATGAACAACTAGAAAAAAAGCTCAAAAAATGTAAGGCAAATATTTCTCGAGTTTACAGTTGATGAAAGAAAAAAATTTAAAGTTAATCGCAAACTCTGATGAAGACCTAAGAATCATTTCTGCGCACTTACAAGATTCTATCACCCAAGTAAAAAATATTGTTCACCTAAAAAAGAATAGAATTTTTCTAATTCAATTTAATAGATTTATGTGGGAAGATGTAGAAAAAGGAGTTTTTAGAAAAAGCAGAAGAGTTCAGTCCGTTCTTAAATTCGATAATATTCTTGGAGTTTATTCTAGGAATCTTAATCAAAAAAAAAAAGATCGTTTTTTTAGATTTTTTAGCCATTGAAAGTAAATTTTTGTCTGATAAAAGTTACGAAATAAAACTTAATTTTGCAGGAGATATATTGATTAAAATAAACGCAGAGGTAATAGAATGTTTTTTGGAGGACCTTGGCGAGCCGTGGGAAACAAAAAGTAAACCAAAACACGATATTTTTGATGATTAAATTAATAAATACAAATTCTAAAAATTTTTCAAATCAGCTTAACAATTCTTTAAACTCAAGAAAGAGTGGCTCAAGTTTAAAGCTAAGTATTGTTAAAAAAATTAT
>CACHXE010000015.1 GCA_902583785.1 uncultured Pelagibacteraceae bacterium | reverse complement strand
TGGATAATCAATGGGTTTTTCTTTGGTCTTTTTTTAAGTTTATATATTCTTTTGATTGATTTACTAGAGTAAGCATTTCCGGCAAGACCGTAAACAGTCTCTGTTGGAAGCGCAATTATATTGTTTTTATCTAAAATTTTTTTTGCTTTGGCCAAGTTTAGCTTGGATTTTTTATAGATATTTTTCATATTAAGATTATTATCATTTTTATGAAAACGAAAAATATTCCAACTGATATTAAAAGTAAATCAATAAACGACGCAAAATCAGAGATAATGGATATTCTTGAGAGATTAGAAAAAGATAATGCTAACCTCGAGGGTTCAAAAAAGGACTACGAGAGACTTTTGCTTTTAAATGACCATGTTGATAATATTTTTAAATCAAAACTAAGAGGTATTCATTCCACGGGGAAGAAAAAATAGTTTTATATATTTTAAATGCAAAGAGAAATAAAAAATAATGCAAAAATAGTTGATAGATTTTTAAAGAAATATTTTAGAAATCAGAATTATTCCAATCTTATTCCCGCAATGGAATACGGAACTTTATTTGGTGGAAAAAAAATTAGATCTACAATTATTTTAAATACAGCTAAAATATTTAATTTAAATTTTAGCAAAGTGATAAATATATGTGCTGCAGTAGAGTGTATTCACTCCTATTCTTTGATACATGATGATCTACCATGTATGGATAATGACAAATTAAGAAGGGGCAAACCCTCAACCCATGCGAAGTTTGGAGAGTCGACAGCAGTTCTTGCTGGGAACTCCTTACTGACAATGGCCTTTGAAATTATCACTGATAAGAAATATAAAGTTAAACCCGCTATTAAAGTTATACTTTTGAAAAAATTAGCTGAATGTGCTGGACATACGGGAATTGCAGGCGGACAATTTCTTGATTTAAGCTATGAAAAAAGAAAAATAGGTGTTTCAAAAATTACAAATATGCAAAAGAAAAAAACAGGTAAATTATTTGAATTTTGTTGTTTAGCTCCATCTATAGTTTCTAGAAAAAATAATCTAACAAAAAGGGATATGAGCATCATAGGTGAAGAACTTGGGTTTTTATTTCAAATCGCTGATGATCTTTTAGATATTAAGGGAAGTAAAAAAAATGTAGGAAAACCAGTTAAGAAAGACAAAAAAAAGGGCAAATCTACACTTATCAAACTATTAGGATATAAAAAAACTTTAGAGTTTGCTTTCAGAAGAAAAAAAATGATAATAGACAAACTAAAAAAATATGGAAATAAATCAAAAAAACTTATTCAGATTACAGATTTTATATTGGATAGAAGTTATTAATGAGTGAAAAATTATTAGATAAAATAAATTATCCTGCAGATCTTAGAAAACTTAAAAAAAATCAATTAGAAAAAGTATCTAAAGAATTAAGATCAGAGCTGATCAATGTCGTTTCGGAAACGGGAGGTCATTTAGGAGCAGGACTGGGTGTAGTGGAATTAACAGTTGCTTTGCATTATGTTTTTAATACTCCAAAGGATAAACTGGTATGGGATGTAGGTCATCAATGTTATCCCCACAAGATAATTACAGGAAGAAGAGATAGAATCAGAACTCTCAGAAAAGGTGGTGGTCTTTCAGGTTTTACAAAGAGGACTGAAAGCGAATACGATCCTTTCGGAGCAGCACATAGCTCTACCTCAATTTCGTCAACTTTAGGCATGGCAACTGCCAAAAAATTGTCTAACGATAAGAACAATGTAGTGGCTGTAATTGGTGATGGAGCAATGAGCGCAGGAATGGCTTACGAAGCAATGAATAACGCCGGCGCAATGAAATCTAAACTAATAGTGATTTTAAATGATAATGATATGTCAATAGCCCCTCCCGTTGGAGCAATGAGCAAATATTTAGCAAGACTTTTATCAGGAAAAATTTATTTTAGTTTAAGAGAAACAATCAAATTAATACTTTCTGCTTTTTCTAAAAGGTTTTCAAAAAGTGCTGGCAAAGCAGAAGATATGTTTAGAAGCATGGTAACAGGCGGAACTCTTTTTAATCAGTTGGGATTTTATTACATAGGCCCAATAGATGGTCATGATGTAAATAATTTAGTTACTATTTTAGAAAATGCAAAAAACTCAAGACACGAAGGTCCAATCTTAATCCATGCAATTACAAAAAAAGGAAAAGGATATAAACCGGCAGAAGAGTCAGGAGACAAGTACCACGGAGTATCAAAATTTAATGTTTTAACAGGAGAACAATCTAAAGGAAAATCAAAAGCGCCTTCATATACTAAAGTTTTTGCAAATACACTTATTAAACATGCTGAAAATGATACGAAAATTGTAGCTATTACTGGAGCTATGCCTTCAGGAACAGGATTGGATTTATTTCAGAAAAAATTTCCAGAAAGAATGTTTGATGTAGGTATAGCAGAACAACATGGTGTAACTTTTGCAGCTGGTTTAGCTACTGAAGGATACAAACCATTTGCTGCAATTTATTCTACTTTTTTACAGAGAGCATATGATCAAGTAGTCCACGACGTTGCGATACAGTCACTACCTGTAAGGTTTGCTATTGATAGAGCTGGACTGGTAGGTGCTGATGGCCCAACTCATGCCGGATCTTTTGATGTTACTTATCTATCAACTTTACCCAATTTCATAGTCATGGCAGCAAGCGACGAGGCTGAATTAGTAAGGATGGTCAATACCTCTGTAAATATAAATGACAAACCCTCAGCATTTAGATATCCGAGAGGAAATGGTGTCGGTATTGATTTACCAGGCATCAAAGAAACTCTTGAGATTGGAAAAGGAAAAATTATTTTAGAAGGAAAAAATTTAGCTATTTTAAATTTTGGAGCAAGATTAGATGAATGTAAAAAAGCTTCAGAAATTCTTAAGAAAAAAGGTATTTCCATAAGTATTTTTGATGCCAGATTTGCAAAACCTTTAGATGAAAGATCCATAATTGAATTAGCTTCAAATCATGAAGCAATTATTACAATTGAAGAAGGGTCCATAGGTGGATTTGGATCTCATGTTTCTAAACTATTATCCGATAGAGGTTTTTTCGACAAAGGATTAAAATTTAGGTCTATGATTTTACCTGATAAATTTTTAGATCAAGATACACCAGATAAAATGTACAAAATCGCAGGCTTAGATTGCGAGAGTATTGTTGAAAAAATTGAGAATATTTTAAATTCTAATGTGGTTATTGCAAAAAATAAAAGTCTTTCCTAACCACACTGGGCTCTATTCATTAGGAAATGATCCAACAATACACAGGATAACATCGCTTCTCCAATAGGCACCGCTCTAATACCTACACAAGGATCATGACGACCTCTTACAGATATTTTTGTATTTTTACCTTTTTTATCTACAGTCTCTCTACTATTAATTATAGAGGACGTAGGTTTAACTGCAAACGAAGCAATAATTTCTTGTCCCGAAGATATACCACCAAGAATACCACCGGCATTGTTACTTTTAAAATTTATTTTTCCAGATCTAGATCGTATTTCATCAGAGTTTTCCTCACCTGATAAATACGCAGAGCTCATACCAGAACCAATATTCACACCTTTAACAGCATTGATGCTCATTAATGCTGCAGCTATATCAGAGTCAAGCTTTGAGTAAATTGGTGCCCCAAGACCTGCAGGAATCCCGTTAGCCCGCAATTCAATAATTGCTCCACAAGACGAACCAGATTTTCTTACTGCCAAAAGATATTTTTCCCAAAGTTTAACAGATTTTTTGTCAGGGCAGAAAAAAGGATTTTTTCTTATTTCTTTATTATTCCAATTTTTTCTATCGCAGCCCATTAAACCTAATTGGGTGACTGCTCCAATAATATTAAATTTTTTTCCAACAATATTTTTTAAAACTATTTTTGCAACTGCGCCTGCCGCCACCCTCGAAGCAGTTTCTCTTGCTGATTGTCTACCGCCTCCTCGATAGTCTCTAATTCCATATTTTTTAAAGTAGGTAAAATCCGCGTGTCCAGGTCTAAACTTATTCTTAATCGACTCGTAATCCCTTGATCTCTTGTCCTCATTTGCAATTAATATTGAAATTGGCGTTCCAGTTGTTCTCCCATTAAATACTCCGGATAAAATTTCGATTTTATCTGACTCTTTTCTTTGGGATACAAATTTGGAATTACCCGGTCTTCTACGATTCATGTCTTTTTGTATATCTTCTTCAGATAAAGCGATATTTGGAGGACAACCATCTATAATACAGCCAATAGCAGGACCATGTGACTCACCCCATGTAGTAAACCTAAATATTTTTCCAAAAGTATTAAAAGACATCGATAATTAATGTATAAATTATTTTATATAATATATGAATCAAAAAAGTGGCCAAAATTCGCTAGGACTGGATAATTGCTTTGGAGACGAGGCAAATCCTATTGTTTTGTTTAAAAATTGGTTCTCAGTTGCAGAAAAAAGTGAAATTAATGATCCAAATGCATTATCGCTGGCAACTTCAACATCACATGGAATTCCAAGCGTGAGAATGGTTTTATTAAAAGATTATAGTGATGATGGTTTTATTTTTTATACCAACTTTAATAGTAAAAAAGGAAATGATCTTAAAAAAAACCCACATGCCTCGATGTGCTTTCATTGGAAAAGTCTTAGAAGACAAATAAGAATTTCGGGCAAAGTAAAAGTCGTTGATGATAAGATTGCTGACAAATATCACAATTCAAGAGCTTATAGAAGCAGAATAGGTGCTTGGGCATCGTCACAGTCTAGCGTAATGAAAAAAAGAGAAGAGTTAATGCAAAGATTTGAGGAATTTAAAAAAAAATATCCTGATGAAAATAATGTACCTAGACCTCCCCACTGGTCCGGTTGGAATTTGAAGCCTGAAAGAATTGAGTTTTGGCTGGAAATAAAAAATAGGATTCACGAAAGATTAAACTATAGAATAGAAAATAATAATTGGGTAAAGGAAATACTTTATCCTTAAAAAGATCTGTTTAAGCTAAAACTAGTAAGGTTTTGCAAAATATTTTTTTCTTCTGAATTTTCAAAAATACCTAGAGCATCATAGGAAACATTCACAAAGTATTCAGCTCTTTTAAAAGTAGCCTCTAATGCATTGTACTTTTTAATTAGTTTTAAAATTTCCTCAAAATCATTTTTATCCCTTGCATCTTTCTTAAATATATTAATTAAAAATGCTCTCTCAATCGAGTTAGATTTTTGATAAACCATTATAACCGGGAGTGTTACTTTACCCTCAAAAAAATCTTTACCAATTTCTTTTCCAAATATTTTTTCTTTTGAGAAATAATCCAAAGCATCATCCGCAATTTGAAAAGCCAAACCCAAATTTTTACCATATGACCCTAGAGCATCTTTTTTCTTAATATCTAAATTTGACAAACATGCTCCAACCCTAGTTGCTGCCGCAAACAAAGCTGCAGTTTTTAAATTAATTATTTTTATATAATTCTCTTCCAAAAGATCGGCTTCACCTTTAAATTGAAGTTGCATAACTTCTCCTTGGGCTATTTTTGTTGATGCTGATGACAGAAGTTTTAATATTTCTAAATTTCCATCTTCAACCATCATTTCAAAACATCTACTCAGCAAATAATCACCAACTAGTATAGAAGATTGATTTCCCCAAATATGATTTGGAGTTTTGTTGCCTCTTCTTACTTTACTTTGGTCAATAACATCATCGTGAAGCAAAGTTGCGCTGTGAATTAACTCAACACATGCAGCTAAATTTACATCTCTATCGCCTTCTACATAGCCACCTAATTTTGCAGACTCCATTGTTAGAAGAGCCCTTATTCTTTTTCCACCTGAATTGAGGTGATAATCACTCATTTTTTTTATCAAAGTGACATCACTTTTAAGTTTGTTTTTTATAAGTTTTTCAACAGAATCAAGCTTACTGTTTAAATGATTTCTTAAATCCAAATAAGCGTTATTTACGGATTTTTTTAAAGGAATTACTGAACCCATAAATTCATTATATACTTTTAAAAATTTAATTAATTATTATTTTAGACCTCTGTGACGCATGTCAATTTCAACCAAGAGTAGCGTAAATTATATTTCAATTTAATTTATGTGCTGATATAAGAATTGTAATTAACCTTTATTCATATGTTTTCGTTTTTAAAAAAGAAAGTTATTGTTCCGCATATTAGGCTAGCTGGAGTAATTGGATCAGCTGGACGATTTAGACAAGGTATAGATTTTTCGGGTCAGCAAGAGATTATAAAAAAAGCATTTTCATTTAAAAAAGCTAAAAGTATTGCAATTTCAATAAACTCACCCGGAGGATCACCGGTTCAATCACATTTAATTCACGATTACATAAGACAACTTGCAAAAAAAAATAATAAAAAAGTTATTGTTTTTGCAGAGGATGTTGCAGCTTCAGGCGGGTATCTTATTGCTTGTGCGGGTGATGAGATATATGCAAATTCAAGTTCAATAGTTGGATCAATTGGGGTTATCTCAGCATCTTTTGGATTTCAGGATGCTATAAGAAGAATAGGGGTGCAAAGAAGAGTTTATACTGCCGGAAAAAATAAAAGCACGTTAGATCCTTTTAAAGAGGAAAAACCTGAAGATATTGAAAGAATTAAAAAATTACAATTAGAATTACACTCGGACTTTATAAATCTAGTTAAAAAAAGTCGTGGATCTAAATTAAAAGATACAGAAAAAAATAATACTTTTACAGGCGAATTTTGGTCAGGTTCAACTTCGTTAAAATTAGGACTTATAGATGGCATAGGAAATGCAGAGCAAATTTTGAGAGAAAAATTTGGGGAAAATATTGTGATTAAAAAGTTTGAAAAACAAAAAGGTTTTTTAGCAAAAAGATTATCTTCCTCATTAGACAATCAAGTTGATAATATAGTGAGCGTTATAGAAGAGAGAGCATTGTGGCAAAAATTTGGTTTATAGATGCCAAAAAAAACTAAAAAGAAAAATAAAGTCTTATCATTTCAAAATTTAATTTTTAATTTACAAAAATTTTGGGATAAACAAGGGTGCATTATTTTACAACCTTACGACTTAGAAGTTGGTGCAGGTACTTTTCATCCAGCAACTACTTTGAGATCCCTAGGACCAAAACCTTGGAAAGCAGCTTACGTTCAACCATCAAGAAGACCAACAGATGGAAGATATGGAAAAAATCCAAACAGATTGCAACATTATTATCAATATCAGGTTATTATCAAACCATCTCCAAAAGATATTAAACAACTATATTTAAAAAGTTTGGTTGGAATTGGAATAGATTCTAAAGACCATGATATTAGATTTGTTGAAGATGACTGGGAGAGTCCAACTTTAGGTGCAGCAGGTTTAGGTTGGGAAGTATGGTGTGATGGAATGGAAATAACTCAATTTACTTATTTTCAAAAAATGACAGGAATAGAATGCAAACCAATATCAGTGGAGTTAACATATGGTTTGGAGAGAATTTGTATGTTTGTGCAAGAAAAGAAAAACGTATTTGATATCGATTGGAATGATAATGGAGTGAAATATAGAGATGTTTATCTTCAATCCGAAAAAGAATTTTCTGCTTATAATTTTGATCATGCGAATACTGATGCACTGCTAAAAAATTTTGAAATTGCAGAACAGGAATGTAGGAATCTTCTAGAGCAAAAACTTTCTTTACCAGCTTATGATCAATGTTTAAAAGCCAGCCATATTTTTAATTTATTAGATGCGAGGGGAGTAATTGCAGTTGCAGAAAGAACCGGCTATATAAATAGAATTAGAGAGCTAGCTAAAGGAGCAGGGTCAGGCTGGTTGGAAAATCAAGATAAATAATGTCTGAACTTTTTATTGAATTTTTTAGTGAAGAGATACCGCCAAATTTACAAATAAGTACAAGAAACCAACTACAAAAACTTTTAGTAAATAAATTATCTGAAGCAAACTTAAAATACGATAATTTTGAGATATATTCTACACCAACAAGAATAGCTGTATGTATTTTTGGATTACCTGATAAAATTAAAATTTTACCGACCGAGATAAAGGGCCCCAAAGTTGGTGTGCCAGAAAAAGTTTTAGAAAATTTTTCAAAATCAAGATCTGTTAATTTAAGTGAACTTTATGAAAAAAAAACAGAAAAAGGAAATTTCTTTTTTGCTAAAATTAAGGGTAAAGAAATTAATAGCGAAGAAGAACTTATTAAATGTATTTTAAAATCTCTTGACGAAATATCTTGGAAAAAATCTATGAAGTGGTCTGATTATGAAATGAGTTGGGGCAGACCATTAAGATCAATTTTAGCTATTTTTGGAAATAAAGTGCTTAAATTTAATTACCAACACCTTGAAGCTTCGAATTTTACACAAATAGAGGAAAATTCCACAATAACCCAAAAAAAAATCAATAATTTCTCTGAGTATAAGAAAATTTTAAAAAGTTATTCAATAATACTTGACCATAAAGAACGCGAAAAAATAATAAACGATAAAATTTCATCAATATGCAAAAAAAAATCATTAAAAGTTTTTATCAACCAAACTTTACTTACCGAGGTAAGTAATTTGGTTGATAAGCCAAATGTATTAATAGCTCAATTTGATAAAAATTATTTAAAATTACCCCAAGAAGTCATTAGGTCTACGCTTCAAACTCATCAAAGATATTTTACTTTGGTTGATCATAGAGACAGAATAAGTAATGAATTCGTAGTAGTGGCAAACAAAAAAGATGAAAAAAAATTAATTAAAAGAGGAAATGAGAGGGTGGTCGACGCAAGACTTTCTGATGCCAGTTTCTTTTGGGAGAAAGACAAATCCTTAAACTTAATCAAACAAATTAATAAACTAAAAAAAATAACATTTTACGAAAATTTAGGCTCAATTTATCAAAAGACACAAAGATTAAGAAAGATGGCTTATTTTATTTCTGATCAATTAAACCTTAATAAAGAAAAAATAGAAATAGCAGCATCAGTTTCAAAATCTGATCTCGTCTCAGGTTTGGTGGGAGAATTCCCTGAGCTTCAAGGTATTATGGGAAAATATTTTGCTCTGAACCAAGGATTTGACGAAGATGTTTCTAATGCAATTAGTGAACATTATTTACCTATAAATATTTCTTCACCAGTCTCAAAAAAACCAATTAGTTTTGCTCTTTCAATCATAGACAAATTGGATACTTTAGTTGGTTTTTATTTAATAAATGAAAAACCAACTAGCTCTAAAGATCCTTTCGCTCTTAGAAGATCTGCTATTGGCTTATTAAGAACGGTAATTGAAAATAATCTTGTTATTAAAATATCTGATCTTATTGACTATTCTACAAAGATTTATTTTGATCAGGGAGTAAAGGCAGACAACAGTGAAGTTATGAGAGATTTAATTATATTTTTTAGAGAAAGAATGAAAAATATTTTAAAAGAGAAAAAAATCAGACCTGATATTATAGAAGCCTCAATAAGTTCACATTTGAATGATAATTTTTTAGAGCTTTATAAAAAAACTTTAATTATGAAAAAATTTATTTCTAAAGATATTGGTAAAAATGCTGTTTCCACCTATAAAAGAGCATCAAATATTTTAGAACAAGAAAGATCTGTTTTTAACAACGGTCCTGATGCCGTTTTATTTCAATATGAAGAGGAAAAAGAACTTTTTGAGAGAATTAATACAATTCGAAAGGTTTTTACGGTTAGGGGGGAAAAGAAAAATTATGAAAATCACCTGAAACTTCTATCTGACACCAAACTATCAACAGACAAATTTTTTGACAATGTAAAAGTTAACGATAAAAATCAAGATCTTAAAAATAATCGCCTAGAGCTATTGCAAATTTTATGTAGTACGTTTAATAGTTTTGTAGACTTTTCAAAATTAGAAGGAACTTAATGTCAAAATATATTTATAGCTTTGGAAATAAAAATAATAAAAAAATATCAAATTCTAAAAATATATTAGGAGGCAAAGGAGCTAATCTTGCTGAGATGGCGAGACTAGGTTTGCCTGTTCCACCCGGCTTCACGATATCAACAGAAATGTGTAAAATTTTTTATAAGAATAAGAAAATATTATCATTACAAATATGTAAAGAGATTAAAAAAGAATTAAAAAGCGTTGAGCTAATAACAAAAAAAAGATTCGGAGATAATTCAAATCCATTGTTGGTATCAGTAAGATCTGGTTCAAGAGTGTCTATGCCAGGAATGATGGACACCATCCTTAACCTAGGTTTGAATGACAAAACTGTAAGCGCTTTATCAAGAAAAACGTCAAACGAAAGATTTGCCAAAGATAGTTATAGGAGATTTATTCAAATGTATGGGAATGTAGTGTTAGGGGTTGAAAGCCACCTTTTTGAGGAAATGATTGATAACTATAAATTAACAAAAGGTGTTTTATTAGATACAGAACTTAACTCTGAAGATTGGGACGGTCTTATAAAAAATTTTAAAGAATTGATATTGAAAAAAACCAACAGTAGTTTCCCCCAAGACGTTTATGAACAGTTATTTGGCGCTATTAGGGCAGTGTTTCTTTCTTGGGAAAGTAAAAGAGCAAAAACTTATAGAAAATTTAATCATATACCCGGAGATTGGGGAACAGCCGTAAATGTTCAGTCAATGGTTTTTGGGAACATGGGTGACGATTGTGCAACAGGAGTTGCATTTACGAGAAATCCATCCACTGGGGAAAATAAATTTTTTGGAGAATATTTAATAAATGCTCAAGGAGAAGACGTTGTAGCAGGTAGTAGAACTCCTAGATATATAACTAAAAAAGCAAAGGAAGAGTCAGGGGCAAAAGAGGACTCCATGGAAGAAACCATGCCAAAAGTATTTAAGGAACTTAAAAATATTTTTGTTAAATTAGAAAAACATTACCGGGATATGCAGGATATTGAATTCACAGTAGAGAATAACAAACTATGGATGTTGCAAACTAGAAATGGAAAACGAACAGCAAAAGCAGCAATTAAAATTGCAGTTGATATGGTCAAGGAAAAATTGATTTCAAAAAAAGAGGCCATTCTAAGAATTGACCCAGACACTTTAGATACACTTTTACATCCAACTTTGGATGATAAAGTTAAAAAAGAGGTAATAGCAAAAGGTTTGCCCGCATCTCCAGGTGCAGCCAGCGGTAAAGTAGTATTTAGCGCTGACGATGCTGAAAGAATGAATAATCAAAAAGAAGATACAATCTTGGTAAGAGTTGAAACATCTCCTGAAGATATTCATGGTATGCATGCAGCTAAAGGAATACTAACCGCCAGAGGCGGGATGACAAGTCATGCGGCAGTAGTTGCCAGAGG
This sequence comes from uncultured Pelagibacteraceae bacterium, assembly GCA_902583785.1. Classification (GTDB taxonomy): domain Bacteria; phylum Pseudomonadota; class Alphaproteobacteria; order Pelagibacterales; family Pelagibacteraceae; genus Anoxypelagibacter. Next base: position 6,141 of record CACHXE010000015.1, on the reverse strand, counting down.
AATGGGAAGACCATGCGTATCTGGTTCTGGGGAAATAAATATAGATTATGAGACCAAAAACTTTAAAGTTGGCGAACTTACCGTTAAAGAAGGAGATATTATAACAATTGATGGCGGAACTGGCAGAGTAATGAAAGGTTTGGTCCCAACAGTCAAACCAGATATCTCTGGTTACTTTTCAACTATAATGAAGTGGGCAGATGAGTTCAGAAAACTAAAAATTAGAACAAATGCTGAGACCCCACAAGATACAAAAATAGCAAGAAATTTTGGAGCTGAAGGTATTGGATTATGTAGAACAGAACACATGTTTTTTGACGATGAGCGAATTCTTTCAGTTAGACAAATGATTTTGTCAAAACATTTGGATGATAGAAAAGTTGCATTAGACAAATTACTTCCACATCAAAAAAATGACTTTAAAGAAATTTTTAAAATTATGAAAGGTTTGCCTGTAACTGTTAGACTTTTAGATCCACCATTACATGAGTTTTTACCCAAAACAGATAAAGATATGGAAGAAGTTGCTAGATCTTTAAACTCAGGAGTCAAAGAAATAAAGAATAGAGTATCAGAATTACATGAACTAAATCCTATGTTAGGCCACAGAGGGTGTAGACTTGGTATTTCTTTTCCAGAAATTTATGAGATGCAATGTAAAGCAATTTTCACCGCATTAATTGAGTGTAAGAGAGAAAAAGTAGAGTCTATTATACCTGAAATAATGATACCTCTGGTTTCAACCGAAGACGAACTCGGAATAATGAGAAAATTAGTTAATAGAGTTGCAGACGAACTACAAAAAGAAAATAAAGTAAAAATTAATTATCACGTTGGTACCATGATCGAGTTACCGCGCGCAGCATTAAGAGCAGCTCCAATATCAAAATACGCTGATTTCTTTAGTTTTGGAACAAACGATCTAACGCAAACTACATTTGGAATAAGTCGTGACGACTCTGGAAAATTTTTAAATGATTATATTGATCATAAAATTTTTGAAGATGACCCCTTTGTAAGTATAGATAAAGATGGCGTTGGAGAGTTAGTTAAAATTGCCTCTGAAAGGGGCAAGAAACAGAACAAAAAACTTAAACTAGGAATCTGTGGAGAACACGGAGGAGATCCAAGAAGTATTGAGTTTTGTTCTAAAGTGGGATTAAACTATGTTTCTTGTTCACCATTTAGAGTTCCAATTGCAAGATTGGCAGCCGCCCAAGCTGAACTTAGGAAATAAAATCTAATTTAAAGTCTATTGCAGGGGCACTATGTGTAATTTCACCTATAGATATTCTATCAACACCAGTTAGCGATATCTTTCTAACATTACCAAGTTTTACTCCACCTGAAGCTTCAGTTTCATAAAATTTTTTTGACATCTTGACTGCTTTTTTAAGATTCTTTGGACTCATGTTGTCGAATAGCACTCTATTGAACTTTAGACCAATAATTTTTCTTAATTGATTAAGGTTATCTACCTCTACTGTTATTTTCTTTCCTTTTTTATTTTTTATTGCTCTTTCAATAATTCTGCGAATATTTTTATTAATGGCGATATGATTATCTTTTATAAGAATTTCATCGCTTAAATTAAATCTATGATTAGTACCCCCGCCCAATCTTACCCCATACTTTTGTATTATTCTCAAATTTGGCAAAGTTTTTCTTGTGCAACATATCGCGCAGGATTTATTGTTTACTTTTTCTACAAATTTATTTGTTAATGTGGCTACGCCTGAAATTAGTCCTAAAAAATTTAGTGCTACTCTTTCGCTTTTAAGAATACTGGAAGCTTTACCTTTTAAAACTGCAATTACCTTATCTTTATTTACTTTTCTACCTTCTTTCGTTTTAGCTTTGAAAGTGATTTTTTTATCTAAAATTTTAAAAGTCTCCTTCGCAAAATTTAATCCTCCAACTACACAGTTTTCTCCAACTATTATTTTTGCAGTAACTTTTTTATTTTTGATATTTTTAGTTGTTACATCTCCGAGTGGACTAAGATCCTCTTTAAGAGCCTGTTTAGTGATGAATTTAGTGTATTTAAGATTTATTTTTTGCACTCAAAATTATCTACCAATTTCGGCCATTCTCAAAACAGATTTTCTCGCCATTTCAGCAATATTATGACCGATTTTAATTTCATTGGTTTCATTTTTTAAGCAATCATAAATTTTATTAAGAGTTATTTTTTTCATGTGAGGACACAAGTTACACGGTTTTACAAATTGGACATTTGGATTTTCAACTTGAACATTATCACTCATTGTACATTCTGTTACTAATAAAACTTTTTTTGGCTGTTTTTCTTTTACATATTTAACCATGCTTGATGTTGAACCCGCAAAATCAGATGCACTAATAACATCTGGTGGACACTCAGGATGCGCAATCACCTTGATACCAGGGTTTTCTTTTCTTATATCTTCTACTTCTTTACCGGTAAATTTTTCATGAACCATACAAGTTCCTTGCCATGAAATAATTTTTACTTTTGTATTTTTTTGTACATAATTTGCTAGGTAGTGATCAGGAAGAAAAATAACTTTATCTGTTCCCAACGATTCAACAACTTTAACAGCATTAGCTGATGTACAACATATATCGGTTTCAGCTTTTACTTCAGCGGAAGTATTTACGTATGATACAACTGGCACACCAGGATATTTTTCTTTTAACATTCTAACATCTTGTCCGGTTATAGATTCAGCCAAAGAACATCCTGCCTGCATATCGGGTATCAAAACTTTTTTACTTGGATTCATCAACTTTGCAGTTTCAGCCATAAAGTGAACGCCACACAAAACAATTATTTTAGCTTTTGTTTTTGCTGCTTCCAATGCTAATGCGAGTGAGTCAGCTGATATATCAGCAACACCATGATAAATTTCTGGAGTTTGATAGTTGTGAGCAAGTATTACTGCATCTTTTTCTTTTTTTAATTTGTTAATTTTTTCAATGATAGGTGCGTGAAATTTCCACTCAATTTCTGGCACAACTGATGAAATTTTTTCATATATTCTATCTAAATTTTGTGAAGTCATATAAATAATTTATCAACTTGAAGATAAAAAGTCATTCATTTATTGTCGCATCAGGCGGTCGTGCTGAAATTGGTAGACAGGCACGCTTGAGGGGCGTGTGGGTTTCCCGTGAGAGTTCGAGTCTCTCCGACCGCACCATTATTAAATAATTTTTGAAGTATTATTATCAACCATCAGCTCCTTATCTTTAAATTCAGAAAAATCAGGGTCAAATAACTTTATCAAAGCAAATGGGTAAGGCTCATTTATTAAAATTGTACCTATTTTTACATCTTTATAATTTACTTCACTACCAATATTTAGTTTTTTGTCAGACTTTAAAGGAAATAATTTTTTTCTTAATTTGTTTTTTAATTTCATTCTAGCAGTATTTTCCTGACCGACGTAGCAACCTTTTTTAAAATCAATACCATTGAGTTCTTCTAAATTACACTCCAAACCAAAAATTTTTTCTTTAAGATTTTTTGTATTTATTTGAGGTATGCCCAATTTATAACTTAACTCATAATATATTTTTGGTTCAGTTAATTTTAATTCTAATTTTTTTATTGATAAATATAATTTTTCTAAATTAATTATTACTCTTGCTCCTAATTTCTTATTTCTTGGATCTATAAAAAATGGGTCGTCCCTATACGTTAAGGTATACCCTTCTTCATTTTTTGAATTTTTAAAAGAAAGAAACTTTTCATTGCTTATCACTGCTACTTGAAATTCATTAGATAAATTCAAAATTTCTATTTTAGAGTTTAGTTTATAAACGTTTAGCCTTTTTATAAGTTCATCAATTTGATTTAGCTCACAATCAAGCAAATAACCCTGCTTGTGTTTTACAATAATAAAATCGAATAAGTACTTTCCTTGTGGAGTGAGTAAAGAAGAGAAACAACTATAAGTATTATTCACTTTATTAATATCATTAGTTACAATATTTTGAAGAAATTCTTTAGTGTCTTTCCCGTTAATGTAAATAACACCCCTGTCTTTTAAAATAAATATTTGATCTTTTTCCATATTTTAAGTTTATATTGTATATTATATTTAACAAAATATGTCTGGTAACTATAGTCTCATAATAAAGAATGGATCATGCTATATTGATGGAAAGTTTAAAAATATAGATTTAGCCTTATCTAAAAATAAAATCAAAAAAATAGGAAAAATTGATCTAAACAGCAGCAAAGTTATTGATGCATCTGGCAAAATAGTTTTACCAGGGGCAATAGATACCCAAGTTCATTTTAGAGAACCAGGAGCTAATGACGCTGAAAATTTAGAAAGCGGTAGTAGAGCAGCTATAGCAGGAGGGGTAACCTCAGTGTTTGAAATGCCAAATACTAATCCTCCTACATCAACATTTAAAGAATTTAAAAATAAACTTACTGCAGCAAAAAATAGAATGTTTTGTAATTATGCCTTTTATTTTGGCGCGACACCAGACAACATGAAAGAGCTATCGTTAGTTAATACTTTAGAAGGTTGTTGTGGTATCAAGTTGTTTGCAGGGTCTTCAACAGGAAATCTTTTGGTGAGTCAAGAAAAAGATATAGAGAAAGTCATATCAAATAGTAGCAAGATTATTTCAGTGCATTCAGAAGATGAAAATATTTTGTTATCCAGGAAAAAATTTATTAAAGAAGGAGATGTTTTCTCACATCCAGTTTGGAGAAATGAGGAATGTGCATTAGAATCTACAAAAAGAGTAGTTAGATTAGCCCAAAAACATAAAAAGAAAATTCATATCCTACACGTAACAACCAAACAAGAAATTGATTTTTTTTCAGAAAAAAGAAACGATGTAACTTTTGAAATTACACCTCAACATTTAACTTTATTTGCTCCAGATTGTTATGAAAAGCTTAAAACTTTTAGTCAAATGAATCCGCCTTTAAGATCAAAAGATCATTATGACAGATTGTGGGATGCTGTAAAAGAGTCATTAGTAAGCACAATAGGGTCAGACCATGCTCCACATACTAAAAAAGAAAAAAATAGAAAATATCCTTTGTCACCATCTGGAATGCCAGGTGTTCAAACTTTACTTCCAGTAATGCTTGATCATGTAAATAAAGGTAAATTAAAAATAGAGCAATTAATCAAATTAGTTTGTGAAAATCCATGCGATTTATTTGGAATTAAAAATAAAGGGTACATCAAAGAAAATTATGATGCAGATTTAACTATTGTGGATATGAATAAAGAAGTTGTTATTAAAGATGATTGGATCGAGAGTAAATGTGGATGGACTCCTTTCAATAATTATAAGGTCAAAGGATTTCCAACAGCAACAATAGTTAATGGCGAAATTGTTATGGAAAATAATAAAATCATTTCACCTGCCAAAGGCAAACCTTTAAATTTTTAAGATTTATATTATTTTCTTTATTTAAATTATAGAGAATTTATTAAAGCGTCTGCAATTTTTGTAGACTTACCGTAAAATTTCAATTTTTTAATATCTTCTAAATTAGACTTATCATTACCCACTACTACGAAACCTATCATGCCCATACTTTTGTGTGGTGTACACCAATAAGCATATATGCCCGGCGTATTAAAAGTGTAGCTCGTATCTTTACTGTACTTAGATTTAAATTTTTCTACCCCTGCAGGAATTCCACCTTTTATGAATTCGACATTGTGACCAGGATTTACTGATTTCCAGAAAACAGTATCACCAACATTTACATTAACAATCTTTTTTGAATAAACATTTATTTCTTTTCCTAGCTTATTAAGCATGTCTATATTTTCGTCTGCACTAAAAGCCGAGTTACAAATAATTAAGAAAAAAATTGTTTTTAAAAATAAATTTCTCATACAATCAATCTATTATTTTTTTTAAACAATTTAATATTTAAGATTGACACTGCGACCAAAAAACAATTATAGAACTTTTTCAAAACCCTCAAAATTAGGCGCGTCAATATATAAGTCCCTGTGTTGCTCAGCATTTTTATGCGCTAATCTAAATGCCTCGGATTTGGTCCAGTTAATAAAATCTTCTTTTGAGTCCCAAACACTGTGAGAAGCATATAACGTAAATTCCTCTTTCTCATCTCCTTTGATCAGATTAAAATTTTTAAATCCAGGCACT
>CACHXE010000014.1 GCA_902583785.1 uncultured Pelagibacteraceae bacterium | reverse complement strand
ATTTAATGGATTTTGAAACTGCTACAAAAACAACAGGTTCGAGATTTGTTTATTTAAAAGGAAAACTTGCTGAATTAGAAAGAGCTTTATCCAATTTTATGCTTAATATTCATACTAATGAATTTGGTTATCAGGAAATTTCTCCACCTCTAATTGCTTCGGAAGATGCAATGTTTGGTACTGGTCAGCTTCCTAAATTTGAAAATGATCAATTTGAAATTAAATTAGAGGGTGATAAAAAAAAGTTTTTAATTCCAACAGCTGAAGTAATTTTAACAAATATAGTAAGAGAAAATTCGTTAACAGCAACTGATTTACCAATTAGATATGTTGCATCGACAGCTTGCTTCCGAAAAGAAGCTGGTAGTTACGGTAAAGACACGAAGGGTATGCTTAGACAACATCAATTTTATAAAGTCGAGTTAGTTAGTATTGTTGAACCTAACAATTGCACCGAAGAATTAAAAAGAATGACAAATTGTGCCGAAGAAATTTTAAAAAGGTTAAAACTTCCTTATAGATCGATAATTCTTTCTACTGGCGACATGGGCTTTAGTGCAGAGAAAACAATAGATCTTGAGGTATGGATACCGTCTGAAAATAAATATAGAGAAATATCTAGTTGCTCATCATGCGGTCAATTTCAATCGAGACGTATGAAAGCTAAGTTTAAAGATGAAAAAAATAAGTCACATTTTTTAGGAACCTTAAATGGTTCTGGTTTAGCTATTGGCAGAACATTAATTGCCATAATGGAAAACTATCAAAATCCTGATGGCAGTATTACTATTCCGGATGCTTTAATACCATACATGAGAAATTTGAAGAAAATCTAATTTTTTTAATAAAAACTAGTTGTTAAAATAAAATTATTAATATATTTATTTGAAGATTATGAACAGCTCAAGCTTTGCACAATTTATTCCACTAATATTAATATTTGTAATTTTTTATTTCTTCTTAATAAGACCACAACAAAAGAGAGTAAAAGAACATAAAGAGATGGTAAAGAATCTTAAGAGAGGTGACGAGGTCATAACTTCCGGAGGTATCATCGGTAAAGTTGACAGAGTTTTTGAGGATGATCGCATAGAATTGGAAATATCTGAAGGAGTTAAAGTTCAAGTTATCAGAAATACTGTTCAGAGCCATCTTAAAAAACAAGAAGTAAAAAAATAATTTTTTGTGTTAAATTTCTCAAAATCTAAAGTTTTTTTAATTTATTTAACTTTTTTAATTATAACTATATTCTGTATTTCTAATTTCTCAAATCTCGATAAATTCTTTTTTAAAAAAAAAGTTAATCTTGGTTTAGACCTACAAGGCGGATCTTACCTACTTCTCGAGGTTGATAGTTCATCCCTTGAGAAAAGAAGGCTTCAATCAAAAGTTATTCCATTGAAAAAAAAACTTAAAGAAAATAATATAGAGTACAATAAATTCAAAGTAGATGATAATAATATAAAATTCGATTTAGGTGAAAGTGGCCAAGAAAAATTTGAAAATTTTTTTTTAAATAAAAAAGATAATGATATAAATATTTTTCTAGATAAATATAATGCATTTGAATTGGATTATAAGTTAAATAATAATCAAGCAATTATATTTTTATCAAAGCATGGTCTTATTAATTTAAGAACAGCAGCAGTTGATCAATCTATTGAAATAGTAAGAAGAAGAATCGACGAAATCGGTACAAAAGAACCCTCAATTTTAAAAAGGGGTAGCAATCGTATTTTAGTCGAATTGCCTGGTATTAAAGATCCAGAAAGAATAAAAGATTTGCTAGGCAAAACTGCTGAATTAAATTTTAGATTAGTAACAAATAATTCTGATGTATTTGGTAATGAAAAAATTATAATTCAGAGTTCACAAGAAGAAATTTTAGTAAGCAAAAGAATTATTTTGAGCGGGGAAAACTTAATTGACGCTCAACCTAGATTTGATAATTTAAATAACGAACCAATTGTTGCTTTTTCATTAGATAGACTCGGGTCCCAAAGGTTTGGTCAAGCTACCAGTAAAAATATTGGAAAAAGATTGGCAATAATTCTTGATGGCGAAGCGATAAGCGCTCCTGTAATCAGAGATTCTATAACCGGTGGAAATGGTACAATTTCAGGAAATTTTACTTTTCAAAGTGCCACAGATCTCGCACTTCTTTTGAGATCTGGCGCATTACCAACACCTTTAAATGTTGTTGAAGAAAGAACTGTCGGACCTGATTTAGGAAAAGATTCTATCAAGGCCGGTATTTTTTCATTAATTGTAGGGTTTTCATTAGTTATTATATTTATGGTTTTAAAATATAGATTTTTTGGAGTAATTGCTAACATATCATTAATATCTAATCTTTTAATGCTGATTGGAATATTAACATTGTTAGAGGCAACGTTAACATTGCCGGGAATAGCAGGAATTATTTTAACAGTTGGTATGGCTGTTGACGCAAATGTACTTGTTTTTGAAAGAATTAGAGAAGAACTTAAAAAAGAAAAATCAAACATCCAGGCTTTTGATTTAGGTTTTAAAAGATCAATAGTTACTATTTTAGATGCAAATATAACAACATTAATTGCATCATTAATATTATTTATATTTGGATCAGGTCCAGTAAAAGGTTTCGCGGTCACCCTATCTATAGGTTTACTTACTACTCTATTTTCAGCATATTTTATATCAAGACATTTAACTTCTATAATCGTATTTAGAAATAAAGATAAAAAAATAATAATATGAAAAATTTGAATTTCGAATCTAAATTTAAGTTAGCAAATATAACATCGTTATTATTAGTATTAGCAAGTTTATTGCTTATCTATTTTAAAGGATTAAATTTTGGAATTGATTTTAAAGGAGGTACATTAATAGAATTAAGAGTTGACTCAAAAAATATTACTATATCCGACGTTCGCTCATCATTTTCTAATATGAATTTAGGCGATATAAATGTAAAAGAGTTTGGAAATAGGGGCGATTATCTTATTAAATTTGAAAAGAAAACTTTTGATAATAATAACAATATTAAAAGCATAAAAGAAACTGTAAATAAGAAACTACAATCAAATGTTAATTTTAGAAGAGTCGAAAATGTCGGTCCTAAAGTTAGCGAAGAACTTTTGAACTCTGGTTTGTTAGCGATATCACTAGCTCTTGGAGCTATGCTTTTTTATATTTGGGTTAGATTTGAATGGCAATTTAGTTTGGGTTCTATAATTGCTATTTTTCACGATGTTCTAATAACAATTGGTCTATTTTCATTCTTATCTTTGGAAATTAATTTATCTATAGTTGCAGCTGTTCTTACTATCGTAGGTTATTCAATGAACGATACCGTAGTAATATATGACCGTATTAGAGAAAATTTATCAAAATTTTCAAAGACTCAAATAGGCGAAATTTCAAATATATCAATTAACGAAACTTTATCTCGAACAATAATAACTTCAGTTACAACGCTTTTAGCTTTAACTTCAATATTTATTTTAGGTGGAGAAATACTTCGTGGTTTTTCTTTAGCAATGATCATAGGAGTTTTTATAGGTACATATTCTTCAATTTTTGTCGCCAGTCCAATTCTAAAGTACCTTAATGTAAGCTACAAAACTTTAGTAAAAGAAAAAGAAAATACCTAGTAAAGATTTTGGGCAACTACCATAGTTAATAACATTGGTAGAGAGAATAGCGTGTTTATTCTTGATGCGATTAATGCCGTTTTCATATGCTTAGGTTTGTCATCAGGAGGACAATCAACGATACCAAGAACTTTCTTTTGATTTGGCCAGATTATAAACCAAACATTAAAAGCCATGATTAATCCTAGCCACATTCCAATACCGATTGCAGTATTTTTTCCACCACCGCTACCAATACCTAAAATCATTGCATCATGAACGTAACCTTGAAGTGTTGCTACGATTAAACCAGTAACTATTGTTACTAAGGCAGCCCATCTAAACCAAAATAAAACTGCAGGTGCGATTACTTTTGTAACTGCCGGTTTTTGTTCATCTGATAACTTTGGCATACTAGGTATTTGAACAAAATTAAGGTACCAAAGTAAACCAATCCACATAATTCCCGAAACTACATGAAAGTATCTGAATAACCAGCTCCAGAAAAGTCTATCAAATGACCAATCCGAACCACCAAAAAACAATCCTAAAAATAATAATATGGCAAGTACGATTGATAGATGAATAGTTTTTGATAATGACTGCAATATATTTAACATGATTTACTATAACACAAATATATAATTTATGCTGTTTTTTTCATTTTATTATTAATTAAATCTTTAAGGAATTTTCCCGTATAACTATCCTTTATCTCAGCAACCTTTTCGGGTGAACCCTCGGCAATTACTTTTCCACCTTCCGCACCACCTTCTGGGCCCATATCAACGATCCAATCTGCAGTTTTTATTACATCTAAATTATGTTCTATTACAATTACAGTGTTTCCTGTATTTACAAAGGCTTTCAATATTTCTAACAGTTTTTTTATATCATGTGAATGGAGACCTGTGGTTGGTTCGTCTAGTATATATAAAGTCCTTCCTGTAGATCTTTTAGATAATTCTTTAGCAAGTTTAATTCTTTGTGCTTCCCCCCCCTGATAACGTTGTCGCTTGTTGGCCTATTTTTATATATCCTAAACCGACATGTTTTAAGGTGAGTAATTTAGAGTAAATTGCAGGAATATTTTGAAAAAATTCACAACCTTCTTCTACAGTCATGTTTAGAACATCAGATATATTTTTGTTTTTAAATTTTATCTCTAAGGTTTCTCTGTTATATCTTGTTGCTTTGCATGCATCACAGGGAATATAAACATCCGGTAAAAAATGCATTTCGTAAGTTATTACCCCATCTCCCTCGCAAGTTTCACATCTTCCACCTCTTACATTAAATGAATATCTTCCAGGTTTATATCCTCTAGTTTTAGACTCGGGAAGGCTAGCAAACCAATCTCTAATTGGACCAAATGCTCCTGTATATGTCGCGGGATTTGATCTCGGAGTTCTACCAATAGGTGATTGATCAATATCTATTACTTTATCAATGAGTTCGGTACCTTTATAATTTTTAAAAGCTTTTGGCAGTTTTCTGGATTTATTATTATTTAACATTAAATTTAAAGCATTAAAAAGTGTTTGTAAAACTAGAGTTGATTTACCACTTCCAGACACACCTGTTACGCAAGTAAAAGTTCCAATTGGAATTTTTAAATCAACATTTTTCAAATTATTTCCTGTAGCTCCCAATATCTCTAAAAATCTTCCATTTTTTGCAGTTTTTCTTTTATTAGGAATTTCAATATATTTTTTACCGGATAGATAGTTACCTGTAATACTATTTTTTGTTTCTATTATATTTTTTAAATTACCTTGAGCAGTTATATTTCCGCCATTAAGTCCAGCTTCAGGCCCTAAATCAATAATATGATCTGCGTTTTCCATTGTTTCTGTATCATGCTCTACTACAATCACTGTGTTTCCTAAATCTCGCAATCTTTTTAAAGCATCAATTAATTTTTTATTATCTCTTTGATGTAATCCTATTGATGGTTCATCCAATACATATAACACACCAGTTAGTCCTGACCCAATTTGTGAAGCAAGCCTTATTCTTTGAGACTCACCTCCGGACAAAGTTCCAGATTCCCTCGATAGTGTTAAATAATTAAGACCAACGTTTAATAAAAAATTTAATCTTTCATTAATTTCTTTTAATATATGATATGATATTTTTTTATCTCTTAAAGACAAAATACTTTCTAATTTTTCAAACCATTTTTGTGCATCTTCGATTGAAAGACGTGTAACCTCGCTTATATTTAATTTGTTTACTTTTACACAAAGTGCCTCATCTTTTAATCTTAAACCTTTACATTTTTCACAACTGGTTTCACTTTGATATTGTGAAATTTCTTCTCTTTTCCAATCACTGTCAGTTTCTAAATATCTTCTTTCAAGGTTATTAATTACGCCTTCAAAAGTTTTTTTAGTATCATATTTTTCATACCCATCGTCATAGTAAAATTTAATTTCTTCCTCGTCCGAACCATAAAGAATTATATCTTGAATTTTTTTTGGTAATTTTTTCCACTTCGTGTCTAGACTAAACTTATAATGTTTAGCAATTGACGCTAAAGTTTGGGCGTAATACATAGAAGTAGATTTTGACCAAGGTTCAATTACTCCATCAGCAATTGTTTTATTCTTGTCAGAAATAACTAGATTTGGATCAACATTTAAATTATGACCAATGCCCTCACATTCTTCACATGCTCCAAATGGACTGTTAAATGAAAAAAGCCTTGGCTCAATTTCTTCAATTGTAAAACCGCTTTCGGGACAGGAAAATTTTGATGAAAATAATACACTTTCTTTTTTTCTAAATTTTTTTGGTATAGTTTCATTTTCATATTCTGCTATTAACAAACCATCAGACAGGTTTAATGCAGTCTCTATACTATCGGCAAGCCTGTTTCCTAATTTTGAACTTAATATTATTCTGTCTACAACAATTGAAATATCGTGCTTAACTTTCTTATTTAAATTTGGAAAATCATCAATATCATAGTATTGTCCATCTACTTTTACTTTTTGAAAACCCCTTTTTTTATAATTAATTATATCCTTTTTGTATTCGCCTTTTCTCCCCCGAACAACTGGTGAGAGAAGGAATATAGTTGAACTTTTTGGTAAATTTTTAACTTTATCAACCATATCGCTCACAGATTGGGAAACAATTGGTTTACCTGTGAAGGGGGAATATGGAATCCCTATCCTAGCGAACAGAACCCTCATATAGTCATAAATTTCAGTAACAGTAGCGACGGTTGATCTTGGATTTTTCGGGGCATTTTTTTGCTCTATAGAGATAGCAGGACTTAGCCCTTCAATTAAGTCAACATTTGGCTTCTTCATTTTATCCAAAAATTGTCTTGCATATGCAGACAAACTTTCAACATATCTTCTCTGTCCTTCAGCATAGATTGTGTCAAAGGCTAATGATGATTTACCTGAGCCAGAAAGGCCAGTTATTACCACAAACTTCTCTTTAGGAATCTCTAGAGAAATATTTTTTAAATTGTGCTCTTTAGCGCCTTTAATCAATATCTTTTTTAACATTTTTTACACACTTTAAAACAGAATGAGCTTATATTTACAATGCAAATATGCTATATTTGTTTTTAATCAATATTATAAATCTAAGTAATTATGTCAGGAAGTCTAAATAAAGTACAACTAATTGGAAGACTAGGGGGAGACCCTGAAATCAAGCAAATGGTTAACGGGAAAAGTGTCGCAAGATTGAGTATAGCAACCAGTCAAAGCTGGAAAGATAAGTCAACGGGAGAAAGAAAAGAGAAAACTGAATGGCACAGGGTAGTAATTTTTAATGAAGGATTGATTAATATTGTGCAACAATACCTAAAAAAAGGTGCAAATATTTATTTAGAAGGTCAATTAAGTACTCGAAAATGGAGAGATGAAAAATTAGGTCAAGATAAATATTCTACAGAAATTATTTTACAGGGTTATAATTCATCACTGACAATGCTTGATGGAAAAAGTAAATCTTCCAACCCAACAGAAGCTAGTTCTAAAAAGAGCGAACTACCAAACGATGATATTTCACAAGATAATTCAGATCTTGATGATGAAATTCCATTTTAATTAAATGCAAAAAATTGAGACAAAAAATAATTTAGCATTTAAACCAATTATGGTTCATCAAGAAATGAGCTCTTCGTACTTGTCTTATGCGATGAGCGTAATTGTTAGTCGTGCTTTACCTGATGTAAGAGATGGTCTTAAACCCGTTCATAGGAGAATAATTTATGCGATGTATAAAGGAGGCTACGATTGGAGCAAACCATTTAGAAAGTCCGCAAGGATAGTTGGTGATGTTATTGGTAAATACCATCCACATGGAGATCAAGCTGTTTATGATGCTTTAGTAAGATTAGTTCAGGATTTTTCTATGAGCTTGCCATTAATCACAGGTCAAGGAAATTTTGGTTCTATAGATGGAGATCCACCTGCCGCTATGAGATATACCGAAACAAAACTTTCTAAAGTAGCTCAATTTTTAACCGAAGGTTTAGAAAAAAATACTATAGATTATAGAAATAATTATGATGACACCGAGAGAGAACCCGTTGTTTTGCCATCACAGTATCCAAATTTGCTCGTAAATGGCGCCGGAGGAATTGCTGTAGGAATGGCAACAAGCATACCACCTCATAATTTAGGCGAAGTAATTGACGGAACTATTAATTTTATTAAAAATAGAGATATTACAATTTCCCAATTAATGAAATATATTCCAGGGCCAGATTTCCCCACAGGCGGAGTCATAATTGGACGAGATATAATTAAGCAAGGCTACAACAAAGGAAGAGGTTCATTTAAAATAAGAGGTGAAATAGGAGAAGAAACATTAAAAAACGGCAAATCCAGATTAATTATAAAGTCAGTCCCTTATCAGGTTAACAAATCAATTTTAAATGAAAAGATAGCTGAACTATCTAGAGATAAAAAAATTGAAGGTGTAAGTGATATTAGGGATGAGTCAAACAAGGATGGTATTAGAGTTGTTATTGATTTAAGACGAGGTGTTGAGCCCGAAACAATTAGAAGACAGCTTTATAAGCTAACTTCAGTAGAAACATCATTCGGTTTTAATACTTTAGCCATAGTTAATAAAAAACCAAAAGTTTTAAATTTAAAAGAATTTATATCTGAATTTGTAAGCTTTAGAGAAAGTACGGTTATCAGGCGAATAAAATTTGATCTAAGCAAAACAGAGGAAAAGGCTCACGTATTAATAGGTATAGCAACCGCAGTAGAAAATATCGATCCAATTATAAAAATAATAAAAGCATCTAAAGATACTGAAACAGCCAAAAAAAATTTGTTGGCGAAAAAATGGCCTATCAAAAAAAGTTCAAAGCTTGTATCTCTTATTGAAAAAAAACAAAATACAAATAAATATCAATTAACTGATTTGCAAGTAAATTCTATTTTAGAATTGAAACTACAAAAACTGACAGCATATGGAATTAATGAAATTGAAAATGAGATAAAAAAACTCTCTGAATTAATTATTTATTTTAATAAGATTTTGAAGTCAAAAAAAGAGTTATTCAATTTAATCATTAAAGAATTGGAGGATATTAAATCTAAATTTTCTGTTAAAAGAAGAACAAAAATAATTGATGCTGTTTTAAATTATAATATTGAGGAAACTATACAAAAAGAATCTGTAGTTATTAATATAACCAATAAAGGATATATAAAGCGCGGATCTTTATCTTCAGTAAAAACTCAAAAAAGAGGTGGTAAAGGTAAAACTGGTATAACCACAAGAGAGGA
Source organism: uncultured Pelagibacteraceae bacterium (assembly GCA_902583785.1). GTDB lineage: Bacteria > Pseudomonadota > Alphaproteobacteria > Pelagibacterales > Pelagibacteraceae > Anoxypelagibacter. The sequence goes on along the minus strand of CACHXE010000014.1, from coordinate 9,993 downwards.
AGATTTTGTTGTTAGGATTTTATCGGGTAATTCTCATAGTCAAGTTCTATTTTTTTCTTCTCAAGGTTTAGCATATAAACTTAAGGCATGGAAAATTCCAAAAGGGAGTTTAAATTCTAAAGGTAAATCGCTATTTAATTTATTACCTTTGAAAAGTAATCAATCCATTACTTCAACGATGTTATTACCAGATAATGAAGATGAGTGGAAAAATCTTTTTGTTGTATTTGCAACAGCAAAAGGAAAAATAAGAAAAAATTCTTTAGTTGATTTTTTAAATATTAATGCAAGCGGTAAAATTGCTATGAAACTTGATGAAAATGATAAAATTATCGGAGTAGAAAAATGTAAAGAAGATCAGGATATTCTACTAAGTTCTAAATTTGGTAAATGCATAAGATTTATGTCTAAAAAATTAAGGCTATTCAAAGGAAGATCTTCAAAAGGAATTAGAGGTATTGACTTGTCTGAAAATGACTCAGTCATGTCTTTATCTGTAGTCGATAATGTTAAAGAAACTCAATCACTTTTAAAGAAAAACGGCAGCAAAAAAGAAAGTTTTGATAAATACATACTTTCAATTACAGAGAACGGTTACGGAAAACGCTCTTCTTTCCTTGATTTTAGAGTTACTAATAGGGGCGGCAAGGGGATAATTGGGATAATTAATTCTCAAAGAAATGGAAATGTAAACTCAACATTGATTGTTTCAAATACTGACGAAATAATTCTATCAACGGACAAAGGGAGAGTTATAAGATGTCCGGTTAAAGAAATAAGAATAGCAGGCAGAAATACTCAAGGAGTTAGAATTATAAAATTATCAGGAGAAGAAAAGGTTGTATCTGCTATTAAGATAGAAGATAATATTTCTTAATGTATAACGTGGCCATATATCCAGGAACTTTTGACCCTATAACTTTTGGACATATAGATATTATAAAAAAATCATTAAAAATTGTTGACAAATTGATTGTTGCAACAACTGATGCTTCTGACAAAGAATATTTGTTTTCAGTGGAAGAAAGAATGGATGTTTTAAAGAAATCACTGTTTGTTGATTTAAAACTCAATAAGAAAAGAATAAAAATAGTTTCTTTTGATGAGCTTACTATTAATTTATGTAAAAAATATAATGCTTCATTAATTATAAGAGGTTTAAGAGCTGTATCTGATTTTGAATATGAATTCCAATTAGCAGGTATGAATAAAAAATTAGATAAAAAAATAGAGACTATATTTTTAATGTCAGATATTGAAAATGAAATTATTTCATCTAAATTTATAAAAGAGATAGGTAAGTTAAAAGGAGATTTAAAAAAATTTGTTTCAAAATCTGTAATTAAAGCTATTAAACAAAAATTAGAATGAAAAAATTTTTAATATTAATATTAATTTTTTTATTAAACTTGAATACAAATCTTAACTCAAAGGAAAATACAATGATTTTAAAACTTAAAGATGGAGTAGTAGAAATAGAGCTTTTCTCTGATGTTGCACCAAATCACGTGAATAGAATTTTAGAACTTTCGAAAAATAAGGATTATGATGGAGTAGTTTTTCATAGAGTAATAAAAGGATTTATGGCCCAAACCGGAGACGTGAAATTTGGAAATACAAACAAAAAAACTTTTAATTTACAAAGAGCAGGTACGGGTGGATCAGACTTACCAGATTTAAAAGCAGAATTTAATAATTTACCTCATCAAAGAGGAACACTCTCAATGGCTAGGTCTTCAAACCCAAACAGCGCAAACAGCCAATTCTTTATCTGTTTTGAAGATGCGCCGCACCTTGATCGAAATTATACTGTTTTTGGCAAGGTAACTAAAGGAATGGAATTTGTTGATAAAATTAAAATTGGTTCTGGCTCAAATGGTGAAGTTGAAAACCCAGATAAAATTATTAGTTTTTCAGTAAAAAAATAAATTTTTATGAATTCAAAAAATTTTTTTTTTGAATTAATAAGTAAAAGTAATAATTATAGACTAGGCAAAATACATACACCGAAAGGCGTGATTGATACGCCCGCATTTATGCCTGTTGGTACACAGGGCACTGTAAAGAGTATTTTTGTTGATGATTTAAAAAAAACTGGAACGCAAATAATTCTAGGCAATACTTATCATTTATTTTTAAGACCAGGAATTCAAATTTTAGATAAATTTGGTGGTCTTCACAGATTTATGAACTGGGACAAACCAATACTTACTGACTCAGGTGGATTTCAAATAATGTCTTTATCAAAATTAACAAAAATAGATCAAAAAAAAGGAGCTTATTTTTCATCACATATCGATGGTAAAAAATTTCTACTAAGTCCAGAAAAAAGTATTCAAATACAAAAAAGTATTAATTCTGACATTTTAATGGTTTTAGATGAATGCCCCAAACTAACTATGGATAAAAAAATTATTTCTAACGCGATTGAAACTTCTACACTTTGGGCTCAAAGAAGTAAAAATGAATTTGGTAATAATAAAAAAAAAGCTTTATTTGGTATTGTCCAAGGTGGATTATTTGAAGATTTGAGAATTGAAAGTTTAGAAAAATTAAAAGATATAAATTTTGATGGATATGCTTTAGGTGGCTTAGCTGTCGGTGAAAATCAAAATGAAATGTTTAAAATCTTAAATTCAATAACTAAACTTATGCCAAAAAATAAACCTCGATATTTAATGGGTGTCGGAACACCTTCTGATATTCTTGGCGCGGTTAAATCTGGTATAGACATGTTCGATTGTGTTTTGCCTACAAGATCAGGTAGAACAGGGTTGGCTTTTACATGGGAAGGAAAAATTAACCTCAGAAATGCAAAATATAAAAAAGATACAAGTCCATTAGATAAAAGATGCAATATAAATAATCTTATTAAGTATTCAAAATGTTATCTAAATCACTTGTTTAATACTAATGAAATTCTTGCTTCTATGCTCTTATCTCTTCATAATATAAATTTTTACCAAGAATTTATGCGTAAAATTCGCGATGAAATTAAAAGTGGAACATTTGACGCGTTTTATAAAAAAAATATAAATAAGTATTAAGTGGCCAATTTTGTAATTGAAATTTATCTTTTTTGTATATAAAAGAATTGTTTTTAGGGCCGTTAGCTCAGCTGGTAGAGCACTTCCCTTTTAAGGAAGGTGTCGTTGGTTCGAATCCAACACGGCTCACCAAAATTAAGTTTTTATAGGTGGATATTCTAATATAACTTGATTAATCCACTTTTCTAAGTTTTTAATTCTATTTTTGCTAGATGGATGCGTACTCATAAACTGAGGAGGCTCTTTTCCTTTGTTAGCTTCTTTCATTCTTTCCCACAGCTTTATGGATTCTCTTATATCATACCCTGATAAAGAAGAAAAAATTAATCCTAAATAATCAGCTTCTGTTTCTTGCTTTCTTCCGAAGGGGTTCATTATACCCAATTGAAAAATATCCATTCCTGTAGCTCTGCCAACTGTATTTCTTGTTCTATTTATAGCTCCTCCCAAAAAAATATCGGCAACCTGAGTACCTACGTTAAGTGCCATAGCTTGACTCATTCTTTCAACCGAATGTTTCGCAACCGCATGAGCTATTTCATGACCCATAATCGCCGCTAGTCCATTATCATTCTTTGCAACTTCTAAAATTCCTGTAAATACAGCTATCTTACCACCGGGCATACACCATGCATTTTTAACTTTTTTATTTTCTACCAATACGTATTCCCATTCAAAATTTGTTGTTGGATCAGGCATCTGTTTTTTTTTAAAAAATACGGATACTGCACTTGCAATTTTTTCTCCAATATTTACCACACTAGTAAGTTCATCTCCTTTTTTTACTAATTTGGCTTTTTTTTTAAAATCAATATAGGCTTTTGCAGCTTGTCTATTAATCACACTTTCTGGATAGATAGCTAATTGCTTTCTATCAGTTAAGGGCACAGTTTCACAACCTGAAGTAAAAAAACCACAGCATGTGCACCCAAAAAGCTCAAGAAATTTTCTTCTATTTATGCTATAATTTTTTTTCATTGCTGAATCTTAACATAAAAATTAAAAGATTGTATTTGAAAGAATAGTTTAAATGGCAAAAAAAAAGGCGCAAAAATCATTAATTACATCTATACGTAACAATTTTATAGCAGGTATAGTAGTTTTAATACCCATTGGAATAACTTTATATTTAACCTTATTTTTTATTAAACTTTTATCTAATATTCTACCGAACGAAATTAATCCAAATCATTATCTTCCTTATAATATTCCCGGATTAGAAATTTTAATATCATTATTTATTATAACTTTCATTGGATGGTTATCATTATCTTTTATTGGCAAAAGATTATTTAATTTGTTTGAAACAATACTTAATAAAATTCCAATTTTAAGAACTATTTACTCTGCTGTAGATCAATTGACGGAAACTTTTACTAAAAAATCAAGTGGGGATAAAAATGTAGTTTTAATAGAGTATCCAAGAAAAGGTGTGTGGGCAGTAGGATTTGCAACAAGAGAAAATACTGGTGAAATTAAAAAAAAAACTCAGCAAGATTTAGTCAATGTTTTTGTACCCACTACACCAAATCCTACAAGTGGTTTTTTACTAATGTTTCCTAAAAGCGAAATTATTTACCTGGACTTAACTTTTGAGGAGGCGTCAAAGTTTATTGTTTCTGCAGGAAGTATAAATCCATAATTAAATTACTTTTAAATTTCAGTTATTAGCTCAGTCCTATCAAAAAATTTTAATAGGTTAGAATATTTTTTAATATTATTGGCGTTAATAAACTTAATATTGTTTTCCGCTAAAATAAAAAGATCTTTGTGGTGAATTGGATCAGCAAATCTAAAATTTTTGATACCACTTTGTTGAAAGCCCAGTATATCACCGTGACCTCTAATTTTTAAATCTTCTTCAGCTATAACAAAACCATCATTTGTCTTTCTTAAAATTTGAAGTCTTTTTCTTGCATTTTGACTTAGGTGATTTTTATAAATCATTATACAATAAGCTTCTTTATTACCTCTTCCAACACGACCTCTTAGTTGGTGTAATTGTGAAAGACCAAATTTATTTGCATTTTCTATTATGATTACATTTGCGTTAGGAAAATCTATACCAACTTCAATAACAGTTGTTGAAACTAAGATTTTAATTTGTTTTTTTAGAAATCTATCTAAGACTATTTTTTTATCGTGATCATTTAATTTTCCATGTATTAAACCTACTTTATCTGGAAAATAATTTTTAATTAATTTATATTTTTTTTCTGCAGACGAAAAATCTAATTTATTTGACTCCTCAATTAATGGACAAACCCAAAAAATTTGTTGATTGTCTAAAATTTGTTTATTTAATAATTGCCAAATTTCAGAAGTTTTATTTTCTGGTTTGACCAATGTAATTATATCTTTTCTGTATTGGGGTTTTTCTTTAATAATAGATATGTCCATGTCTCCAAATAATGACATCATCATAGTTCTTGGTATTGGTGTTGCAGACATTAATAATAAATCGCAATTATCACCACCTTTTTTTGCAAGTTTTATTCTTTGTTTAACTCCAAATTTGTGCTGTTCATCTATAATAATAAATCCTAAATTTAAAAAATTTATTTTTTTTTGAAATAGGGCGTGTGTTCCAATTAAAAAATCTATTTCTCCTTTTTTTAATTTTTCTAGAATTATTAGTTTATTTTGATTACTTGTAGACCCAGTTATAATTTCTATTGAAATTCCAAGTGATGAATATATTTTTTTTGCATTTTCATAATGTTGAGTTGCTAATATTTCAGTAGGGGCCATCAATGCAACCTGATGATTACTTTCGATGACATTTGCTGCAGCAATCAAAGCTACAATTGTTTTACCGGATCCTACATCACCCTGTAAAAGTCTAAACATTCTTTTATCTGAACTTATATCCTCATTTATTTCTTTAATTACAGATTTCTGGTTATTAGTAAGTTTATATGAAAAGTTTTTATATATCTTATCAATAAATTTGTTCGTGAACTTTTTCTTTTTTTTTTTAAAAATTCTGATATTTTTTCTCGCTTTGTATAAGGTTAAAAGATTACTTAGAATTTCATCATAAGCTAATCGTCTATAATCATTTGAATTTATATCAATTTCCTTGTCTGGGTTATGGAGATTTAAGAATGTATTTTTGAAATTATTAAATTTATTTTTTTTTAAAAACTTTTCTTCGTACCAATCGCTTTTTTCGTCTAATTTTTTTAAAACTTTACTTAATAAGTTTCTATATGTTTTTTCTTTTAAACCCTCTGTTAATGAATATTTTGGAAATATTTTTGTTATATCACTCACGTTATCAGATTTCTTAATATAAGTAGGGTTTGTTATTTGATAATTTTTTTTATAAAAATTTATCTTACCACTTATTATCACCTCATTACCAATCGGTAAAATTTTTCGAATATATCCCTCAGGGCTATTAAAAAAAACAATGTGTATTTTCTTCTCATTTTCTTGACATACGACCTTATTAGGCAAATTCCTAATTCTTGGAAAATTATATTTAGACACCACAACTTTGATTGTCATGATTTTACCTATTTCCAATTTATCTAGTTTGCTTATTTTTGACCTATCTACGATAGAATATGGTAAATCCCATAGAAAATCTTTGATTTTTTCAATTTTCTTTTTTTCTAAATATTTCTTAATTTTTGACCCAACGCCTTTTAACGAAGAAACCTCTTGAAATAGAAAATCGTTTTTATTTAAATTCATGATATTAAACTTTATAATATAAGTTAATTAAAAATGAAGAAAATTGATTCCATTAAAAAAAAAATAATATATAGAGCCGAATACAGGGGTATAAAAGAAATGGACATCCTTTTAAGTTCATTTGTTAAAAAATATGTAGAAACCCTTAATTATCAAGATCTCGAGGATTTGTATGAAATATTAAAAATAGATGATGATACAATTTTTAAGTGGTATTCAGGTTTAGAAACAAAAAAATTTCCTAAAAACAAAGTCAGCAATTTACTTAAAAAGTTTAAAATTAATACTGGCGGAGGGGGTGGGATTCGAACCCACGAATGAGTTGCCCCATTGCTAGTTTTCAAGACTAGTGCTTTCAACCGCTCAGCCACCCCTCCAGAATATCGTTTTATATGCAAAATTTACTAAATCATCAATTGAAATCGTTATAAGTTGATATATTGTTTTTTTAACAATCAAAAATGAACAAAATAATAAAGATCATAGTAATTTTAACTTTTATCTTTTCATTAAATTTTATTTCACAAGCTAAATCTTCTGAAAATTTTAATTTATGGTTAATTGATTTTAAAAAGGAAGCCGTTAAAAATGGGATCACCAAAGAAACTGTAGATGAGACGATGAATGATGCTAAATATTTAGCAAAAGTCATTGAATATGACAGATATCAGCCGGAATTTTACGAAGATACTTATACTTATATTAAAAAGAGATCAAATAAAGACAGAGTTAAAAAAGGACTATTTTTATATCAAAAAGAAAAAAATCTTATTAATCAGGTAGAGGATAAATTTTTAGTTGAGAAAGAACTTTTATTAGCCTTAATGGGTATTGAAACAAATTTTGGAAAATATCTTGGCAAAATGGATATTATTTCATCTTTAGCCACACTTAGCTTTGACAAGAGAAGAAGCGCTTTTTTTACAAATGAACTACTAATTTTACTAAAATTAATTGATCAAGGAACAGTTAATAAAAATATTTTGTATGGATCTTGGGCAGGAGCATTTGGAAACTTTCAATTTATGCCTTCAACAATTAAAAATTATGCAATAGATTATAATGAAAATTCTCAAATTGAGCTAAAAAAACTTGATGATTCATTTGCCTCCGCTGCTAACTATATTAAAAAAATTGGTTGGAAAAAGAATCAACCATGTTTTTATAAAATAGAATTAAAAGAAGGAATACCTGCAAAATATTTAAACAGTTCAGCAAAAAAAATTGTTAACAAAAGAAAGGTTAAATTTTTCAAAAAATATATAAAATCCGCAAACACTAAAAATTTAAACGACAATATGACTTCAGCTATTATCATACCTGATAAAGATATTATTCCAGGTTCGAAAAATTTAAAACCTGCTTATATTGTTTTTAGTAATTATGAAAAGATTTTAAAATGGAATAGATCTTTAAGATTTGCGTTAGCTGTATGTACTTTGAAGGATAAATTTCATGATCAGATTTAAAATTAATATATTTATAATTTTTTTACTCTCTGCATGCACTACTATTAAAGACAAAAAAATTACCTACGAACCTTATAGTTCAACCGGTTTTGCTCTTATCTATGACTACAAAGATTTAGAAAGTAAAATTATCTCATCAAAACTTGATAACACTAAATACGAAATAGCTCATAATAAAATTAAAAAGGGTACTATACTGAGAATAACTAACCCAGATAACAAAAAAACTATTGAACTTAAAATCTCAAAAAAAATTAATTATCCAAGTTTTTTTAATATCCTAATGACACAAAAGGTTGCTGATAAATTACAACTAAATACGAACCTTCCTTTAGTTGAAATTAATGAAAGAGTAAAAAACAAATCTTTTATTGCTGAAAAGGCAGTAACCTTTTCCGAGGAACAAAAAGTTTCAGATAAAGCGCCAATTACCAAAGTTAAAATTGACAATATTTCATTAAAAAAAAATGTTGAGATAAAAAAAGTCAAAAAATTCTCTATTCTCATAGGTATCTTTTATTCTGAAAAATCTGCCAACATTCTTAAAAATAACTTAGAAAAAAATTATGTTAATAAAGGTATATTAAAGGTTAAAAAACTTGAAAAAAATAAATTCCAGTTATTTACAGAACCAAATTCATCAATTAACGCTTTAAAAAAACTTTACTTTGAGTTAAATAAGTATGGTTTTGAAGATCTTGATATACTGCAATTATGATAAAAATTAAAACATATACTTTATTAATAATTTTTTTACTTACATCCATTTCCTGGAGTTCACCTAAGATTGCTGCAAAAACTGCTATTTTGATGGACTATAATTCTGATGAAATTTTATACGAACTTGAGCCTGATATGAGTATTTATCCGGCATCAATGACAAAAATAATGACATCAATTGTTGTTTTCGATTTACTTAAAAAAAATAAATTAAAATTAGAGGATGAAATTATTGTGTCTGAAAATGCGTGGAGATATTCAAAAGCTGGTTTTTCATCAATGTTTATTATGCTTAATGACAAAGTTACCGTTGAAGATCTTTTAAAAGGAATAATAATTGTGTCTGGTAATGATGCGTGTGTAGCTTTAGCCGAAGGAATTGCTGGTACCGAAGCTAATTTTGCTGAAATGATGAATGAAAAAGCAATTGAAATAGGACTACAAAATACTAACTTTACAAATTCATCAGGAATAAATGATCCAGATAATTATTCAACAGTTAGAGATATAGCTATTATGTCTAAATATTTGATTAAAAATTATCCTAAATATTATGAGTATTTTGCAGAAAAAGAATTCACATGGGATAGAACAGGTGGGGATCCAATCACGCAAGGTAACAGAAATCCACTTTTATACAAAAATATTGGAGCAGATGGGATTAAAACTGGATATTTAGCAGTTGAAAAATATTCATTAGCGAGTTCTGTAATAGGTGAAAAAAGAAGATTAATATCAGTTATTAGCGGTTTCAATACAAAACAATCAAGATCTAATGACTCAATAAAACTAATATCCTGGGGGTTAAGAAATACTAATACATATGAAATATCAGAAAAAAATAATCCAAATTTTAAATTTAAAACGTGGTTAGGAAAAAAAGATTTTGTGTACGGTGTTACAAAAGAAAATCTCTTTTTAACAATCCAAAAGAAAGATACAAAAAAAATGAATGTTTCTATTAAATATGATGGTCCTTTAAAAGCTCCTATCAAAAAAGGAGATGAAATAGGGGAGCTTATTGTTAAAAAAAATGATGAAAATACTCAATCATA
>CACHXE010000013.1 GCA_902583785.1 uncultured Pelagibacteraceae bacterium | reverse complement strand
GTTCACCAATGCTTGCAGCATGGAACCAAAATAAAAAACCTTCGGGTCTTTTTATGTCGTTTAAAAAAATCTTCTCTTTAAATTTAACTTTATGTTCTTTTTTATTGAACCTTCGAAATATAATTATTAAGCAATAAGGGATGTAAAAAATTATTAAAAAAAAGTTATATAAAACTTTTATCATAGTTTTTTTAAATTACCTGTTTGCTATACAAACTCTCATAATCTTTAGATGTCTTTAAAAGCTGATCATGTTTTCCAGACCCAACAATGTTTCCATCTTTCATTACTATGATATTATTTGCTTTTTTAATTGTAGATAGCCTATGAGCAATTACAAGGGTAGTTTTATTTTTGGTCAAATTAAAAATTGCGTTTTGAACTTTCTCTTCTGACTCAGCATCTAACGAAGATGTAGCCTCATCTAACAAAATTATAGGTGCATTTTTAATTATGGCCCTGGCTATTGAAAGCCTTTGTTTTTGACCACCAGACAATCTAATACCATTTTCACCAATATTTGTTTTGTATTTTTCAGGTAATGTTTCTATAAATTCATCTGCTGCAGCCAGTTTACATGCATTTTTTATTTCATCTTGTGTTGCGTCTGATTTTGCATATTTAATATTATTTTCAACATTATCGTCAAAAAGTATTATATCTTGGCTGACAAGAGAAATTTTACTTCTTAAAGAGTGCAATGAGACTTTGGTAATATCTTGGCTATCAATTAAAATATTTCCACTTTGTTGTTGATAAAACCTTGGTATGAGATTCATTATTGTACTTTTTCCCGCACCACTATGTCCTACTAAAGCTGTAATTTTCTCTCCTTCTATATTTAGATTAATTTTTTTAACCGCACTGTCTTTGCCTGTTTTGTATTGAAAACTTACGTCTTGAAATTTAATATCTGCATTTTTTACCTTAAGTTCAGGAAATTTTTCTTCATCTTTTATTTGGATTTTTTCATCTATAATTTTGAAAATTCTTTCAGCCGCCGCAACACCCTGATATATTGCCATGTTAAGAGTTGCTAGCGATCTTATAGGTTGATAGGACAGCATCATAGCAGCTAAAAAAGAAAAAAAAGTTATTAATACCTATCTCTCCCTGTGCAATTAAAAAACCTGAAAAATAAATAAATCCAGCTATCATTAAACCCGTCAAAGTTTCCATAATTGGGGTTGCTCTAATTAAGACTTTTCCAATTTTAATTTGTTTATCAGCCAAATCTTCAATTGCAGCTTTAGATTTTTCTTCTTCGATTTTTTCTCTTTGGTAAATTTTTATAATTCTAGAACCTTTTAAAATTTCGGTAAGTAGTGTAGTAAAATTAGCTGCCGATGTGGCACTTTCAGAAGTTACTTTTCCCATTCTTTTTCCAAGTGATTTAGCAAATACTGCAGCTAACGGCATCATCAGCATCGCAAAAAATGTAAGTTTCCAGTTCTGGTAAAACATTACTCCTAATAATGTTAACAATGTAAGGCTATCCTTCATCATATTTAAAAAACCAGTGCTAATAAGAGTTTGTATTTGACCAACATCATATAAAAAACTCGAAATATATTTACCCGAATGTTTTGACTCCAATGTTTGTGTATCAGACAACAAGACGTGCCTTGCCATTTGATTCTGAATTTTTTGTATAACTCTGTAACCAAGAACTATAATAATTGACCTTGCAAAATATAATGAGGTTCCTTTTGCAGCAAAAACTATAATTATTAGAATAGGTATTACTAATGCATAAGTTCTATCTTTATCTATAAAAATCTTTTTTACCGCAGGATCTAACAACCAGGCAGTTGCTGAAGTAGTCGACGCTACTATAGCTGATAAAATTAATGCTAGAATTACTCTCCATAAATTTTCTTTAACATAACCCGAGTATAATCTTTTGATATAAAGTTTTATTCTTTTTAGTTCCATAAATTTAGACTAGTTGTAAGAAAAATTCCTAAAAATAAAATCAAACCTGAGATATTATTCACTTTAAATGCTTTTAAGCAACTTTTTGGATTTTTCGGATTATATATTTGTAGTTGATAAAAAAGAGTAAATATAAAAAAAAATAAGAATAGTGAAAAATAGTTCATTTTTAAATTCATTATTACAAAACCTATTAATATCGAACTAACTAAATAACAACTTCCTATAAAAAGATTAAGATTTTTCTTAAATTTAATTGCAGTAGATTTTACTCCAATCACCTCATCATCAGATGCATCTTGCAATCCATAAATGGTGTCATAACCAAGTGTCCAAAATATGGCTCCAAAATAGAGCAGTATAGGTAGATAAGAAATTTCATTAGTAACCGCAGTCCAAGCCATTATTATTCCCCAATTAAAAGTAAAACCAAGAAATAATTGAGGCCAGTAAGTAAACCTTTTCATTAAAGGATAGCTGAAAGCAAAAATCATCGAAAACATTCCGAGAAATATAGTTAAGAAATTAAATTGTATTAAAACAACAAAAGCTAATGAGCATAAAATTATTACATAAAATAACGCTAGCTTTTTACTTAATGATCCAGAAGCAATGGGTCTAGTTTTCGTTCTGGAAACTTTTTTGTCTATTTTTTCATCAATAATATCGTTTACAATGCATCCAGCACTCCTCATCAAAACTGATCCTAAAAAAAATAGAATTGAGAAATAGATAAACTTATTGAAATTTCCATCAAAATAAAAAGCTAACGATAAACCCCATGAACACGGCCAAAATAATAAAAGAAAACCAATTGGTTTATTGAGTCGTGTTACATTAATGAAATTTCTTATATGTTTTGACATTAATAGTTCTTGTAAATATCAAACACTAAATACATAATCAATGCGATTCGAAATGAGTATAGATTATACAGTTACAGCATTAATGTTTCCCGCTATCCCACTTATAATGGCTGTGTATAGTAACAGATTTCACACTTTGAGTGCTTTGATCAGAAAACTTCACGATGAGCATGTATTTGAGAAACACATACCTCCTGAATGGGAAAAGCAGCTAAAAAATTTGAGTAAAAGAATAAATTATTTAAAATATGCAATTGGTGCAGCAGGTTTAGGTTTTTTATTTAATATGATGACCGTACTAGGGCTGTATTTGGATAAAATTTTTGTGGCGAGACTGATATTTGCATCTTGCTGTATATCAATGATTGTATCAATATTGCTATTTTTATTTGAAATTTTTCTTTCTACAAATGCGTTAAAATTACATTTGTCAGATATGAAATTTGATGGAGAATAGGCCAAATGAAAATAAATGCAATAAGAGCCTTTATAATTGCTTCAATAATAATAATTCTTTTGTATGCATTAGGATTATTTTTGCCTATTATAATTACATCTAATTAATTATGTTTACTAAGCCAGTTATACTTATAATTTTGTTAATCTTGTTTCTAGCATTTTATCTTGTTATCAGAATAGGTGCGGGTAAAAAAAAAGACATAGAAGATTCTAAAAGTATGACAAGATATCTTTATGGTGTCAGAATATTAATACTTATATTAGCAATTGTAGGTATAATCTTATGGCTTCTTCTTTGAATTTTTAGAATATACCAATTTTCCAAATTCAAGTTTTTCATCATACGACTGTTTAAAAGTTTTAAGTTGGGACTCTTTCATTCTAAGCATAATGGTATTTAAATTTTCTTTTTTCCATTCATTATTTGTATCTGGATTCTTCCAGATTTTTTTTTCATCCTCTGTTCTAGCACAACCATAACAGTAACCTGTCCCAGGATCATTTTTGCAAATACTAATACAAGGACTTATTATTTTTAAACTATTCATTTGGAATTAATAAAGCTGGACCTATAATTTTTCTTGCTCCAAGATCTTCATGAGCTTTTCTGGTATCTGATAAAGAGTACTCCTTAAAAATTTTAACTTTTATTTTACCAAACTTCACTGCATCAAACAGTAAACTTGCTCCATCTTCAAGTTCACTTCTTTCTGCCGCATAATGTGTAAGTCCCGGTCGTGTAAAAAAAAGACTTTTTGCTGCTATAAATTTTTTTACATTTATTGGCTCTAGGGCACCTGAGGAATTTCCAAAAGAAACCATCATTCCCCTTGGTTTAAGGCAATTAATAGATTTTTCAAAAGTTTCTTTACCCACACCATCATAAACAACACTGAGGCCTTTGTTATTAGTTATTTCAAGAACTTTTTTATCAAAACTTTCTTTGTTATAGTTTATTACAAAATCACAACCATTTTTTTTTGCAGTTTCGATTTTACTCTCGGAACCAACAGTACCGATGACCTTACAACCAAGACTTTTAGCCCATTGACAAAAAATTTGGCCAACCCCACCAGCCGCTGCATGAAAGAGGATTGTTTCACCAGCGCTAACTTTATAAGTTTTGAACAATAGATAATGAACTGTCAAACCTTTAGTCATAATACTAGCTGAAATTTTATGAGAAATACCATCTGGAATTTTAACAGCAATGTTTGCCGGTATATTTCTTTCATCAGAATATGAACCCAAAGGTGGAGAAGCATATGCTATGTTATCACCTATGCTAAAACTTTTTACATCAGATCCAATTTCTTCAACTACACCCGCGCCTTCCATTCCCAAACCACTTGGTAGCTTCAAAGGATATAGGCCTGACCTATGATATGTATCAATAAAATTTAAACCAATTGCTAAATTTTTTATTCTGATTTCATTGGGACCTGGAGAAGTAACTTTTGCATCTGATAGCTGTAAAACTTCTGGTCCGCCATGTTTATTAATTATAATTGATTTTGGCATCCTAACTTATATAAATTCTTCATGGCATCAAAAGCAAGACTTTTTTATCAAGGCAAATTAAAAACTGGTATTATATCCGAGCTTTCTGAAAAACAAACTCACTATATTAAGAATGTCATGAGATTGAAACCAGGGGATAAATTTTCACTTTTCAATTCAAATGATGGTGAATGGGATGCTCATGTAAATGTTCATGGTAAAATTCATACAGAATTTAAAGTAGAAAACTTATCAAGACCTATAAAAAATGAACAAAATATATGGTTAGCATTTTCGCCAATAAAGAAATCACCACAAGACACAATGTTTCAAAAGACTACTGAGCTTGGAATACAAAAATTTATACCCCTTCTATGCGAAAGAAGCATTGTAAGAGAAATTAATAAAAAAAGAATTGAGAAAATTATAACCGAAGCTTGTGAACAATCTAATAGAATTTCTATTCCTAAAATATTAAATGTACAAAATTTATTTGATTTTATAAAAAAATTTCCTGAAGAAGGGTGTATTGTTTTTTGTGATATAAACTCAAACTCAACTAATCTAAAAAATAAAATATTAAAAAAAAATCCAGTTTGTATTTTGATTGGACCCGAAGGTGATTTTTCTGAAAAGGAGAGAAAATTAATACTTGAAAGCAAAAAAACCATTTCTATCTCATTAGCAAAAAATATTTTGCGAGCGGAAACAGCTGCAATAGCAGCAACTACAATTTTAAGTTATAACTTGGCGAACAACTAATTATCCACTAAATTTAAGCAGATTTTACCCTTGCAAAAGTGTCGCAAAACCTTATTAAACATGCATAGAGTAAATATATATAGTAAATTGTTAATTAAATTATGAGCACTGCTTACGCATTATTACTTGGGTTGGTTATCTTTCTAGGACTGTTTATCTATTTTGTTTTCTTTTCAGTTTCTTTAAGATTAGAAAAGAATGAAAATAAAGCTGAAATAGCAGTTAAAAGAAAATCAGTACCATTTCGTTGGAAAGATCTTATAGACTCCAAAAACAAAAAACTTGGTTTAATCGATTTAGGTAACCACATTTTAATTGCCGGCGTTGTGCTTTTAGGAATTTTTATTATTACAAACGCTTAATATGATAGTTGCTTTAAGTATATTTTTAATAACAATTGGATCAATTGCCTTTCATTTTTGGTCACCTTGGTGGTGGACAGAGGTAGCTTCTAATTGGGGTAACATGGACGATACAATTATTCTTACATTTTGGATAACTGGCGCTGTATTCGTAGCTATATGTTTTTTTGTTTCATACTGTGTTTGGAAGTTTAGTTATAAAAAAGAAAGAAGAGCCGAATATAAGCCAGAGGATAAAAAATTAGAAAGTAGATTAACTTGGGCGACAGCTATTGGGGTTGCTGCTTTATTAGCACCAGGCCTAGTAGTTTGGAATCAATATGTCACTGTTCCAAAAGATGCTTACAAAGTCGAGGTATTTGCTTATCAGTGGGGTTGGAAATACAGACTTCCAGGAGAAGATAATGTTCTTGGTAAAACTGATATTAAATATATTTCAGATGAAAATCCATTTGGATTAATTATTGAGGATCCTAATGGTAAAGACGATCTATTAGTTGACGCTCAAGAACTTCACGTTTTAAAAGATCGACCAGTTAAATTTGAACTAAGAACTATAGACGTGCTTCATAATTTTTATGTGCCTCAGTTTAGAGGTAAAATGGATATGGTTCCTGGTATTGTAACTTACTATTGGTTGACCCCAACTAGAGTAGGAGATTTTGAAGTATTATGTGCCGAATATTGTGGAACTGGACATTATGCCATGCGAGGCAGGGTTATAGTAGATGAAGAAAAAGATTATAAGAAATGGGAAGCAAAACAGATAACTTTTGAGAAGATGTTGGCAAAAAATCGAAAAAATGACAATTTGCAACTAGTAAAAAAGGACAAATAAACTATAAAACAATTAATTATGTCAGATGAATACGAACATAAATTAGAAGCTAAATCAGATTATGTGGGTGATGCCTCATCCGTATCAACACCCGACATAGACTCGGTACCAAAAGCCGAACTACCTGATCAAGAATTATATCATTCACACAGTTGGTGGACCACATACGTTTTTTCACAAGACGCAAAATATATTGGAATCCAATATGCTTTAACAGCAATAGGGACTGGACTTCTTGGATTAGTTTTATCTTGGTTGATGAGAATCCAGCTGGCTTTTCCTGGACTCGGTTGGCTTGAACCTACCGCTTACTATCAATTCGTTACAATGCACGGCATGATAATGGTCGTATATTTATTAACCGCATTATTTTTAGGCGGGTTTGGAAATTTATTAATCCCATTAATGTGTGGGGCTAGAGATATGGCATTTCCATACGTGAACATGCTTAGTTACTGGGCATTCGTTGTTGCTGTTCTAGTTTTATTAGCAAGCTTTTTTGTTCCTGGCGGACCCACTGGAGCAGGTTGGACGCTTTATCCGCCCCAAGCAATCACAGCTGGAACACCGGGTTATAATGGAGGCATAATACTTATGTTAATTTCACTCATATTATTTGTAGCTGGTTTTACAATGGGTGGATTAAATTACATAATTACAGTTTTACAATTAAGGGCCAGAGGAATGACACTAATGAGATTGCCTCTTACGATTTGGGGAATCTTTACAGCAACTGTGCTTGCAATGTTTGCATTTCCAGCTTTATTAGTTGGTTGTTTGATGATGACACTTGATAGTTTGCTTGGAACAAGTTTCTTCATGCCAGCGATGGTTTCTTTAGGAGAAAAATTAACTTACGAGGGTGGAAGCCCAATTTTATTCCAGCACTTATTTTGGTTTTTTGGCCATCCCGAAGTTTATATAGTTGCATTACCTGCTTTTGGAATTGTTTCTGATTTACTTTCGGTGCATTCTAGAAAAACTATTTTTGGATACAGAATGATGGTCTGGGCCATTGTAGGAATAGGAGCTTTAAGCTTTTTTGTATGGGCTCACCATATGTACGTAAGTGGAATGAACCCTTGGTTTGGTTTCTTTTTTGCGACAACAACATTAATCATTGCGGTACCAACAGCTATAAAAGTTTATAACTGGATTTTAACTTTATGGAGAGGAAACATACAGTTATCTCTTCCGATGTTGTTTTCTCTCGGCTTCATTGTTACGTTTTTAAACGGGGGATTAACTGGTTTATTTTTAGGAAACGTAACAGTTGATGTTCCGCTATCAGATACATATTTTGTGGTTGCTCATTTCCATATGGTTATGGGTATAGCACCAATACTTGTTATATTCGGAGCAATTTATCATTGGTACCCATTAATAACCGGTCGTATGATGAATGAAACTTTAGGCAAAATTCATTTTTGGATTACGTTTATAGGATCATATGCAATTTATTTTCCAATGCATTACCAAGGGTTTGTCGGGGTACCAAGAAGATACTTCGAGATCTACGATAGTCCATATATTGATACATCAACACTACTACTGAATAAATTTATTACTATTGCAGTTTTGATAGTTGGTGCTGCGCAATTGCTTTTCTTATACAATTTGTTTGCAAGCGCCAGACTCGGAAAAAAATCCGAAAAAAATCCATGGAAAGCAAATTCTTTGGAATGGCAAACTCCTCAAATGCCTCCAGAACATGGTAATTGGGGTAAAGAGCTGCCAAAAGTTTATAGATGGCCTTATGACTTCAGTGTCCCTGGAGCGAAAGAGGATTATATTCCTCAAAACCAACCTCCAAGTGAGATTATAGGAGCGAAAGTTGAGAAGACGTGAGCACGAAAAAATCTATCTTTCAATTACTAACCGAAAAGCCTTGGGAAAAGGATCAAATAGAAGCTGATAACGAACATCAAGGAAAAACACTTAGTTTAACTAAACAAAAACTAGGCCTAAGAACTATAATGGCTGCGAGCACAGTTTTGTTTTCTTTATTTATTGTAGCCTATTCTGATCGAATGCTTGTAAGCGATTGGAGAAACATGCCTGAACCTTGGCTTCTTTGGTTAAATACAGGAATATTATTTTTAAGTAGTTTGGTTTTACACCAGACAACAAAGTATGCAAAAAAAGAGATTTATGAAAAAACCAAAAACTGTTTGTATTTTGTCGGCTTTTTAGCTTATGCCTTTCTAATAGGTCAGCTGATAGTGTGGTACCAATTAATGAGTACAGGATATTATGCCACTAGTAATGTTGCAAATGCCTTTTTCTATTTATTTACTACAATTCATGGTCTTCATATTATTGGCGGAATATATTTTTGGGGAAAAACAACATCAAAATTCATTAAAAGAAGTCTTAAAAAAGAGGATATTAATAATTTAATTGATATTTGCGCTGTTTATTGGCATTTTTTACTAGCTGTTTGGTTAGTGCTTTTTGGATTAATGTTATCAAGTTAGGAATATTAATTATGTCGGACTCATCATTAGAAAATCTTCCTAAAGGCTGGAAAAGTGTTCCTAGTGATTTAGGTTCAGACCAAACTACTTTCAAAGGAGTTCAATGGGGCAAAGCAATGATGTGGATATTTCTTTTGAGTGACACATTTATATTTAGCTGTTTTTTAATTTCTTACATGAAAGGAAGAGCATCAACCGTAGTGGATTGGCCAAATACCAGCCAAGTGTTTTCATTAGACTTTATGGGAGTACCAGTACCTCTACTATTAATTGCTATAATGACTTTTGTATTGATTACAAGCAGCGGTACTATGGCTCTAGCGGTAAAGTATGGATATGAAAAAAATAGAAAAATGTGTGGTTGGTTTATCGTAGCAACCGCATTGGGTGGCTTAACGTTTGTAGGAATGCAAGCTTACGAATGGTCAAAATTAATTCATGAGGGTGTAAGACCATGGTCAAACCCTTTCGGTGCGGGTCAATTCGGCTCATATTTTTTCATGATAACTGGTTTTCACGGTACTCACGTTTCTATAGGGGTGATATTTCTTTTTATATTTGCTAGAAAAGTTTTTAGAGGAGATTTTGACACTGGAAGGCGAGGCTTTTTCACAACAATGAAATCAGACTATGTTTCAATAGAGATACTAGGTCTTTATTGGCATTTTGTGGATTTAGTTTGGGTTTTTATTTTTGCATTCTTCTATCTTTGGTAAGGTGATCAAAAATGAGTGAAAATATGGAACTAGAAAAAAACAAACAGAAACCCGCAACAACACATAAGATAGGAATATATCTTTGGATATGGGGACTTTTATTTGTTTTAAGTTTTTTTTCTTATATGGTTGATTGGTATCAGTTTCAAGGCATTTTACGGTGGTCATTAATTCTGTTTTTTATGTTCCTTAAAGCTGGTCTCATAATGGCTTTTTTCATGCATCTTTTTTGGGAAAGATATACTCTTGTTAACGTATTATTGTGGCCAATGACAGCAATAGCATGCTTCGTTGGTTTAATGGTAGCTGAAGGAAAATATACGGTTTTTACAAGACTTATTTATTTTGTTTTAGGCGAATAATTCAAGATAGGGATTTCAATTGTTAAATACACAAACAAAAACTAGAGAATTTAAATTTGACATTGTTCATTATACCAAAGCTTTATTCGAATTAATGAAACCAAGAGTAATGTCTCTTGCCATCTTTACTTGTGTTGTTGGTTTTTTAATCGCTCCTTTTAAAAGTATTGATTATTTGTACGCGATTTTATCTATAACTGCTGTTGCTCTAGGATCTGGCGCCGCGGGCTCTTTAAATTGTTGGTACGAAGCTGATGTTGATAAAGTTATGTCTAGAACTTGTTTAAGACCAATACCAACTGGAAAATTAACTAAAAAAGAAGCTCTTATTTTTGGTGTAATATCGTCTTTTGTTTCAGTAGGAGCTTTATATTTTTTTTCAAACCTTATGGCAGCTTTATTACTTGCATTAACAATTTTATTTTATGTTTTTGTTTACACTATTTGGCTCAAAAGAAAGACACCGCAAAATATAGTCATTGGAGGAGCCGCTGGTGCTTTGCCACCTGTAATTGGCTGGGCTATAGCAACCGGAGGTATTTCGATCGAACCGATTATTTTATTTTTAATAATTTTTGTATGGACACCATCTCATTTTTGGGCTTTAAGCCTTTTTAAATCTGAAGATTACAAAAAAGCTAATATACCAATGTTGCCGGTTACATCGGGCGTAGAGACTACCAAAAAAAATATATTTGCGTATTCAATTTTACTATTTCCGGTTGCGATTGCGCCATACTTCTTAGAATTTCTAGGTACTATTTATTTATTATTTTCCCTACCTTTAAGTGCATATTATATTTTAATTTGTTTTAAGCTTTTAAAAACTAAAGATAATAAATCTGAAAAAAGTATTTCCAAACAAATATTTGCTTTTTCAATTCTTTATTTGTTTGCGATCTTTATATCAATTTTAGTGGATAAATTTGCTTAAAAATAATAAATTAATATTTATTACTATTTCCCTCTTAGCTCTAGTTGTTATTTATTCATTAATTTTTTTTGAAAAAGGAAAAAAAAGCTCCCAACAAATCTCGACAAAACTTATAACTAGTGTAAATAAAGATTTGCCGTTAAAATTTCATTCTGAAGAGAAAAATATAATCTTAAAGCCAGGCGAGATTAAAACAATAAATTATTCAGTCGAAAATTTAAGTGAAAATGATGTATCTGCAATGGCTACTTTTCAAGTTTATCCGCCTGAACTCAAAGATTACATGACTAAAATGAACTGTTTTTGTTACGAGAAACAAACTTTAAAGCCTGGCGAGAAAGAAAAATACGCGTTGGTTTTATTAGTTGACCCAAATGTGACAAAGAATATAAAAGAAGCTATAATTCAATTTGTATATTTTAAAAAATGATTATTGATATCTCAAATCCTGAAATACTAAAGATGTGCGCCGTATGTATTTCAGAAACATCAGGCGGCCAAATGGCTTTACTTATTATTGTATCTTCATTTATCCTTCTCGGACTACTTCATAGATCATGGAAGAAAAATTTTAAAAAAGAAGAAAAATTATCTAGCTAGTGGAATATATTAGTACAAGGAATAAAAATTTAAAATACAACTTTAAAGATATTTTTTTAAGAGGACTAGCTCCAGATGGTGGCCTCTTTATTCCTAAAGAAATTAAAAAGTATAGTGAATCCGCATTAAAGAAATTAAGCGTTTTGAATTATGAAGATTTAGCAACAGAAATAATATTCAATTTTTGTTCGTCAAGTTTAGAAAAAAATAAACTAAAAAATCTTATTAAAAGGTCTTACAAAAATTTTTCATCAGATGAAGTTATAAAAGTTAAAAAGTTTGGTGGTTTAAATTTAATTGAGCTTTATCACGGACCTACGTTAGCATTCAAAGATATTGCAATGCAGGTTTTAGGAAATATGTATGATGAATTTAATATTTCCTCAAATAAAAAAATAAATATTGTGGTTGCTACTTCTGGAGATACAGGCTCAGCGGCTATTGCGGCATTAAATGATAGAAAAAATATTAATGTATTTGTTTTACATCCGCATAATAAGATTTCAAGTATACAAAGAAAAATTATGACAACAATTGGATCTAACAATGTTTATAATGTTGCCATCAAGGGAACATTTGATGATTGTCAAAAACTTGTCAAAGAAATGTTTTCCGAAAATATATTTAGAGAAAAAATTAATATGTCGGGTGTAAATTCAATAAATTGGGCAAGAATAATTTGTCAGATAGTTTATTATTTTTACTCTTATTTCAAACTTAAAAATAAAAAAGTTAGTTTTGCAGTACCAACTGGTAATTTTGGAGATATCTTTGCTGGATACGTAGCTAAAAAAATGGGATTACCAATAGAAAAGTTAATGGTGGCTACTAACGAAAATGATATTTTAGAGAGGGTTATAAATATGGGCGAATACAAACCTACGAAAGTAAAGCAATCTTTGTCTCCAAGTATGGATGTTCAAATATCAAGTAATTTTGAAAGACTGCTTTTTGATGTACTTAATGAAGATGATAAACAAGTATCAACTTTAATGAATGATTTAAAATCTAAAGGTTCTTTTTTGTTAAACAAAGAACAGGTAGCTATTATAAAAAAAGATTTTAGTGCAAAAAAAATAAATGACAAAGAAACTGTTGAAATAATCAAAAACTTTTCAAGAGAACATAACTTCGTACTAGATCCACATACAGCAACTGCAGTTGGAGCTTCCAAAGATATAAAAGACGGTTCTGAAATTTTAATTTTGGGCACAGCTCACCCTTATAAATTTTTAGAAACAATTAAAATGGCAACATCACAGGAAGTTGAGACCCCAAAACAAATAGCACATTTGATGGATAAAAAAGAAAATTATGATATTTTAGAAAATAAAATAAGCGATGTTAAAAACTACATATTAGACAAAATATCATGAAAATCAAACCAGGTGATAAATTACCTCATAATGATTTTTTTTATTTAGATGACACAAATGAAGTAAAAAAAATTTCAACAAATGATTTATTTAAAGATCAAAAAATAATAATTTTAGGGATGCCTGGTGCTTTTACAAAAACCTGTTCAGCGATACATTTACCCGGATATGTTAAAAATTATGATTTAGCAAAAAAAAAGGGTGTTACCAAAATAATTTGTATAGCAGTAAATGATCCAAATGTAATGAAAGCCTGGGGTCAAAATCAAAACGTTGGTAATAAAATATTGATGGTGGGAGACCCGTTTTGTAAATTTACAAGAGCTATCGGAGCTGAAGTTGATAAGTCAGCAAAAGGTTTGGGAGTCAGGTCGAATAGATATACAATTCTTTTAGAAGACGGAGTTGTAAAAAAAATCGAGGAGGAAAAAGAGACTGCAACATGCGAACTGTCTGCAGCAGAAAGCTTTTTAAATAGAATTTAATTATTTAGTTGGAAGCTGATTATTTTTCCAACCAATCTTTTCTTCACCGTCACCTCTAAATCCATCAGAAACGTTTGAGCATTTAAAACCTTTTTCAGTTAATAATTCCGCTGCTCTTTGGGACCTATTACCTGATCCACAGATTACAAGGATCTCAAAATTTTTATCAATTTTTAAATCTTCGAATTCTTTAACGAAATTTTCATTAATAATTCTTCCTTGAAATTGAGATGATAAAAAATATGTTTTGACCCCAATTTTGTCTCCATCAGGTTTTCCAATTTGATCCCACTCTTCTTTTGTTCTTACATCTAGCAAAACACTTTTTGGGTTGTCTTTTACAAAGTCTATGATTTTGTTACTTGATATTTGTTTAATCATTTATCTCTTTATAGCCCCCTGCGCTAGTTCATCAACAATATTATTATATTTATCATGGGCATGACCTTTAACCCAAATCCATTTAATAGAATGTTTTGACGATAAATCTTTTAATTTTTTCCATAGATCTTTATTTTTAACAGATTTTTTTGATGCGGTTTTCCATCCATTTTTTTCCCATCTTTTAATCCACGTTGTTATCCCGTCCCTCACATAAGTCGAGTCTGTATAAATTGAAATTTCTGATTTCTTTTTAAATTTTTGAATTGCTTTAATTGGTGCCAAAAGCTCCATTTTATTATTTGTTGTAATACTTTCACTTCCTGTGATTTCATTTTTAATTTTGTTATCTACAAGAATGATTGCCGCCCAGCCTCCAGGACCAGGGTTTCCCGAACAAGCACCATCCGTGTATATTTTGTATTTCATATTAAATAATCTTCAAAACTTTTTGCATTTTTATGAAATTCCAATCTTTTTAAATATTCTTCAGGGTCTTTTATTTTCACAAATGCATCATCAACTGTATTAATATAATCAAAAACTCTTGTCAGAAGAAATCTTAATGCTGCACCTTGAGAAAGAACTTTTATAGCTAATTTTTCCTCTTTCGATATTTTTCTTACCTCATTATATCCCTCCATTAATTTTTTGGCCTTGGTTACATTAAAACTTAGATTTTGTTTAACCCCATCAAAGCACAAAGCATTAAAGCATATTGCAATTTCAAAAGCATAAAAATCATTACATGAAAAATAAAAATCAATAAATCCAGAAAATTTATTGTTTTTAAAAAAAATATTATCACTAAATAAATCTGCGTGAATAATTCCAGCCGGTAAATTTTTTGGCCATTCCTTTTCTATACTTATCAAATTTGCTTCAATTAATTTTGGTAAATCTAAGTGAATTTTATTACATTTGTCTTTTACTTGTGAAAAAATATTCCTCCAAGATTTAACTGATAAATTGTTTTTTCTCTCGAATTTAAAGTTTTTTGTAATTTTGTGTAATTTAGCTATTTGGTTTCCAACAATTTTACATTCTGTTGGGGATAGATTGCTTTTAGATTTGCCATCTAAAAAACTCACAATCATAAATTTTTTGTTATTTATATCTGATGTATAATTATTATCCTTATTTGATATTGGTTTTGGACACATAAAGCCATTTTTACTTAACTCAAACATCAAATTAGAAAAAAAAGGGAGATCAGTCTCTTTCACTCTTTTTTCATAAATTGTTAAAATATATTTCCCTTTTTCAGTTTCAATTGAGTAATTAGTATTCTCAATACCTTCCTTTATTCCTTCGAACCTTTTGAGTTTACCCAATTTATAATTCGATAGAATATTATCTATTTCTCCTTTTTCTAATTTTGTATACACAGCCATTTAATTTAATTCTTTAGGTAGTTTAAATACTACTTTCTCATTAGCTGTCACCACTTCTTCAATTGATACACTCATGTTTTCTTTTATTTCAGCAATAAAGTTTTGAACCAACTCTTCGGGTGCCGAAGCACCAGACGATAAACCGATAGTCTTACAATTTTTGATCTTTTCTATCGGAGCTTTTTTTCCATAAAAAATTAATTCTGAATTTTTACATCCGGATTTTTTTGCTACCTCAACTAATCTAGCTGAATTAGAGGAATTTCTGCTACCTATAACAAAAAACATTTCACAATTTGGTGCAATTTTTTTTACAGCCGTTTGTCTATTTGTAGTAGCATAACAAATATCTTCTTTTATAGGCCCTTTAATTGTTGGAAACTTTTGTTTTAAAGCGTTAATGATTTCTTTCGTATCATCTACCGATAATGTTGTTTGAGTCACATAAGCGACTGGTTTTGAAAAATTTAAGCTTTTTATGTCTTCAAGAGTTTCTATAAGTTTAATTGAACCCTCAGGTAATTGCCCCATTGTACCAATTACCTCTGGATGGTTTTTATGACCAATTAAAACTATGTCAAAACCTCTTTTAAACAATTGCTCCGTTTCACGGTGTACTTTTGAAACAAGTGGGCAAGTAGCATCTACATAAAAGATTTTTTTCAATTTTGCTTCTTCAGGTATTTTTTTGGGTACACCATGCGCTGAAAAAATAACTGGTCTAGATGTATCTTTTATTTCAGATATTTCCTCAACAAAAATAGCACCTAAATTTTTTAATGACTCGACTACATTTTTATTGTGAACTATCTCATGTCTCACATAAACCGGAGAACCGTATTTATCTAAAGCTTTTTTAACAATCTCTATAGCCCTGTCTACACCAGCACAAAAACCTCTTGGGGCAGCTAAATAAATTTTAATTTCGTTTTTCATTAATTTCTAAAAAATATTCGAGCAATATATGCGGAAATGTTAACGACGCCAAACCAATAAATATAACTTTAGTAATGACATCGTTTATACCGTAGTATTTTGATAAAAAAAGGGCTACCACCAAATACAAAATTGCTGTTACTACTGTTAAAGGCAAAGCCTTCTTAATAAAAACTTTCACACCATTTGAGAAGTTATTTTTATCAAGTTCGTTAGATAAAGATATAATATGTCTTATTGAGTGTAGAAAACAAAAGTAAACAGTAAAAGCAATTATTGGAGAAAACACATAGTTCAAAATTATAATTGATAACATATCTAAAAATAAAATTTCAAAGTCTTCAAATTTATTTTTATAAGTAAAATAAAAATAGCCTATAAAGCTTAAAAATAGACAAACATTAATAATCCAATGTTCTAATTCTAGGAAGGTTATAAAAGTCTTATTTAGCATTAAAGTTTCGAAAATTTTTAATGTTTCATCGAAATGAAAAAAAAGTGGTGCAAAAATTATTAATGATCCCTTAATTAAATAAAAAACTTGATCTAAAAAAGAGTTTTCTTTGTGTAAAAACGAGGTGTCCTCAAGCCCAAAGTGATAAGAGGCAACGATTAAAAAAGCTAATAAAGCGTATGTACTATATAAACTCCAAATAAAAATTACTAACGCAGAGATAAATATATAAATTACAAAAAAAATAGCTTTATTCTTTATACTATAAATTTCTAGCAATTTATTTGCCTTATAATTATCTAAAGCTCCATGTGAAATTCCAATTGATAAAATTAAAAATAAACAAACAAATAAAATACTTAATTCATTCAAAACTGAAAAAAAATTTTTACCAAGCAAAGCAACAATTGATAGCCCAACAGTTAATAATGCAAAGTAGAATGTATGTTTACCGTATATTTTTTTTATCATTTTAATTAAAAATAGATTTTATAAATATCCATTTTGGCATTTTTAAAATTATCGAAAAATCCTCAAAAATATTGCTTTTGTTTGATAAAAATTTAATAGCAGTACTGTATGAGCCATTAAATATTTTTGAAAATATATTTGGCATTTTTTCAGGATATTTACTTAAAACTCTTAAAAAAATTTCGTCTAAAAATCTATATTTTTTTCCAATATTGTAAAGTTGCATCTTTTGAATATTTTCAATATTTTTGCGAATATATTTTGAATGTTCTTGAATATTCAAAAAGGTATAACCCGTACTAAGTCTTGTCATTCCACCAGCAGTCCCAATATTAATTTTATTATTTTCTTTTTTATTGATTGGATAAAAAAGCGGGATAGCACCTTCCTCTATGTAATTTATTTTATAGTCTTTAATACCTATATTATTTAGATAAATTTTTATTTGAGAGTCGTAATCTTTTAAAGAATCATTTTTTTTGGATAACCACGTAGTTTCAATCATTGCTTTATTTTTACTAAAAGGCAAAACATAAAAGAAATGAACACTGCCTCTCTGTTCGCAGTTAAAATCCATTAAATTTACAGTTTCTTCGTTGAAGCAAGCTTCTTTTGTTTGAATTTCTATGCCATAAAAGTGTTGCCAAAGATTAGAAGAAACTTCTTTTTTAAGAGATGGTAGGCTATTAAATATAAAAGAGTTGGTAGTATCTAAGTCTTTAATATTTTTAAAAAAATTTATATTTTTATTTTTTTTTAATCGTGTGTTTATTTTATCATAAAAAAGTCCACTATCTATACTCACATATGGAAATTGATCGCATTTAATAATTTTTGATTCAGAATTGGTTTTTATTGAAAACTCATTCCATTCTTTTTTAATACAATCATCAAAATTGTGTTGATTAACTTTCCAAAAGGACCAAGTTTTATCTCTTTTATAATTATCTCTAGGTTCAATAATCGCGAGCGTTTTGTCATCAAGTTTATTATAAATATCAAGCTCATAAGCTAAAGATAAGCCAGCACAACCACCACCAATTATTACATAATCAAATTTTTTCATTCAAACCTATATCCTCATTAATCAAATTATATTCTAGTTCCTTCTCATATTTTTTTTTCTTAGTAAAAAAAAGTATTATCAAATCTTTCAAAGAAAATAATGTTTGGATTATTTTACCAAAGTTGGAAACATAAATTTTTCCAGCTTTTCGATAGCTTTCTATATTTTTCTTTTCTAAAATTTTTTTTCCTATTTGTCTATAAACTCTTCTAGCAACAATTATTGAAAAACGACTATTCAGAGGTATATCTTTAATTCCCACAAAGGAGCTATCATAAAATGAGTCTGCTTTTAATATTATATTTTTGATACTTTTAAAAACATCATTTGAACTTTTGATTAAATATATTCTATTTCTTTTTTCATCTTCAACTACGTCTCTCGCAATATTTGTTAATTGCATTGCAATTCCCAAATCAATCGCTCTATGTAATGAATCTTTTTTTTCAACACCAAATATTTTTGCCATCATCAAACCAACTGTTCCTGCTACTCTATAGGAATAAACCAAAAGCTCTTTTTCTGTTTTTATTCTCACTTCTTTTTTTAGATCAGAATTAACTCCGTCAAACAAATCATCAACTATCTTTTTTGAAATATTTCTTTCATTCATTAAATCCCACATATTTTTTATTACAACGTCATTTTTGTTTTTTTGTTCGAATTTTTTTTTAAATTCTTCAAGTTCTTTTTTTTTAATTTCCAGATCCTTACTTTGGTCAGCAATATTATCTATTGTCCTACAAAAATCGTATAATACAGAACATTGAAAATAAATTTTTTTGGGCAAAAAGAAACCAGACCAATTAAATGATTTTGCATAAATTGATAAATAATTTTTTGTAGTCATTATAAAATTTTATCTAAAACCTTGGCTGAAGAAATTACTCCAGGCATACCAGCACCCGGATGTGTTCCGGCTCCAACAAAATATAAATTTTCAAAAACTTCTGATTGATTATGAAATCTAAAATAAGCAGATTGTGTGAATTTTGGTTGTATAGAAAATCCTGAGCCATGTAATGTAGCAAGATCTTTCTCGAAATAATCTGGGGTTAGGTAAAAATCGTTCACAACGTTTTCTTTTATACCCGGAAGAACTGATTTGTCCATTTTATCCAAAACTAAATTTTTAAATTTATCTCCTTCATTTGACCAATTAATCTTTGATAAATTATTAGGAACTGGAACAAGAACATAAAAAGCATCTTGACCATCGGGTGCCATATTCGGATCGGTTGCAGATGGCCTATGTAAGTAGTAACTAATGTCATCTGAAAGTACTTTCTTTTCAAATATTTTTTGCAAATGTTCTTCGTAAGATTTACCAAAATAAATTGTATGATGAGCAATATTCTTGT
Source organism: uncultured Pelagibacteraceae bacterium (assembly GCA_902583785.1). Classification (GTDB taxonomy): domain Bacteria; phylum Pseudomonadota; class Alphaproteobacteria; order Pelagibacterales; family Pelagibacteraceae; genus Anoxypelagibacter. Next base: position 1,452 of record CACHXE010000013.1, on the reverse strand, counting down.
ATTGTTTTTTTGATCCAAAATAATAAACAAAAAGTCCCATCGAATAGTCCATTCTTTTCATTTTTTCTTTAAATAAAAAATTATAATTATTCTTAGATTTAATTAAATTTTTGTAAACATTTGGCGGATCAGAGTTGCAGACTACATAATCACAATTAATACTCTTAGATTTATTAACTTTCACGGCCTTAATATCTTTATTATTAGAAACTATCTCAGTTACTTCTGCATTTTTAATAATTTCAACACCTTCCTCCTGCATTAATTTTTCAAGCGCTTTTACAACATTTCCTGTTCCACCCATCGAATAGTGAATGCCCCATTTTTTTTCTAAAAATAAAATAAGCGCATATATAGAGGTAGTAGTGAAGGGGTTCCCGCCCACCAATAAAGGATGCATACTAAAAACTCTTCTTAATTTTTCGTTTGATATATAGCTAGAGACCAAACTGTAAACAGATTTATAACTTTTTAAATTTAATAAAGCTGGAATTTGTTTGATCATAAAAGAAAAATTATTAAAAGGTTTGTCAGATAGATCAGTAAAACCTTTATCAAAAATTTTCTCTGTAAATTTTACTAATTTATTATATCCCTCATAATCTTTTTCTGAAAATTTTTTTATCTCTTTCTCCATTGATTTTTCGTTACCTGAGTAGTCAAAAGTTTCACCATCATTAAAAACAAATCGATACCATAAATCTAAAGGAACTATTTCTACATAATCAGATATTTTTTTATTAAATAATAAAAATAATTCTTCAAAAAGATAAGGAGCGGTTATAACAGTAGGGCCACCATCATAAGTAAAACTTCCTTTTTTGAATACTCTTGCTCTTCCACCTAAATCAGGATGTTTTTCAAGCAAAGTAACGTCGTAACCCTTTGCTTTTAATCTAAGAGCTGAAGCTAGTCCGCCGAATCCTGATCCTACAACAATAACCTTTTTTGTCATATATTTGGATCTTACTCTAGATAGATTTGTTTTTTAAAATCTTTTTTGTCTCTTCAATGCTTGAAATATAAATTTTATCTAGCTTTTTCTTATCAATTGAGTTCTTTATAACTTTTTCTACTGCCAGAATGGCAATATTTATCGATGAATTTCTTACATCTTTTATAGCTTGTGTTTTCATCTGTTTAATTTTTTCTTCAGCAGACCTCTTTCTATTTTCAAGAATAATATGAAAGTCTTCATTTGCATTTATTATATTTTTTTCCGCTTGGTCTTTTGCGTTTTGCAATAATTTTTGAATCTCAACTTTTGATTTACTTACTTTGGTTTCATATGCACTTAATATATTTTTTGCTTCATCTTTTAATTTTTCAGCATTTTCAACCTCGTCTTTGATTTTTTTTATACTTTCGACTAATGAACCGTCAATTTTTTGGGGAATTTTAAAGTATATTAAAACTCCGACAAAAATGAGAAATGAAATTGCAACCCAAAAT
>CACHXE010000012.1 GCA_902583785.1 uncultured Pelagibacteraceae bacterium | reverse complement strand
GATGCTAGAGAAAATTCCGCTAAAACTCCATATTGTTTTACTCCTGCCAGAATTCGACTGAAATTATCTTGGCTTTTATTTAATGCCTCCACTTGTTTATTAAATACCCCTACTTTTTCGTCTACCCTTGTTAAAGCACCTGACATATCTTTTGCTATATCCTTGGACATATGCCCAAAAGATTGACTGAAAGTCTCTTTGAAAGAATTAAATTCATCTTTAAATGTCTGGGCAGGATCGTTTGTTTTTTGCTGTTTGTTACGTTGTAAGAAAAATATCACAACAATATTTAAAACTACCAAAACAACCACAAGTGTAATAAGTAATACATCCATTAAATTATATATACGGTGTATTTGCCAAATTACAAATTTTAATTTAAATAATGTAAATCATGAGATTTTTTGCATATTTTTTGTCAGCATTACTAATTTTTACAACTGTCAATTCAAAAGAATTCCGAATCGATTTCAGTGATGAAGGTATGAAGCTATTGAAAAAAAGAGGATTTGGTAAAAAAACTGTTTATACAAATGAAAAGGACGACAAAGGCTGGTATTTAAAAGCTGAGGCAGAAGATAGTGCAACTGGTCTGGGTATGGAAGTTGATAAAGGGCTTCTTAATGAGATGCCTTTTTTAAATATTACTTTTAAAATTGAAAAAGATTTTGAAAATATTAATCAAAAAACCAAAGATGGGCACGATTGGACAGCAAGAATAATGGTTGGTCATGGAAAAAAAATTGGTGCAAAATTAGTAAGCCTAGCTCACTCTTCCTTTTTGGAGGAAGGATTTCTACAACAAAGTCCCTGGACAAAAGGAAGCAGAGATTATGTTATTTCAAATGACACAAGCGGCGAGTGGCATACTCGAAAGATAAATGTAAAGGAATTGCTCGAAAAAACTCACGGAATTTCTTTTACAAACTTTATTGCCATATTTTCTGACTCAAATAACTCAAAACAAAAAATTATTGCATATTATCGTGATATCTATTTTAGTAGTGAATAATGAACATAAAAGTTGAGCCATTTGAAAACAATATTGGTGCTTCCATCTCTTACGATCTCAAGTTAACAAAGCCAAAAATTATCGAACAAATCAAAGAAACACTTAATAACTATGGTTTTGTTTGCTTTAGAGACCAAAATTTAGAGCCAGGAGAATATTTAAAATTTGCAGAACAATTAGGAAAAATTAAAGAGTACCCAATGTTAAAAGACTTGGAAAATTATAAAGGTATTACCGTCGTTGAAAGAAAAGATAATGATAAAGGGAAATCTTATGGTGAAGGATGGCACACAGATAGTAGTTATTTAGAGGAAACACCAAAATATACTTGTCTCATGGGTAAAATAGTAAAAAAAGATCAAGGTCAAACACTTTTCGCATCACAACTAGCATCCTATGAAGCTTTAGATCAAAAAACTAAAGATAAAATTCAAAATCTTGTAGGTATATTTAGTTCAGCAGGACCGATATCAGTCACAAGGCTTGAAAGAGAAGCTGAAAGAGGAACCGGTAAATCAAAAGATTTTATTGCAGAACATCCAATAGTAAAAAAAGTCGGAAGTAGAAAAGCACTTTATCTAAGTCCAGGTCATACAATTGCCATAAAAGACTTAAGTGAGGAAAATTCTAAAAAACTTTTAAAATTTTTATTCAACCACCAAACGAAAAAAGAGTTTCAAAATAGCTTTTTTTGGGAAAAAAATACTATAGTCGTTTGGGATAACCATTCTGTCATTCACTCCGCTACCCCTTTTCAAGGAAGAAGAATGATGCATAGAATTATTTTAGACGCATAAAAAAAACAAAATTCAGCCCCTCTTAAAACAAAAATTATATTTAAATCTTTAAATATGAAAAATATTATAATCGTTTTAGTATGTGGATTGTTTCTAGCAAACTGTAGTAACCGTTACGTTTTGGGTACAAAATGTACAAATCCTGATAAGTTAACTGGTGCTTACGAAAAATCATTCATATGGTCTGTAGATAGAACTATGAGTGATGACGCTTTTGGAAAAAGAATTTCAAAAGATAACTGCCCTAGAGTAGCTAAAAAATCCTAATTAAGCACAGTTTTTAAAAGATGATAACTATTGGTCTTTTACTGCTTGGATGTGTCGCATTTTTGGTGTCTTTTTTAATCGTGAATTTTAAATCAAAACACGATAAAGAAGACACCGAATGATAAGATATTTTCTATTTATACTTCTCTTTTTTTCTTTTAATAATTTAAGTGCAATGGATAAAAAACCATATCACCATATTTACAAAGATGGAAAATTATATGCCTTTAGAAACCTTGAAGGAGGTCCAAAAAGGGATCCTAATTTTAAATGGAATTGGAAAGTTTTTAGAGAAGAAAAAAAGAAACTTAAGATTGATTATCCACCTGAACATGTAATTGATAAAGAATTAGTTTTAAAAAATCTTGAAAAACATAAATCGGACTCATATGTTATGTGGCTTGATCACGCCAGCTTTATTATAAAACTTGGAGACACTACTATTATCACTGATCCAGTTTTTGAAAAAAACTATGGTCCATTAATCTTTGGACCAAAAAAATTTGTAGATTCCCCTTTAACTCTAAAAGAACTTCCTGAAATAAATTTATTTTTACTTAGTCACAATCATTACGATCACATGAGTATACGTACAATAAAAAATTTTCCTTATAAGGATGCTAAAGTCCTAGTGCCTCTAAAACTTGGCAAATATTTCGTCAGAAATGGATATAAAAAAGATACAGTTAAAGAGATGGATTGGTTTGATAAAATTAAAATTAATGATGATCTCTCGGTAACAATGCTACCAGCTCAACATTGGAGCAAGCGGTGGATTTGGGGGGATGGAGATAATAACAGAAGTCTTTGGGGGAGTTTTTTGATTGAATACAAAGGTAAAAAAATCTTTTTTGCTTGTGATACTGGACCAGCCCCTTTTTATAGAGAATTAGGAGAAAAATTTGGTCCAATTGATTTGGGCTTTGGAAACATTGGTGCTTATAATTTCTTTCCTATAGTTCCTGTAAAAGATAAATCTACAGCTCATGCAAACCCTGAAGAACTTTTGTCACTTATGAAAGATCTAAATGTTAAAAAAGTAGTTGGGATGCATTGGGGTACTGCTATCTTAAGCTTGGAACCAATTTGGGAACCTCCAGTTAGATTTAAAGCAAATGCAGAGAGGTTTGGATACGGCAAGGAAGATGCTGTTATATTTAAAATTGGTGAAATTAAAAAATTAGAAGACCTTATTAACTAGCTTTTTTCATTCTCTCTCTAATTCTTTCCAAATATAAAATAAGACTGTCTGTCAAATCATCTCCAAACTTAAATATAGCATTTCGGTTGTACTCTCTAGTCTCCTGTTTAATTTTATCTTCTACTATAATTTCCTTTTTTGCATCTTGATCCTTAACATAAATTAATATTAAAAAATTTTCATTTTGTTCCTGGTCTTCTCTAATAATTATCTCTGATTGTTCATATACAAGGTTAATCACTCTTATTAAATCTGCATTTTTTGGTAAATATTTTTTGTTAATTTGATATACAAGAGAAATTGCACTCCTTGTAAAGCTTTCTAGGCTTGTTTCGATTAATTCTCTTCTTTCGAGATATTCTTTTTCTTTTTGACGTATCTCTTCAACACTTGCTTGATCTGAAAGAGTAACTCCTAATTCTTCAACTCTTTTTCTTAGTCTTTCATTTCTTAGTGTTTTATATTTTTGTCTTACTTGATCAATTCTTTCTTGAAAAGCTTTATAATCCTCCTTTTCAATATTAAGCGTATATTTTTCAATTGCTTTTATTTCTTCCAGCTCACGAGCTCTGAAACGCTCCAGGGTTTTTTCCAATTTTACTTCCTCTAAAAACTTTCTTTGCTTTTCTTTTTCCTTTTCCCTTATAGCTTTTTGTTCTTCCTTTAAGAAACTTTTCAATTCAGCTATCCTGGTTTTAGCAAGAGCCTTCTCTTCTTTTATCTCTTTTTCCAATAGCTCTTTCCTCAAAGAGGTTTCGTGTTTCATTTGTTTTTCAATATCCCGTTTTCTCTTAAGCTCTAGCCGCTCCCTATTTTTCCTATAATTTTGAATTTCCTTTAATGCTGGAGAAACCAGTTTCTTAAAAAAATCTTTGAATTTAAATTTAATGTTGAGTTTGATAGAACCAAAAATACCATCTTTATCCAGTCTATTTAAAAGACTTTTGCTATTTTTTTTTGTTTTTCTTACTTTTCGTCTTCTAATACTTTTCTTTTTAAGCTTTTTCTTTCTTTTGCTTTTATTCTTCTTTTTAGTTCTATTTATTTTTTTTCTTTTTTTCATCTGTTATTTAATTAATAACAGATAGCTTTTAAGTGTAAATGTAATCCCGTCTGTTACTTGGAATAGCATCAAAGTTTTTCACAAGTTGATATTGAAAAACTACTAAATCTCGATATTTAAAAGCGGCACTACAACTTGCCAAGTAAAACTCCCACATTTTCACAAATTTTTGATCAAATAAGTCTTTAGCAATATGCTTATTTTTTAAAAATCTTTTTAACCAACTTTCTAGTGTTTTGTCATAATGCCTTATTAGCGTTTCTCTATCAGACATTATCAATCCTGATTTTTCAATATTTTTGGCCATATCGGATTCGTGCGGGATTTCACCGTTTGGAAAAATCCATTTTTGAATAAAGGGTGCATTAGGTTGGGGAGGCAAAATACTGCCTATAGTATGTAAAACACAAACACCTTTGTCATTCAAAATTTCATAAATTTTTCTTAATGCTACCAAATAATTTCTTTTTAAAAAATGTTCCCAAGCACCAATACTTGTAACGTAGTCATATTTTCCCTTTATTTCTCTAAAGTCTTTTAATTCAAAAGTTACCTGGTTATCTAATTTTAATTCCTTGGCTTTTCTTTTGCAGTATTCAATTTGATTTTTGCTAAGTGATATACCTGTTACCTCACAACCTTTTTGTTTTGCCAGTTCGAAAGCCATTCCTCCCCAGCCACAACCCAAATCAATAACTCGAGAGCCAGGTTTAACATTTCCTAATTTCTTAATTATATGATCAACTTTATTTTGTTGTGCCTGTTCTAATGTTTCGTCATCTGATTTCCAATAGGCACAAGAATAATATCGTTTCTTGTCTAGAAACAAATCGTAAAGTTTTTCTCCTTTTTCCCCTCCAAAATCATAGTGATGTTGCACATCAGATTTTGTCCGGGACAAGCTTATATGAGAAAACTTTTTAAACAATTGAGCTATTTTTTTTAAAAAATAGGATGTTCTTGTTATCTCGTTTGTACCCAAATTCTTAAAAAAGAGATTTAAAAATTCTAATAAAGATGCATTCTCAATTATTATATCACCCCTCATATACGCTTCAGCAAATTCTAAATCAGGATTTAATATCAATTTCCAATTAAGATTTTTTTTAAGTAATTTTAAAATAATCGGGTTATTACTTTTAATTTTGCCACAAATGTATTTTTGTCCTGAGTGATCGATTAAAATTATGCCATCATCTTTTTTAAAAATTTGTGATAATAATTTAGCAACTATCATGGCTTAAGCAGCAATATTTTTTTTATTTAAAAAATTTAAATCTTTTAGTTTTTTTAACATTTCTATTTTTTTTTCTTCACTCAATATTTCTAAAGGGGGAAGCATATTTTTATAAATTTTATTTTCTAAACTTTTTAAAGTGTGTAAAGCAGAAATTAGGTTTCCAGTCTCATCAAAAACTGTTCTAAGAGCTTTTAGTTTTTTATCACTAGATGAGTCTTTGCTCTTATGAAAATCATCATAAACTTTTTTTGCTACTGAACCTGTAACGTTAGTAGTCGCTGAGATACAACCAGCGGCACCTATTTTAAGTCCATCTAATAATTTTTTCTCACTTCCAACAAACATTGAAAAATTTTTTGCTTTAAAATTATTCCAAAGATTTCCAGTGCTATCTTTCATACCAACTATATTTTTTGGAAAATTTGTTATCAATTTTTTTGTTACTTCAGCTGTGAAAGTATATCCGCTTAATTTGGAAAAATTATAGAGTATAATTTTAGACAGTGGTGCAGATGCAATTATGTGTTTATAAAAATTATAAACACCATTATCATCATTCTTATAGTAAGCAACGTTCATAATAAGGAAATTTTTTAAACCTGCTTTGATAGAGTGCTGCATTATATTTACAGTATCATTAAGACTATTACATGAAGTACCAATTAGAATTTTTTCTTTAAAATTTTCTTTTGACAAAACATCAATAAATGCTTTTTTTTCAGAAATTGAAATTAATTGCCCACAACCTGTGCTACCAAAAAATGCTGATCCGACTCCATTTCTATCTAGGTTTTGTTTTGCATGATTTATCGTTTCTTTGATATCAAGGCTCAAATCTGCTTTCAAAACAGAAATGGCTGCAGCAAATACACCTTTAAAAGTTTCTGACATGTTTTTACCTAAATTTATATATAAACGTACTATAAATTAAAAAAGAATGAAAATTCTTATTATTCAACAAAGATACGGTATTGGGGATCTTATTATTTTCCTACCCTATATTCATGCTATTTCTAAAAAATTTAAATCCAAGGTAAGCCTTCTTGTTAAAGCAAGTTCAAAAGCGTCTGATCTTCTATTCGATGACGAACATATAAATGAGATAATCACATTGGATAAAGATAAAGACGGTCTTTCTGGTTTTTTTAAATTATCAAGTGAAATAAAAAAAAGAAATTTTGATAAAATTTTTATTTTTAATAGTTCTTTAAGATACAATTTAATTGCAAAATTTTCTGGCATTAAATCAGTCTTTCAATATCCTCTTTTTAGATCAAAAGATAATTTAGTTCATAGTGCTAAAATTTTTACTGAAAATGTGACAGGTGAAATCGTTTCTACAGAGCCAACTCTTAAAATTAAAAGTATCGATGTTTTTGAAAAAAATACTAAACATATTTGTCTTGGAATTTCTGCCTCAGGTCCGACTAAAAGATGGGATATCAAAAATTATATAAGACTAGGTAAAGCCTTATCAAAAAAATACAAATGTAAATTTTATTTGGCCGGTGGTTTGAAAGATATTGATTTGATAAACAAATTTAAAGATGCAGTTGTAGAAGATAGTAAGTGTCAGTCCTTTGAAAAATTAAGTATTAAAGAAACTTTGCCAATTATAAAAAACTGTGATCTTATGGTTTCTAATGATACTGGATTTGCACATATAGCTTGTGCTCTCAAAGTTAAAACGCTTACACTATTCATGGACAGTCCTGTTATGACATACGGTAAATATTCATCAGCAATGGAGGTTATTGAGCCTGTCGGAGAAAAAAATAGCACAGTGCATGATACCTTGGGGGGCGATAAAATTTCTTTTGACGAAGTATTAAACAAGGCAACTTTTATCTTAAATTAACTAAAATCGTTTTTTAAAATCGTTTCTTTTGCTTCAGATACCATTTGTGCAAGTTTGGTTGTGTCAGTATCATTTCTATCAGGATGAAGTTTAGCCATAATTTTTTTATATTTTGATATAACTTCAGATTTTGCACATCCCTTTTTACAGCCCAAAATGTTATACGCATCATCTAATGAGATATTTGATGAAGCTTTTGAATAATTAGCTCCTGATGAAAATGAATACCTGCCTGTTTGTCGAAGATAACTTATTAATCTCCATAATTGAAATAATTGAAAAAGTCCTCCTATACCCTTCAGTTTAATAAGTGGAACTAAAAGTAATAAGATGGGAATACTAAATGCATACCTTCCAACAAAGAATAGGGTGATAGCAAAAAGAATTCCGATTGTGAAAATAATATACCGGATGCCTTTTGCGATTTTTTTGCTACTTGCTTTAGCAAAAAAATTCAATAAAAGGTATAAAGAAACTAAAACTATTCCAATGAGTAAAAAATAATTCATAATTTTATATATGAAAATACCACAATTAAGGAAGCAAACTGAAAAGAAAAATTGTCATGGATATTCATGGGAGGACGATTATTCCTGGATACATCAAGATAATTGCCTTGAAATCTTAAGAGATACAAAAAAATTAAACCCCGAAGTTAGAAAATATCTTGAGGAAGAGAACGCATATACAAAAGAAAATATGAAAGATACTGAAAATCTACAAAAAAAAATTTTCAAAGAAATAGAGGGAAGAATAAAGTTAGATGATGAGAGCCTTCCATTTATTGATAAAAATTATGAATACTGGACCAAAACCACTAAAGAGGGAAACTATTCAAAAAAGTTAAGAAAAAAAATTGGTAGTGATAAAGTTGAATGTTATTTTGATGGTGACATCGAGGCAAAAGGGAAAAAATTTTTTAGCACTGGCGATTTAGTCGTATCAAACAACGATGAATTTTTAGCTTATTCTATTGATGATAAAGGTGGCGAATATTTTACAATATTCGTAAGAAGAATAGCGGATAATAAAATAATTGAAAAAATCGAGGACACAGCTGGTGGGATAGTTTGGTCTTATGATGATAAATCATTTTTTTATAGAAAACATGATAGCCAGAAAAGACCAAGACAAATTTTACAGCATAAATTGGGTTCTCCAATTAAAGAAGATATTTTAATTTTCGAAGAACAAGATGAACGTTTTACTTGTTCCATTGATACCACTTCTTGTGAAAAATTTTATATGATTGAAACTAGCGAACATACCACAAGTGAGACCTACTATTTTCATAAAGATGAAAAAAAGTTTGAACCGAAATTATTTTTAAAAAGAGAGGATGGAATTCTTTATAGTATGGATAGTTTCGATGGTTATTGGTACATGCATACCAATAAAGAGGCTGAAGATTTTAAAATATTAAAATGTTCGAACGATAAAATAAATGATTGGAAAGATTTTGTACCTGCTAAAAGTGGAACTTTAATAGGTGGTCTAACCTTTTTAAAAAAATGGATAATTCGATCAGAAATATCAAATGCTCTTTCTAAAATTTTTGTCAGAAGTGTTGAGACAGGAAATGAAGAAGAATTAATTTTTACTGATGAAAAAGTAATATCACCAGGAGTTTCTCTTATTAGAAAGGATAAAAATACTGATTTGATAAGAGTAGGTTATGAGTCCCCCAAAACTCCAAATAGAATTTTTGAATATAATATTCAAACAAAAGAAAAAAAAATTGTTAAAGAACAGATAGTACCTTCTGGACACAATAGAGATGATTATATTGTGGAAAGACTTACCTGTAAAAGTCATGATGGTCAAAAAATTCCTATGACTGTTACCTACCACAAAAAAACTAAAATAGATGGAAGTGCTCACGTATTATTGTATGGGTATGGAAGTTATGGAAGTTCCATGTGGCCAGCGTTTTCAACATCTAAATTTTCTTTGATTGATAGAAATATAATTTGGGTAACTTGTCACATAAGGGGTGGACTTGAAAAAGGTATGGCATGGTGGCGTGAAGGTAAAATGCTTAATAAGAAAAATACTTTTTCAGATTTTATAAGTTGTGCAAAATTTTTGATAAAAAAAAAATATACAACAGAAAAAAAAATTATAGCTTATGGTGGAAGTGCCGGAGGACTTTTGGTTGGTGCAGTATTAAACGAAGAACCAGATTTATTTTTGGGAGCAATTAATGCAGTGGGATTTTTGGATTGCCTTCAAACTAATATGGATCATACTCTCCCGCTGACAAAAGGTGAACTAAGAGAGTTCGGTGATGCCAAAAATAATAAAGATCACTTCGAATATATACGTTCATATGCTCCATACGATAATATTGATAAAAAAAATTATCCTCATATTCTACTTACTACCTCCTTATCAGATTCCAGAGTTCTTTTTGATGAGCCAACAAAGTATTGTGCAAAATTAAGAGATTATAAAACTGATAATAATTTATTGCTTTTAAAATGCGAAATGGACGCTGGTCACGGATCAAGGTCTGGAAGAAAAAATATTATAGAAGACGTAGCTTTTGATTACGCTTTTGCATTAAAAATTTGTAACAAAATTGTTTAAAAACAATTTTTACTGTTAAAAGCAACTACTATATTTTGAGGGTTTACCTCAAATCTTCTTTCACATTTAATCTTAAATTTAGAATCGTAATAAACTAAAATTTTATTTTTATTATTGGTTAATTCTACAAAGTCTGGATTTCCGAACTCTATTTTTAATTGTGTTTCAGTTTTTTTTAAAAATTGATTTAATTTTTCCGATTCTTTTTTTGAAGCTTCGTCCACTTTCTTAGTAACGGTTTTACAACCTGAGATTAAAATTATAGTTAAACAAATAAACAGTATTTTTTTCATAAAAATTTTTTATTAAATTGTAACAAAAAACGCATAGCAGATCTTTAAAAGTTATAAACAAAATACAACTTCAAATTTAAATTAAACCTATATTGAACTTTTTAAATTTTCAAAGATATGTAGAGTCCCCGCATTGGAGGTAAAATAAATTATGATGGATAAATATTTTGAGTACAGAAAGCATAAAACAAATTTTAGAACAGAAGTAGTTGCCGGAGTCACAACTTTTTTGACTATGGCTTACATCATGTTTTTAAATCCTTTTATTCTTTCAGGTGAATTTGCAGGAACTGAAAAAGGGTTCTTTGACTTTGGTGGAGTTTTTACTGCTACAATAGTAGCAACATCTATTGCTTGTTTTATAATGGCATTTTATGGAAAAACTTGGCCTGTTGGTCTTGCACCGGGTATGGGCATTAATGCCTTTGTGGCCTTTGGTGTTGTAGGTGGGATGAAATACACGCCAGCAGAGGCTTTATCTACAGTTTTGCTAGCAGGTGTATTTTTCTTATTAGTCTCTCTAACACCTATAAGAGCTTGGATAATTAACTCTATTCCTAAAAGTTTAAAATTGGGAATTGGAGCAGGAATAGGTCTTTTTTTAGCTATTATCGGTTTAGAGATAATGGGAGTTGTTGGAGATCATCCTGTAACTTTGGTTACACTAGGAGATATTAAAAATCCTTTGGTGTTATTAGGTTGTGTGGCATTTGTAGTGATGATTGTTTTAGAAAAACTTAAAGTAAGAGGAAACATCATTATAGGTATTCTAGCTTTCAGCGTTTTGGCTTGGCTACCTATGTGGGAATGGACGGGTGCAACAATTAAAGGTGGTGCATCTTTAGCAAAATTTAATGGTATATTTTCTGCTCCCCCATCAATGAGTTATTTGTTTGATGCTTTTGAAGGTTTTAGTACTGGAAAAGTTTTCACTGCGAGTGGAATTACAGTAATATTTACACTATTCTTTATAGATTTCTTTGATACTGCTGGAACTTTAACTTCAGTAGCAAACGTTTCTGGTAAAGTGGATAGCAAAGGAAGAGTTCAGGATATTGAAAAAGCAATGCTATCTGACAGTGTTGGTACTGTTGCTGGAGGACTTTTGGGAACAACTACAGTAACAAGCTATGTAGAGTCTGGTGCCGGGGTTAAAGCTGGAGGTAGAACCGGAATGACATCTCTTGTAATTGGAGTTCTATTTCTATTATGTCTTGGTTTTGCTCCTTTAGCTACGAGCTTACCAAAAGAAATTGATGGTGCTGCACTTGTGTATGTCGCTGTTCTTTTTGTGAGAAATATTACAGACATTGAGTGGGATGATATTGCTGAATCTGCGCCAGCGGTTTTGGCAATGATAACAATGCCTCTCACATACTCTATATCTAATGGTATTGCATTAGCGTTTATTGCTTATGCATTGATTAAGATATTGAGCGGCAAAGCTGCCAATACTTCACCAGCAATATGGTTGGTGGCAGTATTAAGTATATTAAGTTTTTCACTTTAAAAATTTAAATTGAATGGGATAAGGGTTAGATAATTTATCTGACCCTTATCTTTTATGTTTCTTTTTTAATTCTTCTATTCTTATCTCCTCATAGTGCTCGAAGGGTTGAACAATCCATGGGTCATTTTTCAATCTTACTGCGCAATAATCAGGTTCAAAAGTCGATTTTTTTTTTTTCCATAATGTTGCTGTTTTTATATCCTCAATTTTATTTTTTATTGGTTCATATTTCCTTAACCAATCAACACTTTTGTTTAATGTAATACCTGTGTCAGATAAATCATCACACAACAGTATTTTTCCACCCATATTTTTTGCAATTGAACTCATTTCCCTGGAAAATACGATATCTCCCTGCTCGTCCTCAACGCCTTTACCGCTGTAAGATTCTACTGCTAAGTAAGCGCATTTTAATTTAAAAACTCTACTCAAAACATCTATCATAGGTGCGGCACCACGCATAATTCCGACTAACAATGTTGGTCTATAACCACTTTCGTGAACCATAAGTGCTAATTTTTCAACAGTCTTATTATAGTCGTCCCAAGAAACAATTAGTTTTTCGCTCATAGTTTAAATCTAATACTGTACAGGTTCATTGTCTACTGAATACCACAGTGCCATAACAGCTAGAGTGCAGTATGGTGAAAACTTTTTTCGCAATTTATTCACAAAAGATTTGGGTGGTAAGTATTTTTTTTTATAATTATTTGAAATTGCTCTTAATAAACCAATATCCTGAACAGGCCAAATATTTGGCCTGTTGTAAAAAAAGATTAAAGCCATTTCACTTGACCATCTTCCAATCTGTCTTAAAGATGACAAATAATTTATTGCATCTTCGTCGGACATTTTTTTTATCAATTTTGGGTTAAATGACTTATCTAAAATTTTATTTGCTAAACTCTTAATACCTAACGCTTTCATTCTACTAAGGCCGCATCTTCTAAGGTTTGCAACAGTTATCTGTGATACAGTTTTTGGATTTATTTTTCCTTTACATTTTTTTTCAAATTTTAAAAAAACTGAATCTGCAGCAGAAACTGAGATCTGTTGTGAAATGATTGATCTAGTTAAAGAGTAAAAAAAATTATTTCGTGTAGTCAGGTGCCCCTTGTAAGAACTTAAAAGTTTTCTCATTATTTTGTCTTTTTTATACAGGTGTCTTTTGCCTTTATTCCACCATTTAGGTTTCATATCTTGGGGGTACCACTTGTTTTTTTAATGTTTCTTCTCTTCTGAAGATAATGTATGTGCCAATAACTATAAATCCTGCACCAACCAAAGTTGTTAATTTTAGAGCTTCTCCAAAAATAAAATATCCTGCTGTAGCAGCAAAAACCAATGACAAATATTTAATTGGAGTAACAAGCCCTGTGTCAGCCATTCTTAAAGATTGTGTAAGCAAAATATTAGCATAACCACCTGCCAAACCTAATACCACAAATAGAAAGGCCTCATAAATTGTAGGCCATATCCAGCCATTCACTATAGTACCTAATCCAATTAACATTGATAGAAGTGAAAAATAAAAAGCTATTAAATAATTTGGTTCAGTTTTAGATAACGATTTAATTGATAAAGCCACTTGTGCAAAACCAAAAGCAAAAATTAAAGGCATAAAGTAAAATAAATTAAATTGATCAAAAGTTGGTTTGATAATAATTAAGCCTCCTATTATGCCAAGAATAATTGCAGAAATTCTGGTAATTCTAATTTTTTCACCAAGAAAAAGTGCAGATAATATGGTTACAAAAACAGGACCTAAAAAAGTTAAAGATATACAATCAGCAAGTGGTACATTTCTAATACCAATAAACAAAGCAACAATTGCTATGGCGCCCCATATTGCTCTCCAAGCATGGAGTCCCGGTCTTTTTGTTTTGTAAAAGGTAAAAATTTTATCGCGTGGTATTAAAAGTGCTATTGGTATCATCCCAAACGCAAATCGCATAAAAAGAACTTGTCCAAAAGGTGCGTCTTTCAAATATTTTACAATAATATCCATAATACTGAAGCACGCTACACTAGCTATCATATAAATAATTGCTAATTGAGATTTTGAGAGCATTTTACCACCTTTAATTAATTCAAATAACATATTAGAATTTTAAAACAATGAAAACTGCTTATTTCTCACTTGGATGTTTCTGGAGCCCACAATTAGAATTTGAAAAAATCAAGGGCGTTAAAAAGGCTGAGGTAGGTTATTGCGGTGGTGATGATCCAAATACAACCTATGAAAAAGTTTGTTCCGGTTCAACAAATCACGCAGAGACTATAAAGGTAGAGTTTGATGAAAACGAAATTTCATACGAGGAATTAGTAAGATTTTTTTTTAAAATTCATGATCCAACCCAATTAAATAGACAGGGACCAGATATAGGAACACAATATAGATCAGAAATATTTTATAAAGACGAAAGTCAAAAAAAAATTGCAGAAAAAATAAAAAAGGAATTTAATGAAAGATTAAGTGGAAAAGTAGTCACTAATATTTCAGAAGAGAAGCTTTATCAGCCTGCTGAGGAATACCACCAGTATTACTTAAAAAGAAAAGGTGTATTATGAATTTAGTTTCAACAGAATGGCTTGAAAAAAATTTGAACGCCGTGAAAATATTTGATGCTTCATGGCATATGCCATCTACAAAAAGAAAGGCTATTAAAGAGTATGAGAATAAACATATTCCTGGTGCAATGTTTTGGGATGTGGATAAACATTCAGATAATGACTCACCTTATCCGCATATGATGTCAAACTCAGACTATTGGACAAGAATGTTGTGGTCTTTTGGTATTCAAAATAATGATCACATAGTTGTTTATGATAATAGTGATATTTATAGTTCATGTAGACTTTGGTTTGCACTTAGATATTTTGGGCATGAAAAAGTTTCAGTTTTAGATGGTGGTATGAAAAAATGGGTAAAAGAAAACCGTTCAACTAATAATGAAATAAATGAGGATTTAGGAAAATTTAGTAGTATTGATAAATTAAATCCTACCACAAAATACTCTGTTAAAGAAAACTCAGAATTAATAAAAAATAAATTACAAATTGATGAGAATATTAAAAACCAATCTTTTCAAACAGTTGATGCAAGAAGTCGTGATCGGTTTGAAGGTAAAGCTGAAGAACCAAGACCTGGCTTAAAAAAAGGATGTATAATTGGTTCAAAAAATATTCCATTTCAAGATTGTATTGATAGTTCTTCAAATACATTCAAAACAAAGCAAGAATTGACAAACATTTTTAAAAAAAATGACATTAATATATCTGAACCTATTGTCTTTACTTGTGGTTCGGGAATGACTGCATGTGTTTTAGGTCTGGCATATTCTCTGATAAGTGATAAAAATGCGGTGGTTTATGATGGCTCCTGGTCAGAATATGGAAAAAAATGAAAAGATCTAAAAAAGTAACTGTTGGAATTATAATTTTTTTTATAATTGTTGCTACCATTATTGGCGGTAGAACAGCAATGGGTGTTTATTTTAAAAAAAAATTTGGTAAGAGACCACCTCCAGGAGTAGTTGTTGAAATAGTTTCGGAAAAAAAATTTAACAAAACTATTGAAAGCTATTGCACAGCATTGAGTAGTAAAACAATTTCTTTTAAAATTAAAAAAAGTGAACTTTTAGAGCCGGTAAAATTTATAGCTATAAAAAAAGGAGGGGTGATTGCGAAGCTTCAAGATAAAACTATCACCGCACCTTTTTCAGGCACAATTGGTACACGCGGTATTAGTTCTTCAATTTTAGGGACCGATTCTATGATTGTAACTCTTGATGACTCAAAAAAAATACTCTGTGATTTACAAATTCCAGAAGTTTTTGCAGCTGTTTTAAAAAAAGATCTCAGGATCAATGCAAAATTTTTAGCATATAAAGATAAATTATATAATGGCACTGTTATTTCTCATGCTTCAAGGGTAGATGCTCAAACTAGAAGTATTTTGGCTAGGGCACAAATTAATAATGAAGAACTTGAAATACTTCCTGGGTCATTGCTGGACATCGAACTTCTTTATGATGAAAAGCAAGCTCTTTCGGTAGCTGATACCAGTATTATTTTTGAGGATGACAAAAAATTTGTTTATAAAATTCTAAATGATAACAAAATTATAAAAACGGAAGTTAAAACAGGAATAAGAAAAGGCGGAAATTTAGAAATTTTAGATGGTCTAAGTACTAATGATAAAATTGTTAAGGAAGGTTTGGCCAGATTAGCTGATGGAATGCTTGTTAAGCCTTTAATAAAATAAAATGCACAATTTTTGTTTGCTTAACATAAAAAGACCGGTTTTAAGTTTTGTTTTTTCTCTTTTGCTTATTGTATTTGGCCTTTATACTTTTTTTGAACTTAGTACTAGAGAACTACCAAAAAATTTACAACCACCAGAAGTTGTCATTTCAACTAAATACACCGGTGCAAGTCCATCAATAATCGCATCTGAAATATCAGAGCCGATCGAATTAGCAATAGGTGGGGCCGAAGGAATTAAGTCAATTGACACACTTTCTGAAATTGGAAGAAGCACTATAAAAATAGAGTTTTTTACCAGTATAGACATAGATGATGCCGCAAATGACATTAGAGAAAGAATTGCAAGGATTATTGATAATTTACCAGAGGATAGCAAAGCACCCGAGGTTAGAAAAGCCTCTGCAGGATTTTCTACTAGTATGTGGTTATCGGTAAGTAGCACTTCTTGGAATTCTTTAGATATTGGAGATTATGTAAAAAGAAACTTGGTAGATGCTTTTAGTTCTGTGCCTGGTACAGGTAGAGTAATAGTTGGGGGGATTAATGAAAAAGCTGTAAGGGCTTATCTTAATCCAGTCAAACTAAGTGCAAATGATCTAGATATAAGAGAAGTCGAAAGTTCAATTAGAAAAAATAATGTTGCTGTTCCGGCGGGAACGATAGAGGCTAACAATGTTGACTTAACACTTGATCTTGGAAAAACCTACACAGATATCAATTCTATAAAAAAATTACCAATAAAAAAAATTAAGGGCAAAACTATAACCTTGGGTGACTTGGGAGAAATAAAATATGGTCCTGTTTCTGAAAAAACTTTATTCAAAGCCCAAAGTCCAGATGCTTTAAATGAAAATACTGTAGGTATAGGTATATATGCAAGAACAAACGAGAGTACAGTAACACTTTCAAAAAATATTAGAAAAAAAATTGAAGAAGTAAATAAAACATTGCCTGATGGTCTTAAGTTGTCAGTAAGTTTTGATAGAGCTACATATATAAAAGAAGCTATTCAAATGTGTTACCAGTCGATAATTTTAGCTTTGGCTTTGGTTGTAGGAATTATTTATCTTTTTTTAGGGAATATAAGAGCAACGATTGTGCCGGCTGTTACACTTCCTGTAAGTTTGATTGGAGCTTGCCTGGGTTTATGGATGTTTGGACTCACCATTAATGTTTTTACTTTGCTCGCAATTATTCTAAGTGTAGCAATAGTCACTGACGATAGTGTGGTTATGACTGAGTCAATTTATCACCGAGTTGAGCAGGGTGACACAGCTTTAACAGCCGCCGCGACTGGATCTAAAAATGTTATTTTTGCTATTATTTCTACCAGCATCATTCTTCTAGCAACCTTTGCGCCCCTGCTGTTTATTGGCGGTATAAGCGGAACTTTATTTAGAGAAATGGCAATAACTCTTTCTATTACTATTGTCATAAGTACTTTTACAGCTCTTTCAATTGCACCAATGTTAGGATCGAAATTACTTAACAAAAATAAATCAAAATCAAAAATAGTTCTTAAATTTGAAAGGTTATTTGATTCCTTTGGTGAATTTTATTATGAGACTTTAAGATATTGGATTAAGAGACCAAAAACCATAATTTGGTTTATGATTTTTGTAGTTTCTTTTGCGGCATTTCTTTTCAAAATTACTCCGAAAACTTTACTTGAAAGAGATCCGGACAGGGGGGTTTATTTAGTTTTTGGAAAAACTGATGAGTCCTCTTCATTTGAATATACTGTCGATAAGGCGGAAAAAGTTGAAAAAAGATTAATACCACTTTTGCAAAATAAAGACGAGCCCTATCAAAAATTAATAATGAGAGTCCCGGGATTTGGAAGATCTTCTCAGTCATATAATAGTTTTATAATAATTGCCTTATTGGATAATTGGAAAGATAGGAAAGATAGTGCTCAAAAGATAGTTAGAAAAGCTATTGGAAAAATCGTTACAGTCCCAGGTACCATGGCATTTCCGTTAACTCCTAATTCTGTGCGTGTCAGTAACTATCAAAAACCAGTTGTTGTTACTATGACAGGTCCTTCTTATGAAAGTTTATACAAATGGCAGAACCTAGTTATGAAAGAGTTAAGAAAGAATAAGGGTTTAGCCGATGTTACTTCTGATTACACTAAAAATAAGCCTGAAGTACAGCTGGTAATAGATGAAAACAAAGCTAAGGACTTGGGTTTATCAATTCAGGCAATTGGTAAATCTATAGAAACTCTTTTTTCTGGAAAAAGTGTAACAACACTTAATGAGGGTGGTAAAGAATATCCTATAATTTTACAAGCTGATCTAAAGGATAGAAGAAAAACAGAAAGTTTAAGCAAAATATTTGTTCGCTCTGAAAGCACTGGAAAGTTAATTTCTTTGGCTAATGTAGTAAGTTTTGAGGAGAAAGGTTCACCTAAATTGTTAACTCGTTATCAAAGGTCTAAATCTGTAACTCTGACGGCTAGGTTGGTTGGGGGATACACTCTAAACGAAGCATTAAATTTTATTGAAAAAACTATTGATAATGAAGCACCTACAGCAGGGATTTTTTATAAAGGAAAATCTTTAGATCTCAAAGAAGCTTCTAGTGAATTATTAGTAATTTTTGCTTTAGCTTTGGTGAGTGCTTACCTTGTAATGGCTGGAACTTTCAATGCTTGGCGACAACCTTTGGTGGTTATGTTAACAGTTCCTCTAGCAGCCTTAGGTGGTTTAATTTTCATACTTTTATTTAATAGTACAATAAATATATTTTCACAAATCGCTCTGGTAGTTTTGATTGGTATTGCAACAAAAAACAGTATTTTAATAGTAGATTGGGCGAACCAACTCCGTGTAAAAGGTAAAAACGTAGAAAATGCCATTGTCGAGTCTTGTTTGAGAAGATTCAGGCCTATTATGATGACGAGTTTATCCACTCTTATTGCAATGGTACCTTTGATAGTTGGAAATATTGGTCCTGGTGCTGGAGAAGGAATAAGATTAGCTGTTGGCTGTACAATATTTGGAGGAATGTTGATTAGTACTTTTCTAACTTTATTTACCACTCCGGTATTCTATATGTTGCTTTGTAAGAATTCTAAAAGAATGGATGAAGTGGACATTCAATTAGATAAAGAATTTAGTAAATAATATATTTTTTTCCACTAAGTTTATCTTTACATCTCACAAGTTGTTTTTTGTATGTGGAGGCAATTTCTTTTGTAGATTTTGCATAAATGATTGCTTTTTTGTCTTTTGAATAATTTTTATAATCTCCCCAACCTTTGTAATACGCGAGGTATTGTCTGTAAGCATCACTCTTAGGTATTTTTAATAATTTATGGGTCTTATTTATGTACCATCCAATAAAATCAACGGAGTCTTTAAATCTTGCCCTGGTAGCCAACTTATTTCCAGTTTCGTTTTTATATTGCTCCCATGTGCCTTTAACAGCTTGGGAATAGCCAAAAGAGCTTGATTTACGTTTATAGGGAATTACCTTAAACAATTTATGCCTAGGTGGTTTTGCCAACCAATTAAAATCACTTTCTTTTTTAACAAATGCTAACTGGATATAAACAGGCACACCCCATTTTTTTTCTACAGCTTTAGTATGTTTATACCAGAGATAACGTTCTTCAAAAATTGCGCAACTATTTTTGGTATTTTTAGGAACCGAAGAGCAAGCAGCCAGAAGGAATATTAAAATTAACAAATAAAAATTTGAATTACGAATCACTTAAACATTATAAATTATTTATATTTTCTTCTCCAATCCTCGGGTCTATCAAATTTACCGCGCCAAATACCTCTTTTTTCTTTTTTTGCTAAATTTTCCGCTTCTGAGAATTCGCCTTTGGAATATCTTTTATATTCAACCGCATGGCCATGTCTAACCATCATATAATTTAAAGAAAATTTTTCTTCTTTTTTAGATTGATTTGAAATTTTTGTATGAGAAATACATTTTCCTATTATTCTTCCGTATCTGTCTAGGTTTTTATATGAACACTCGACTCTTCCATTAATAAAACTTTGTAAAAAACTTTTAGATTTTAAACCGCAATTATAGGTTCGATTTTCTATTAAACATATTTGATTTTTCTCAGGCGCATCTATGCCAAATAATCTTACAGAAATACCATTAATTTTTATCGTATCTCCATCAATAACTTTAGCTTCTCCAAAAATAGTTTTGTCGTCTTTTGCTAGGGATATGGTTGTTAAAATAATTACTAAACTAAATAAAATCAGACTTAGCTTTTTCATCAAATTCTTTAATTTTATTTCTTATATCTTCATCTGAAACATTATGATCTTTTAAATCTGCTTTTATTTTTCTAAAAACATCTTCATCACCCGCTTCTTGAAAATCTGCTTTGATAACAGACTGGATATATTCTTTTTCTTTATCTTCATCAAAACCAAGCTTCTGAGATGCCCATTGACCAAGGTATTTGTTTCTTCTTGAGGCAACTTTAAATTTCAACTCTTCATCATGAGCAAACTTTTTCTCAAAGGATTTTTTTCTTTCGTCAAATTTTTCCATATCTAAACTTTTTATATAAAAATATTATAACAATAGCTGAAAATGTTCCAAGTAAATTTGCAAAAAGATCCAAAGATTGGAAAGATCTATTAGGTATAATTAAATGTGATAATTCTAAAAATAATGACAATGTTACAAGAAAAATTAAGATTTTTTTAAAACTTGATTGATTTAAATAACTTATTAATCCAATAGTTGTTAAATAAAAAAATGCAATAGCATGATTAATTGATGTTCCCATTGGATTTGGGATCATATCTGGTTGCTTATCAAAATCCCCATAAAAAAAATAACCAATTAAGCTTCCAGGAAAAAGGTATAAAATTAATAAACCTACGAGAGAAAGTTTGTATAAGTAACGCACTATACGGATTTTATAATCCATTTTAAAAAATCAGTATTTCCATTTTTAATATCAAAAAAGATAACACAAGGAACTTCGTGGCTGTGAAATTTTTTAACATTTTGAATAATCTTTTGAACATTTTTGTTCATAGTCTTTCCAACAATCAAGACTTCTTTTGCTTTTTTTATTTTTCCTTTCCATGTAAACACGGAAACGACGTTGTTAATTATGTTTGCACAAGCAACTAATTTCTTTTTTACAAGAAACGAAGCTATTTTATGCGCTTCTTTTTTCTTGGGACAAGTTATATAAAAGAATTTAATACCCTTCATTTTAATTATTTAATATATTAAATATATTATATTCGATGGGAAAACTCATAGCAATCAGACACGGACAAAGTACCTGGAATGCAGAGAATCGTTTTACGGGTTGGGTAGATGTTGATCTTTCAGAGAAAGGTGTTGCTGAAGCAGAAAAATCAGGAAAGTTAATAAAAGAATTAAATATAGATTTTGATATGTGTTTTACCTCTTACCTTAAGAGGGCAATAAATACTCTTGAGATAATTTTAGAGGTTCTTGGAAAAAAATATAAGTACACTAAAGCTTGGGAGCTAAACGAAAGGCATTATGGTGCTCTGACGGGTCTTAATAAAGATGAGACTAAAAAAAAGTTGGGAGAAGAGCAATTTAATAAGTATAGAAGATCTTGGGATATTCAACCGCCATTATTAAAAAAGGACTCTAAATATAGTTCTCATAATGAAAAATTGTATAGAGAATTGAAAAAAATACCTGACACCGAGTCTTTGAAAGATACATATAATCGTGTTGTACCATTCTTTGAAACAAATATAGAAAAACACATTAAAGGTGAAAAAAATATTATTATGTCAGCTCACGGTAATACTATCAGAGCGTTAGGTAAGAAAATTTTTAACATTTCTGATAAAAGTATAAATTTACTTGAGATACCAACTGGT
>CACHXE010000011.1 GCA_902583785.1 uncultured Pelagibacteraceae bacterium | reverse complement strand
TTTTAATCCCTGCTTATATAATTCAATAGATTTGTTACCAGCTAATTCTGTAGTTTCTATCAAATTTTCTGCAATACTTTTTAATTCGTTACTGTTCATTATCAATTTTTTTTAAATTTATATTATCCAAATTAATTACCTGTTTCCCAGCATTTTGAAAGTTTATGGTTGCCTTATTTTTAATAACTGATTGTACTTGACCTATACCCCAGCTCTTTTGAAGGGGATTTACTACATAATTACCTGGTTCTAAATCATATTGCATAATGGAAAGTTTTATTTTTTTATAATATATAACAGTTTATGATTAACTCACTAGGTATAAAAAAGTCGCCTAAAAATACAAGAATTGTAGTAGCCATGTCTGGCGGCGTAGATTCTTCCGTTGTAGCGGGTCTTATGAGAGAGCAAGGCTATAATGTTACTGGAATTACATTAAAATTATATGATGATTCAAAAGCACAATCTACTGGGAGACAATGTTGTGCAGGAAGAGATATTATTGATGCAAAAAGAGTTTCAGAGACATTAGATATTGAGCATAAAATTTTATATTATCAAAAGAAATTTAGAAAAGAAGTTATTGACTCATTCATAGATAGTTATGTTGCCGGAGAAACCCCAATACCTTGTGTGCAATGCAATCAGACAGTAAAGTTTAGAGACTTATTTAAGTTTGCCAAAGAATTAAAAGCCGATGCTTTAGTTACAGGACATTATGTTCTTAGACACCAAAATAATGGTGGAAGTCAAATGTATAGAGCAAAAGATAAAGAACGTGATCAGAGTTATTTTCTTTTTAGCACAACACAAGAACAATTAGATTTTTTAAGATTTCCATTAGGATCTCTTAAAAAATCTGAAACTAGAAAAATAGCTTCAAAATTAAAACTTAATGTTGCTGAAAAGCCAGACAGCCAAGACATTTGCTTTGTTCCTAACGGTGACTATGCGTCAGTAATTAATAAGTATAGACCGGAATCATTCAAAAAAGGAGATATTCTTGATATAAATGGAAAAAAATTGGGTTCACACGAGGGTATTATAAATTTCACGATTGGGCAGAGAAAAGGAATTAAAATTTCAAGCGAAGAGCCATTATATGTTATCGATATAAGAGCCAAAGATAACGCAATAATTGTTGGGAATCAAAATAATTTAAATATAAATAAAATAATTCTTAGAGATATTAATCTTTTGTCCAATCCAAATGAATTTCAAAAAAATATTTTTATTAAAGTTAGATCAACAGGTAAATTACTCGAGTCCAAAGTGGTCATAAAAAATGACCTTACTACAGTTGATATTTTAGAAGACGAAAAAGGAATTTCCCCTGGTCAAGCTTGTGTATTTTATTCTAAAGATAATCTAGGAGAAAGAGTTCTGGGAGGCGGCTGGATACTTAAAACTTTAAACAAAAAAGTATCCACACAATCCACAAACCATTAAAAAAAACAACCAAAAGGTGATAACACCTTTTTTTTAAATATGATTTAATAAAGTTAATTGGGAGGCAACTCCCAACTGGCCAGTTAGGGAAAAGCCGAGAGGTTCAAGCTTAACGGGCAG
The DNA here is from genome assembly GCA_902583785.1 of uncultured Pelagibacteraceae bacterium. Lineage (GTDB taxonomy): Bacteria > Pseudomonadota > Alphaproteobacteria > Pelagibacterales > Pelagibacteraceae > Anoxypelagibacter. Next base: position 20,447 of record CACHXE010000011.1, on the reverse strand, counting down.
AAAGTCCTGCAGAGTAGCGCTAAAATTGTAGGACGGGAGGTTCGGCGGTAGCGCATTCAACGACGAGCCAAAACTTAAGTCTGCGCACCGAAAGGTGTGTAGACAAGAGTTTTTACCCTTTTTTCCAAAACATAAAAGTAAACAGATAAAAGACTATAACACCTACAAAATAATTCCATTCCAGAGCGTGTTTAAAATGAACATTTCCGCTTGTTACAACTATAGGAAAACTCCCTATAGCTACTACTACAAGAATAGTAACTAATATTATTTTTAAAATTAATATATATTTGTTAATGTGATTTTTCATTTCTGACTTTAATTTAAAAAATTTATAAACCAGTAGAGTTTGTGCAGCAATTTCAAAAATTATAAACCCAAGCAAAACAAATCTTCTAAAAAATTTATATAAATCATAATCGAATTTTACCCCGAGCAATATTGAATGAATAATTAAAAAAATTGCTGATAGAATTCCAAAAGTTTTAAAAATATTATTTCTATTTTCTGAATTTTGATAAAAATTAATTATTTTATTAGTTTTTATCCAATATATTATAAGTAAGATGGATGCAAAAATCATTGAGGGTTTAAAAATTAAATATGTAGGGTATGTTCTTGCAGTACGACTTATAGAAACTCCACCATCAAAATATGGAAAAGTCTTTCCTGAACGTCCAATCATATCGACACTCAAGAACGTATTATCAAAAATTTGATAGTTTACAGAAATAAATAAGCACAAATTGATAGCTATAAACGGAATTATAAAAATCCATAAACTCAACCTTTTAATTTGAGTTCTTAGTTCCATTCAAGCTAGATTATCTTTTCTTATTTCTTTTTCTAGCTCTTCTTTTTTTTGAGCCGATTTTACGTCTTCCTCTATGTTTTTTTGGGTATCCCATAATTTATTTTTAATATCATTTAAACTAATAATTATCAATTTAAATAGTTATCTCAATAAAACTTTTCTTTTGCTAACCAATTAGTATCAAATTCGGAGCTTATAAATTTTTCGTGTGAGAGTATTTTTTTATGAAGGTCAATTGTAGTTGTTACTCCATCAATTACAAACTCATTTAAAGATCGCATTGTTCTTTGTATTGCCTCTGTTCTATTTCTTCCTTTGCAAATTAATTTACATATAAGACTGTCATAATAAGGTGTGATTTTGCACCCTTGAAATATTGAACCATCAACTCTAGTTCTGAAACCTGATGGTTGGTGACAAACTGAAATTATTCCTGGACTGGGTTGAAAGTTTTTCGAAGGATCTTCAGCATTAATTCTGCATTCTATAGTGTGACCTCTTGCAGTTATATCACTTTGTTTGAGAGCGGTTTGACCAGAATATGCGACCCATATCTGTTCTTTTACAATATCAATTCCAGTTTGAACTTCAGTTACCGGATGTTCAACTTGGACTCTAGTGTTCATCTCTAAAAAATAAAATTTTCCATTTTCATAAATATATTCAACAGTTCCCGCACCTTCGTAACCTAATGCTTCCACCATTTTTACTGTTTTATTTAATAGATCAGATCTAGTTTTCTCGTTCAACACCGGACTAGGCGTTTCCTCGATCAATTTTTGATGTTTTCTTTGAACAGAACAATCTCTTTCATTTAAATGAACTGTTCTATTTTTTCCCGACATAATTTGAACCTCAATATGTCTTGGATTTTTAAAATACTTCTCAATATATACCTCTTCATTTCCAAAATACTTTTTTGCCTCTAGGCGTGCTAATGAAAATAATTCATCTAATTTATTTTCACTCTCAACAATTTTCATTCCCTTTCCCCCACCTCCACCAGATGCTTTAATTAAAACAGGATAACCAATTTTTTTACAAATAGATTTTGCTTCGTTTGCATTTTTTACTCCTCCTTCAGATCCTTCAATAACTGGTAAACCATTTTGCTTTGCTATTCTTTTTGCTTCAATTTTATCTCCCATTTTTTTTATGATTTCAGCTTTAGGTCCAATAAATTTAATTCCATGTTTTTGAATCATATCTGCAAATTTATAATTTTCCGATAAAAAACCATAGCCAGGATGAACAGCTTCAGCTCCTGTTACGTCTATTGCAGATATAATTGCAGGAATATTTAGATAACTATTTTGTGGTTGATGAGAACCTATACAAACACTTTCATCTGCTAAACGAACATGCATTGACTCAGAATCTACATCAGAATGTACTGCGACTGTTCCAATTCCCCATTCTTTACAAGCTCTTATTACTCTTACTGCAATTTCACCTCTGTTTGCGATTAAAACTTTTTTAAACATAAGTTATTTTAAAAGAACCAAAGTCTGGCCGAACTCTACCGCTTCACCATCTTGGACTAAAACTTTTTTAATTTCGCCATCTGAAGTGGAAGGAACATGATTCATTGTTTTCATTGCTTCAACAATCATTATAGTTTGTCCTTTTTTAATTTTTTGGCCAATTTCAACAAATTTTTTTCCACCAGGTTCTGGAGCTAAGTATGCAGTGCCTATTATTGGAGAGACGATTTTAGTTCCACTTTCTTCAACTTTTGGTTTTGTTAACCCAGGCTTATGCGCTGTAATAGAATTATTAGAAACTAAATTTTTTGCAACTTTAATCTTTTTAGATCCATCTTGATATTCAATTTCGGATAAACCAAATTCTTCAAGATATTCTTTTAATTCTTTAATTAATTTTTTATCAATTTTCATTATTTATAATTTTCTTGATTCCATCTAGTGCCATTAGGTACCCGTCAACGCCCAAACCACAAATTATTCCATTTGACGCTTTACTAATTAAAGATTTATGCCTGAAATCCTCTCTTTTGTAAATATTTGTTATATGCAATTCTATAGTTGGTTTTTGAACAGCAAGCAAAGCATCAAGTATTGCAACTGATGTATGAGTGTAACCACCGGCATTTATAATGATACCATGATGTATGTCCTTTGAATTCTGAATAAAATTAACTATTTCTCCCTCAACGTTTGATTGTTTAAAATCGATATGAAGACCAATTTTTTTTGAATGTGCTTCGCATTTTTTTTGGATATCTGCTAGAGAAGTATTACCATATTTTTCTTTTTCTCTAGTACCAAGAAGGTTTAAATTAGGACCATTTATAACAAGGATTTTTTGAATCATTTTGATATAATAAAAATCAAAAATATCTCAATTATGGCAGAAATACAATTAAATGGAAAAAAGGTGAGTATACGCACAAACTTTAGCGTCAAAGATCTTATTAAAAAATATAAATTTAGGGAAAAAAGGATAGCAATAGAACTTAATGGTACAATTCTTCCAAAACAACACTATGTAAAAAAGAAGTTAAAGAATAATGATAAAGTTGAAATTGTTGAATTTATAGGTGGCGGGTAAATGATAAAAAATAATTTAAAAATAGGCAAACACGTTATGAAGTCCCGTTTAATTGTAGGCACAGGAAAGTATAAAAATTTTAAACAAACAGCAGAAGCTGTTAAAGCTTCAGGAGCTGATATGGTCACTGTTGCTGTTAGAAGAGTAAATATACTAGATAAAAAAAAACCTGTATTGATGGACTTTTTAAATCCAAAAAAAATAATTTATTTACCTAATACAGCTGGCTGCTTTAACTCAAAAGATGCTTTAAGAACTTTGAGGTTAGCAAGAGAAATGGGTGGATGGAAGCTTGTAAAATTAGAGGTACTCGGTGATAAAAAAACTCTTTATCCAAATATGATTGAAACCTTAAAGTCAACAGAGGTACTTGTTAAAGAAGGTTTTAAAGTAATGGTATATTGTTCAGACGATCCTATAATTGCAAAAAAATTAGAAGATTTAGGAGCGTCCGCAATAATGCCTTTGGCCTCCCCAATAGGATCAGGCAGAGGAATAAAAAATAAATTAAATCTTTCTATAATAATAAAAAATGCCAAAGTTCCTGTTATAGTTGACGCAGGTATAGGAACAGCATCAGACGCAACTATAGCGATGGAACTTGGGTGCGATGGCGTTTTAATTAACACTGCAATAGCTAAAGCAAAAAATCCAGTTATGATGGCCGTATCAATGAAACATGCTGTTATAGCCGGAAGGAAATCTTTTTTAGCTGGTAGAATTAAACCTCAAATTTACGGTTCCCCTAGTAGTTCAACAAAAGGATTAATTTGATTTTCTCTTTTTTCTTCTTACCCAGAGTGTTTTTCCAAGACCTTTGTTGATTTGTTTTTTATTTTTTTGAAAATTTTCCAAGTCTTTTGTTTTGTTACGAGAATTAATATTTACCACATTATTATTTTTTTGAAATTTTTGATCAATTTTTTTAAAATTTTCTATTTGATTAATAATTTTTTTATTTTTATTAAATAAGTGTATTTTATATTCTGGTATAACAAGGGTATTATCAGGAATAATATTTATTTTGAATTTATATTTTTTTTCAAAAAAAGTAATCTCATTTTTAAAAAATGATTTTAAATAAATTGTTACCTTTTCCGGAACAAATGCTGTTACTATTTTTGTCTTATTAGAAAAAGCCAACATTTCAATTTTTTTTATAATTTTTTGTGCGAAAGACTCCATTGATAAATTTGTTTCCCATTTTATTGAGCTTTCCTTAAGTCTCTGTCGCGTCATTTCCAAAAGTCCAAAATTACTTATTCTACCAACCTGAATTCTTGCTCTATCAAGTTTAAGCTTATCCTTCAATTTTCTTTCAACAGTTTTTCTATTATGAAATCCCATCATGTCTATAAAATCTATTACAATCAGACCAGAAAGATCTCTGATTTTAATTTGTCTTGCGATTTCCTCTGAAGCTTCAACATTTGTATTTAGTGCAGTTTTTTCGATATTTACTTGTTTTGTCGATTGGCCTGAGTTAACGTCTATAGCTACCAGTGCTTCGGTTGGGCTTATAACTAAGTACCCACCAGATTTTAATTTTACTAAAGGTTCAAAAATCTTGTTTAGGTCTTTTTCGATGCCAACACTATGGAATAGTGGTATCTTTCCTCTATATTTTTTTACATATTTTGAATTTCTTGGCATAAATTCTTTCATAAAAGATTTAGCTTTTTGATAACCCTCATTTCCCTCAATATGAATGTATTTAGTTTCGTTGTCATATAAATCTCTTAGTGCCCTTTTAATTACGTCTCCTTCTTCGTGTATAAGTATTGGCGCTGTAGAGTTTATGGCTTTATCTTTAATATTCTCCCATAGACCAATTGTATTTTTAAGATCATTATCTATTTCATTTCTAGTTTTTCTTGCACCAGCGGTTCTTACTATCAGCCCCATATTTGAAGGTATCTCAATATTTTTCAATATTTCTCTGATTTTATTTCTATCTTCGTAATTGAAAATTTTTCTCGATATACCACCCCCTTTGGCAGTATTTGGCATTAAAACAATATATTTCCCTGCCAAAGAAACAAAAGTTGTAAGTGCAGCACCTTTCTGACCTCTTTCTTCTTTCATCACCTGTATTAGAAGTACTTGACCAGGTCTAACAACTTCTTGGATTCTATATCTTCTAACACCGTATCTATTTTTTAATTTTTCCCTAATCTTTTCAGATTGATTGGATTCTTGAGGTTTGGAATCTGGATTATTCTCACCGTTTTCAGAATTCTTTTCTTCACCATCTTTAGAATTTTGACTTTCATCTAAATTTTCTGGAGAATTATCATTTGGATTGTCGTCCTTGCTTTCAGTTTTTTCTTTGAGATCAACCCTTATTTTTTCTTCAGCTTTTTTTAACTCTTCTTTATCCTCTTTTGGTATTTGATAATAATCAGATTGAATATCATTAAAAGCTAAAAACCCATGACGCTCTCTACCAAAATCAATAAAAGCGGCCTGTAGAGAGGGTTCAACTCTACTTACTTTTCCTAAATAAATATTATTTTTTAAGTTTAAATTTTTCTTATTCTCAGATTCGTACTCTTCAATATTTGTCTCTGATTTAAGAACAACTCTAGTCTCTTCTGGATGCGATGCATCAATGTATAAATTCTTTTGCATAATGTATAAAACCTGTTCATAATTTTAGTTTCTGATTGTGTATTTTTTGAATTAAATCTCATAAAGCTTATAAGTATCATTATACATTTTTTTTGTAATTATTAAATGACAATTTTTACTTCTTTAATTTGCCATAAGATGGCCTAAATATAGGGTTTTATTAAGTATTGCGGAACTATATGAAAAAATTTTACTTAGGAACATTTAAGTTTTTAATTCTTGCTTTTGTAGCGGCTGTCTTTTTACTATTTTCAGCTTTTTGGTATTTTTCACATGATTTACCAGATTATAAAAAACTCTCAAGTTATGAGCCTTCTGTTTTAAGCAGGGTCTATGATGATAATGGCCAATTAATAGCTGAATATTCATTAGAAAAAAGACTTTTTATTCCTTTTGATTCATTGCCTGACAAAGTAATAAATTCTTTTTTGTCAGCAGAAGATAAAAATTTTTTTAATCATCCTGGCATAGATGCAAGAGGGGTAACTAGAGCTTTTATCAGAAATATTAAAAATATTTTTATGGATAAGAGACTAGAAGGGGCATCTACAATCACTCAACAGGTAGCCAAAAACTTTTTACTAACTAACGAAGTATCTCTCAAAAGAAAAATAAAGGAAGCTATTTTAGCCTTTAGAATAGAGAAAGCCTATACAAAAAAAAGAATATTGGAATTATATTTGAATGAAATTTATCTCGGCCAAGGTACTTATGGCGTGGCTTCAGCTAGTCTTGAATATTTTAATAAATCAGTAAAAGAATTAGACTATAATGAAGCAGCACTTTTAGCTGCCTTACCTAAAGCTCCGAGCAAATATAATCCATATAAAGCAAGTTCTTTAGCAAAAAAAAGAAGGAATTTAGTTTTAAAAAATTTAAAAGAAAATGGATATATATCTAATGATGAATTAAAAGAATTTTCAAAACAGAATATTAAATTAAATAAAAGAAAAATCACACTTATAAAAGAAGCTAGATCTTACACAGAAGAAGTCAGAAGAATTGTAAGTACAGATTATGGTTTTAAGAAGTTATACTCCGAAGGACTTTCAATAAGTACTCCTTTAAACGGAAAATACCAGGTTGCAGCATTAAACGCCTTAAGATTTGGAATTGAAACATATGATAAACGATACGGATGGAGAGGTCCAATTACAAATATTTTTAAAGATAACAATTGGAATAAAAAAATTAATAATTTTCCTATAGACAAAACATTGAATTGGGAAATAGCAGAAGTTTTAGTAATTAACGAAAAAGATTCAGTAATTAAACTTACTAGAGATAACTCAAAACATAAAATTTTTTTTAAAAATCTTAAATGGACAAAAGCAAAAAGTTTTAATGAACTATTTGAGGTCGGAGATTTAATTTTTATTAAAAAAGATAATAATGGTGATTGGGTTTTAAAACAGCTACCAAGAGTTAACGGAAGTATAGTAGTTATGAATCCTTACGACGGTAAAGTGAAAGCACTAGTTGGTGGTTATAGTTTTACTTCTAGTGAATTTAATAGAGCAACTCAAGCTAAAAGACAACCTGGGTCTGCCTTCAAGCCCGTCGTTTACGCCGCGGCTTTGGAAAATGGTTTTTTACCAAACTCGATTGTATTAGATGCGCCATTTGTAAGTAAACAAGGAGAGGGTCTAAAAAATTGGAAACCAGAAAATTATGGTAAAAAATTTTATGGTCCATCAACCTTAAGAAAAGGGATCGAAAAATCTAGAAATCTTATGACAGTTAGAATTGCACAGAATGTAGGTTTTAAAAAAATATCAAAAATTTCAAAAGATCTGGGTGTTTATGATAGTGTACCTGAACTTTTATCAGTTTCCTTAGGTTCTAACGAAACTACATTGTTAAAACTTACAAATGCATACTGTACTTTTATAAACGGGGGTAAAAGAGTAAGACCAATTTTGATAAATAGAATTCAAGATAGAAGAGGACAAACTATTTTTAATTCCGACAATAGAAATTGCCAAGGATGTAAAATTGTAAATAAAGAGGGAGATAGTATATTTATTCCAAAAATTATCGACGATCAGGAACAAATTATGAGTCCCGAAACTGCCTATCAAATTACATCTATGTTGGAGGGTGCAGTAAAAAGGGGAACGGGAAAAAAATTAAAAAGTTTAAACGTACCTTTAGCTGGCAAGACAGGAACTACCAATGATAATTTTGACGCTTGGTTTATTGGATCTACATCAAATTTAACAATTGGAGTTTATATAGGTTTTGACAATCCCAAGTCACTGGGTAAGTACGAAACTGGAGCCAAAGCCGCTCTACCAGTATTTAAAAAATTTGTTGAAAGCGCTATCTACAAAGAGGAGATACAAAATTTTAAGATTCCCAAAACAATAAATTTTTTTCCAATAAATTATGATACAGGTAAAAATACCAGCTTTGACAAACCCAAAGCAATTTTTGAAGGATTTAGGGAAGAAGATGTTGAAGAAATTAAATTAAAAAATTTAAATTTAGGAAAAAAACATGATAAGTTTATAAAATTTACTCGATTCTACTAATGAATGATTTTGAAAAAAATATAAAATTGTCCGAAAAATCCCTCTCCAACATTAGGGGGTATCTTTGATGGAAACAAAATTAAAGAGAAGATAGCAAATTTAAACAACGAAGTTCTCAAAAAAGACTTTTGGAAAGATAATAATAAATCAAAAAAAATCTTAAAAGAAAAAAAGTTTTTAGAAAATATTTTTAATTTTTATAATAATACCGAAAAAGAAATCACAAACTTAAAAGATCTAAATAACTTGGCAATTGAAGAGCAAGATCCCACAACAATTAATGATTGTCTAAATAAAAGCTTATCTTTACTTGAGGATATTAAAGGTTTTGAAATAAAATGTTTTCTTTCTAACGATGAAGATGGTTTTGATATTTTTTTAGAAATTCACGCCGGTGCCGGAGGCACTGAAAGTCAAGATTGGGCCGAAATGTTAAGAAGGATGTATTTAAAATGGTTTGATAAGAAGAGATTTAAATATGAAATGATAAGCGAACACAAAGGTGAAGAAGCTGGTATTAAATCTTGCACTCTAAAAATAATGGGGGAAAATTTATATGGACTAATGAAAAAAGAGTCTGGTGTTCATAGGCTAGTAAGGATTTCTCCATTTGACTCTGGAGCAAGGCGACATACAAGCTTTGCCAGTGTTTGGATATATCCATGTGTAGACGATGATATTGATATTGTTATAGAGGAAAAAGACTTAAGAATAGACACTTACAGATCTAGCGGAGCAGGCGGACAACATGTTAATACGACTGATAGTGCAGTGAGAATTACACATTTACCAACTAAAATTGTCGTACAATGCCAAAACGAGAGATCACAGCATAAAAATAAAGAAACATGTTTTAAAATGTTAAAAGCAAGACTCTACAAACATGAAATTCAAAAAAGAGAAGATAAAAGTAAAAAAGAACTAGACTCCAAAACAGATATTGGATGGGGTTACCAAATAAGATCATATGTTTTACAACCATACAGGCTTGTTAAAGATTTGAGATATAATATTGAAGACACTAATCCTGACTCAGTATTAAATGGAAATATAGATAAATTTATTGAAGGATCAATATTTAGGACAACCAAGTAATGAAAAAAGCATTTTTTTCAACTTTTTTATTTATCTTATTTCTTTTAACTTTAGGCGTTATATATCTTAGTTTTTTTGGTTACGAAACTAATAAATTTAATGAAATTATTAAATCTGAAATAAAAAAAACCAACAAAAATATTTCATTAGATTTTAAAAAAATATCAGTTTTATTAGATATAAAAGAATTTATTTTGTTTGTAAGATTTATAAATCCTAATATTAATTACAATACAATACCTATTCCATTAAAATCACTAAGAACCAATATTGATCTGGAATTTTTGACTAAAAAAAAAATCGCTGTAAAAAAAGTTATTTTATCAACAGAATATTTAGAATTTAATAAAATAAAACCACTTTTAAAAATAGCAAATTTTAATTTGGATAATTTAAAAAGTATTAAAAAGGGGAAGTTTCAAATTAAAGATTTAGAATTGGAATTTGATGAAAATTTTAAATTAAAAACAGATTTTATAGTTAAGGGCGATATAAATCAAACTAATATAAAAATATCAGACAAGTTTGAAGTTACTAATCTCTTTTCAAATTTTTTATATAAAAATAATTATTTTCATCTCAATGAAATATCATGGGATTTAAATAAAAATAAAATCTCAAAAAAAGAATTTTTTAATGGAGACCTAAAATTTAAAAAAATTAAAAAATTGAATGGTGGTGTTCTTTTTGTTGATTATGGATATAAGGTAGAAAAAAATATTAGTACTTTACAATCTGTAATGAAACATAAATTTAATGACATAAACAAAAATATAGGAAATGCTGATATAACTTCTCTGGTCAACTTTGATTTATACAAAAAATATTTTAATAGTCAGGGTTTGTTTGTAGAAAATATCATAAGTCAGAGTAAATTTTTGCAAAGAATGGGTATTGTTGAACGTGCTAAAATTGCAAGTAATAAAATGACTTATCGAGAACAATCAAACTTAAATCTGAGACTTAGAAGACTAATTGACCCTAAAATGATGGGTGAAATATTTAAGGTTATTTTTGCAAAAAACAAAAAGAATAAATTCTCTTTGGCTTTTAAATAATGTTCTATTCAAAAAATCTAAAAAAATATAGCGATATTCAACACTGTTTTTTTTCTAGAAAAAATGGAGCTTCAAGTGGAATATATGCAAGTCTTAATTGTGGAGTTGGAAGTGATGATAAAAAAGAAAATGTAAAAAAAAATTTAGATATAGTTTCAAGTAAATTCGAAGTCAAAAAAAATGGTCTTATAACTATGAAACAAACTCATAGTAATAAAGTTGAAATTATTAATCCAAAAAAGAACTTAGACAGAATTGATTGTGATGCGATGCTAACTAAAAGCAATGAAATTGCATTATCAGTGCTGACAGCAGATTGTGTTCCAATCCTTATGTATGAAAAAAATGAAAAAATTGTTGGGTGTATCCATGCTGGTTGGAAAGGTGCAATCAGTGGAATAATTGAAAACACTTTAAAAAAAATTGAACAAATGAGTGGGGATATTAAAAATTTAGTAGTTTCTGTTGGCCCTTGTATTTCTCAAAAAAACTATGAGGTAAAAAATGATTTTTATACTAAATTTATTGAGAGATCTAAGGATAATGAATCATTTTTTGTAAAGAATAACGAAAATACTTTCAATTTTGATTTGAGAGGATTTGTGAATAAAAATTTTAAAGATTTGGGTGTTTTAAAAATAGAAAACATACTTATTGATACCTTTGCCGCTAATAGTGAATACTTTAGCCACAGAAGGGCCAAAAAATTAGGAGAAGATGACTACGGTAGATGTATTTCAGTAATAAAAAAAATTAGCTCACAAAATTAATTGAAACCTCCATACAATGGATGTATAAGATAAGTGTCCTAATGAAAATTTTATCAGGAACAAGCAACCTCTCACTCAGTAAAAAAATATCAAAACAACTTAAACTAAAATTAGTTAATACTAATATTAAAAATTTTGCAGATGGTGAAATTTATGTAGAAATAAATGAGAATATAAGAGGTAATAGTGTTTTTGTAATTCAATCTACCTCAACACCTGCCAACGATAACCTTATGGAACTTCTTTTGTGCATTGATGCATTAAAAAGATCTTCAGCAAAAAATGTAACTGCCGTAATACCTTATTTTGGTTATGCTAGACAAGATAGAAAAGTAGTTCCTAGAACATCTATCTCAGCAAAACTTGTTTCAAATTTAATTACAAATGCCGGAGCAAATAGAGTTGTAACTGTAGATTTGCATTCTGGACAGATTCAGGGTTTTTTTGATATGCCTGTAGACAATCTTTTTACTACACCAATATTCGCTAGATATATAAAAAAAAATATTAAAAATAAAAATTTAATATGTGTATCACCAGATGCTGGTGGTATTGAAAGAACAAGAGGTTTAGCAAAAAAAATCAATGCGGATCTGGCGATTATTGATAAAAGAAGACCGCAACCGGGTAAGTCTCAAGTGATGAATATAATAGGTAATGTAAAAAATAAAAATTGCATAATAGTCGATGATATTATCGATAGTGGTGGAACGATCGTAAATGCTGTTGAAGAACTAAAAAAGAAAGGAGCATTAGATGTTTATGTTTTTGTAACTCATGCTGTACTCAGTGGAGATGCAATTAATAAAATTAAAAGATCAAAAATTAAAAAACTAATAATAACTGACAGCATCGATAATTCTAGGAGAATAAAAAGTGTAAGCAAAATTCAAGTATTATCCATAGCTTCTTTAATGGCCGAGGCAATAAAGAGGATTTCAAATTCAACTTCTGTATCCAGTTTGTTCAATTAGGGCTTGTTTTATTTCAAAGTTGGGGTAAATTGGCACATTCAAATGACAAATAATTTAAAAGCCGCTAAGAGAGAAACAAAGACAAAAGGCGAGTTAAATGCTTTAAGAACAAAAGGTATAATACCTGCTATTTTATACGGCGGAAAGAGTCCAAATCTAAAATTAAGCATAGAAGAAAAATTTGTAAAGGATATCCTTAGATCTGAAAATTTTTTATCGACAGTTTTTGACTTAGATGTTGACGGAAAAAAAGAAAAAGTTATTCCGAGAGACGTCACTTATCATGTTACGTCAGAAAAACCTACACATATTGATTTTATGAGAATTGTTTCTGGATCAGAAATTATTTTAGAAATACCAGTTAAATTTAAAAATAATAATGAGTGCGCAGGATTAAAAAAGGGCGGTGTTTTAAATATTGTTAGAAGAAAAATTGAATTAAAATGCAAATCTGAAAATATTCCAGATGATATAGAAGTTGACTTAAGTGGTTTGGATATAGGAGCAAGTATAAGAATTTCATCTGTTGGTTTACCGAAAAATACAGAGTTGACGATAACTGACAGAGATTTTGTGGTGGCTACAATCGCAGCACCAACAATTATAAAAGAGCCTGAAAAAACTGCTGAAGAAACACCTGCCGAAGGTGCTGAAGGAGAAGCAGCAGCATCTGGTGAAGGTGCGGAAGGTACAACGCCAGCCAAAGACGCTGAGGCTGCCAAAAAAGATGAAAAAGGTAAAGAAGGTAGTGCACCTGATAAAAAACAAGGTGGAGATAAAAAGACCTCAGAAAAAAAACCCCCTGAAAAAAAATAAATAATATGCTTCTACTTGTAGGTTTAGGTAACCCTGGTCCAAATAATACTAATAACAGACACAATATCGGCTTTAAGATTATAGACGCCATCAACCAACAGTTCAGTCTTTCAAAACAAAAACCTAAATTTAAGGGACTTTTGACAACCGGAAACATAGAAAATAAAAAAGTTTATGCAATCAAACCACTTACTTTTATGAATAATTCAGGGGTTTGTATTAAAGAATTAATAGAATATTTTAAAATTGATGCTAAAGACGTTATTGTTTTTCACGATGATTTGGATATTGATTTAGGTAAGGTTAAAGCAAAATTTGGGGGGACTAGCGCTGGTCATAACGGAATAGAGTCTATAGATAAATTCATTGGGAAAGAATATTCTAGAGTCCGAATTGGTATTGGGCGTCCTAAACAAAAGAGTAAAGTTAATAATCATGTTCTGGAAGATTTTAATGAGAATGAAGAGGATAGAATTAAAGATATTACTGATAGTATTGTTAAACTAATACCAACTCTTATTAATAAAGAGATGGATATTTTCTCAAGTAAAGTTAATCAAAATTTGAATGGGATTTAAGTGTGGAATAGTGGGTTTGCCCAATGTTGGTAAATCGACACTTTTTAATGCTTTGACATCATCAAAAAATGCACAAGCTGCAAATTTCCCATTTTGTACTATAGATCCAAATATTGGAATAGTGGATGTTCCTGATGAAAGGGTGGTTAAGCTTTCGACCATATCTAAATCAAAAAAAACAATAAATGCTAATATAACTTTTGTTGATATTGCCGGATTAGTAAAAGGCGCATCAAAAGGTGAAGGTTTAGGTAATAAATTCCTATCTCATATAAGAGAAGTTGATGCAGTAATACATTTGGTTAGATGTTTTGACTCCGAAAATATACAACACGTAAATAAAAATATAGATCCTATAAATGACCTAGAAATTATAAAAACTGAGATACTATTATCAGACATAAATCAGCTAGAAAAAAAACTTCAAAAAAATTCTAAAAAGAAAATGAGTGATAAACAAATTGAATTACTTGAAAATGTTCTTAATAAACTTAACAAAAATGAAAGTTTGATGGAAAATTATGACATTGAGAGTAAAAAATTACTAAAAGAAACTGGTTTAATTTCAACAAAACCCTACATAATAGTATGCAATGTCGATGAAAATAGTGTTAAAAGTGGCAACAAATATACTCAGCTTTTAAAGAAAGAATATTCAAATAAAAAATTTATAACAATATGTGCGGATATAGAGAGCCAAATTATTGATTTGAAACCAGATGAGAGAGAAAATTATATGAAAAATATAGGTTTAGAAAAAACAGGTTTAGATAAACTTATTACAACTGGTTATGATCTATTGAACTTAAATACCTTCTTTACGTCTGGTCCAGAAGAATCCAGAGCATGGACAATAAGAAAAAATACAGAAGCACAAAAAGCAGCCGGGGTTATACACAGTGATTTTGAAAAAAATTTTATCAGAGCTGAAGCAGTTTCTTATGAAGATTTTAAAAAATACGGTGGCTTTGAAAAAGCCAAAGAAAATGGCAAATTAAGATTGGAAGGTAAAAATTATCTCGTAAAAGATGGTGATGTCTTATTCTTCAGGGTTAATCCTTGACCAAAGTTTTCTCATACTGAAATAAACTAATATAGTTAAAATTATTAAAAAAATTATTACTTTAAAACCCATTTTGTGTCTACTTTCTAAATGAGGTTCTGCTGCCCAAGTCAAAAACATTGTAACATCTTTTGCCATCTGTGTTTCTGACGCTTTTGTTCCATCAGAGTAAGAGACCAAGTCATCTGATAAAGGATTTGACATCTTAATTTTATTACCATCCATGTACTTGTTGTAGTAAACTCCTTCCTCCAATTCAAAGTTCGCAGGCGCTTCTGTATATCCGGTCAAGACAGCGTAGATATAATCGGCTCCACCCTTTCTTGCTTTTACTAGAACTGACATGTCAGGAGGATACGCTCCACCATTTGCGGCCATTGCTGCTTTTACATTTGGATAAGGAGAAACAAATTTATCTGATGGTCTTGCGGGTCTTGTAAACATTTCTCCGTCGTTGTCTGGCCCATCCGTTACCTCAAAATTTGCTGCAATTGCTTTAACTTGTTCTAGAGAGAATTCTGGACCGCCCTCTTCACCAAGGTTTCTATAACTTAAAAGATTCATCGAGTGACAAGAGGAGCAAACTTCTGTGTAGACCTGGTAGCCTCTTTGCAATGACGATCTGTCAAATTTCCCTGTAATACCCTTAAAACTCCACTCTTGTTTAGGTATTTTAATTTCTTCTGCAAACGAGAGACTCATCAAAGTAAAAAAAAGGAAAATAAATTTAAAATAAATTTTTTTAATATTATACATGCCGCTTATCACTCTTAATGAACTCTGCTTTGGGCATACCTGTTAGTACTGGCTCTGTGATACTTAACGGTAAAGGTTGGGTTTTTTCTATTCTACTCAGAACTGGAAGTATTATTAAGAAATGAGCAAAATAATAAACTGTACCTACCCTTGCAATCAAGAGATATAAACCTTCTGCGGGCATAGCTCCTACATATCCAAGTGCTAAAACGTCAATTACGAGAACCCAAAAGAATATTTTATTTAACGGCCTAAAAATAGAGGATCTTACTTTGCTACTGTCAAGCCATGGAAGTGCCATCAAAATAAAAATTGATCCAAAAAGAAGAACTACTCCACCAAGTTTATCAGGCACAGATCTAAGTATTGCGTAAAATGGAAGTAAATACCACTCGGGAACAATATGTTTTGGTGTCACCAAAGGATTCGCTTCAATATAATTATCGCTATGACCAAGGATATTTGGAGCAAAAAATATAAATCCTGAAAAGATTATAAGAAATATAAGCAAAGCAAATAAATCTTTAATAGTTATATAAGGATGGAAAGGCACAGTGTCCTTTGATGGTTTTTTTACATCAATACCAATTGGATTATTATTGCCAGGAACGTGCAGAGCCCAGATATGTAAAATTACCAGACCTAAAATCAAAAAAGGAAATAAATAATGTAAACTAAAAAATCTTGTTAAAGTTGGGTTGTCTACTGAATATCCGCCCCATAGCCAAGTGGTTATACTGTCTCCGACTAAAGGAATTGCACTAAATAAATTTGTGATTACAGTTGCCCCCCAAAAACTCATTTGTCCCCAAGGCAAAACATAACCCATAAATGCAGTAGCCATCATTAAAAGATAAATTATCATACCTAAGATCCATATTATCTCTCTAGGTGATTTGTAGGATCCGTAGAACAATGATCTAAAAATGTGAATATAAACCGCAAGGAAAAACATTGAAGCTCCATTGCTGTGAATGTATCTAATTAACCAACCATAATTCACATCTCGCATTATGTGCTCTATACTACTAAACGCCATGTCCGCATGAGCAACGTAATGCATAGCCAAAACCAATCCAGTTATAATTTGAGACAATAAACAAAAAGTTAGTATTCCCCCAAAAGTCCACCAGTAGTTTAAATTTTTTGGTGTTGGATAATCTGTTAGATGTGATGCCAAAGATAGTAAAGGAAGTCTATCATTAAACCATTTTCCAAATTTTGATTTAGGGGTATATGTTTGCTCGCTCATTTAAATTATCCAATCTTAATTGTATTATCGTCTATGAATGCATACTTAGGAACTTCCATATTAGTTGGTGCTGGACCTTTTCTAATCCTACCTGAAGAATCATAATGAGATCCATGACATGGGCAAAACCATCCATTGTATTCACCCTTATCCGAAAGAGGTACGCATCCAAGATGAGTGCAAATACCCATCATAACTAACCACTCGGCTTTTTTAACTCTATCTTGATCTTTTTCTGGATGTTTAAGTTCATCTAGATTAACTGATTGTGCTTCTGAAATTTCTGATTGTGTTCTTCTTTTGATAAAAACAGGTTTACCTCTCCATAAAACAGTTACGGTTTTTCCAGGTTCAATTTGACTTATATCTACCTCTGTTGTTGCTAATGCTTTCACAGAACTGTCAGGATTCATTTGATCTATAAATGGCCAAATTGTTGCCCCTAGTCCAACTGCCCCAACAGCATATGTTGCTGTAAAGAGAAAATCTCTTCTGTTATTTTTTTTACCTGAATTATCCATTTCTTTATATTATTATTGCTTTCTAATATAAAATAAGGCTATTTAAAAGAGTTGCCAGAGGCTAGAATGACACACGAATTCTGATTAATTGTAAGAATCAGCTAGTTATAAACACATATAAATATTTTTTATGAAAATTGACATAGAAACCCAAAAAAAAATAGCCTCTGATTGGTTTATTTATTTGCAGGAAAAAATCTGTGAAGAATTTCAAAATTTAGAAAAAGAGTATTCAAAAAGAAAAAAAATAAGACCCAAATATTTCAAAAAAAATGAATGGAAAAAAAGTAATATAAATGATGGCGGCGGCATGTATTATATTTTAACCAATGGGCAATTATTTGACAAAGTTGGTGTTAATCAGTCTACTGTCCAAGGTCAATTTTCAAAAAATTTCCACTCAAATATACCAGGAACAAAAAAAAATAATTATTATTGGGCATCTGGAATATCAGTAGTAGCTCATATGAAAAATCCTAAGATACCGGCCATGCATTTTAACACCAGGTTTGTTGTGACTTCTAAAAGCTGGTTTGGGGGAGGAATGGACGTTACGCCAAGTTTTTTGGATCAAAATGAAGAAAAATTGTTACATAAAAAACTTAATATTTTATGTAAAAATAATAAAAAAAATTACATTTCTTTTAAAAAATGGTGCGATAAATATTTTTTTATACAACACTTAAATGAACCCAGGGGTATTGGAGGGATTTTTTTTGATTATCTATATAAAGATTGGGAAAAAAATTTTAAGTTTATTAGGGACGTTGGAATTTGTTTTTTAGAAGTATCATCAGACATCATAAAAAATAAAATATTTTCTGATTGGAACAAAAAACATAAAAATAGCCAATTGATAAAAAGAGGCAAGTATGTTGAATTTAATTTGTTATATGACAGAGGGACTAAATTCGGTCTTAACACAGGTGGAAATTTAGATGCAATTTTTATGTCTCTGCCACCTGAAGCGAAATGGAAATAAATGGAAAAAGAACCGATTACAGTTAATGGCTTAAAAAAACTCAAAGAAGAATTAGAGGATTTAAAAAATAATAAGAGACCAAAAGTCGTAGCTGCAATAGCAGAGGCAAGATCACATGGTGATTTGAAAGAGAACGCAGAATATCATGCTGCAAAGGAACAACAGGGCCATATTGAGGGAAGAGTTTTGGAAATTAATGATATTATTGCTAGAGCAAACATTATTGATGTTACGAAAATGGAAAATACTGGTAAAATTATTTTTGGCTCAACTGTATATATCAAAGATCTAGAAAGTGACAAAAAAAATTTTTATAAAATTGTTGGAAAAGATGAGGCCGATATAAAAAAGAATTTAATTTATTTTAAATCTCCCATGGGTAAATCATTGATAGGAAAATTGGTTAAAGATCTAATAACAGTTAGAACACCCTCTGGAGAAAAAAACTTTGAAATTCTCGAGGTAAAATATATTTAATTTAATTATATTTTTTAATAAGAGTTTTAAGCTCCTCATTATTTAAATTAAAATCTTTTTCAATCCATATTTTTTCAATTTTATTTAAAACTTCTCCAATATGTTTTCCACTTGTAAATCCTCTCTCTAAAAGATACTTGCCCGTAATCGGGAATTGTGGAACGCTAATTGAATTAATTATTTTTAAAGTATTGCTTAATTGAACGTAATTTTTTTTATATTGTTGAATAAAATAAAATTTAGCTAAAGAGGTTATTTTTCTTTTTCCATGATAAAAGAGATTTTTTTTAAGATTTTTTTGAAAAAAGTTTTTATCTTTTTTTGCCTCGTAAAAATATTTATGGTAAAAATCAAGATTTTCTCTTAAATAATTAGATACCTTATATTTATGTGAAAAATATGCATGATTATCTTTTTCATCAACCAACAAAAGTGCTAGAAGCAAATGCTGGTCAGATTTTAGGAAATTATTGTATATCTCGTTGTTAATATTCTTCAATCTATCTAAATATTTAAATTCAGAAAAAACTACTTTAAAAATTTCATAAAGATTGTCATTTAAAAAAATATCCCTGAGATTATTTAAACTTAAAATTTTAATAATTTCTCCAAAAATTCTCTCCTTTGATAATTTTGATATACCAACAAGGTTTTTTTTAATGATTTTCAAAGTTTCTTGATCGTGACTTTTATTATTATATTGTAGTGAAAATCTTAGGTACCTCAAAATTCTTAAATAGTCCTCTTGTATCCTTTTTTCAGGATCACCTATAAATTTTACTGTTTTATTCTTTAAATCTTGCAAGCCATTTTGAGGATCAAATATTTTTCCGTATTGATCTAAATAAATTGCATTAATGGTAAAATCGCGTCTTTCGGAATCTTTTTTCCATTCTTTAGTAAAAGAAACTTTTGCGTGTCTTCCGTCTGTTGAGATATCCTCCCTAAGGGTAGTCACCTCAAAGTTTTGTCCCTCTTTTATCAAAGTTACTGTTCCGTGATCAACGCCAGTTTTAATTACCCTAAATGGAGTTTTTGAAAATTTTTTAATTACTTCTGATGGGGTAAAAATAGTAGCTATGTCAACATCGTTTATTTCTTGATTGTTTAGAAAATTTCGTACACATCCACCTACTAACATTGCGTTGTCTTTTTTATCTTTATTAAGAATTTCAAAAATTTCTTTAATTTTTCGCTCTTTATAAAAAGGAAAAAAAAATTTCCGAATATTATTTATTAACGACATAATATCAATGGCTGGGGCGCTAGGATTCGAACCTAGGATGGTGGTACCAAAAACCACTGCCTTACCGCTTGGCTACGCCCCAAATTATTTTTGATATACCACAAAAATTGAAATTTAAATAGTTTTACAGAGAACACACCAAAATCTAGGAAATCTCTTTTTAATCCTTTTCATAGCTAAAGCACCATCTTTTTTATTCAAAAATAAGCCAAAACTCGCCGATCCAGATCCGGTTATTCGTGAAAGTTGGCAATTTTCACTTATATTCAATTCCTGAAGTACCTCATCGATAACGGGAAATTTTGAAAT
>CACHXE010000010.1 GCA_902583785.1 uncultured Pelagibacteraceae bacterium | reverse complement strand
TATCTACACACATATTAAAATTTGAGTAATTTTTTTGATTTCTGATATTTAAAATTTTTTTAAATTTTTTTCTATAAAAAAAATGAGTCACGTGTTCTCTGTCTTGGGGCAA
This sequence comes from uncultured Pelagibacteraceae bacterium, assembly GCA_902583785.1. GTDB lineage: Bacteria > Pseudomonadota > Alphaproteobacteria > Pelagibacterales > Pelagibacteraceae > Anoxypelagibacter. Next base: position 25,666 of record CACHXE010000010.1, on the reverse strand, counting down.
TATAAATTTAGGTTGGTTTTTTAAAAAAAAACTAGAATTTATTATTTCGATACTTTGTCCTTTTGGAAAAGTTCTTGGAAATACATTTGTCAAAATATTTGGTTTTTTTTTTTTAAAAATTCTGATACATCTATCTACCAATTTATAGTCTATTAAAGGGCTGTCCGAGCTTATTCTTAAAAAACTGTTATGATAATGTTTGTTTTGCTCTAAAAGTGTTTTAAATCTTTTGGATACGTTTTTTAAATCACCTTTAAAAAATTCTAATTTATTTTTTTTACAAAAATTTTCTATTTTTATATCCTCACTAGATTTAGACGTAGCAATTATAATTTTTTTTATTAATAATGATTTTTTTAAATTTTCTACAACTCTCAACAACATTGGTTTTCCATTAATTGATCTTAAAACTTTGCCAGGTAATCTTTTTGAATTCATTCTTGCTTGAACTATGGCAATCATAAATAAAATAAATTAAAGTTTGAAAAAGTTGATTTTTCTATTTTTTATAGAATTTCTAGCGTCAAATAAAAATTGTGATTTTTCAGCAATAAGTTTGTAATTAAAAACCGAATGATTAGTTGCTATTAATACTATTGGATATTTTTTAAAATTTCGAACATTCAAAGGTTTACTTTTTTTTAAAATACCATTGTATTTAATTTGTTTTACATATGGATCTGAGTACTCAATATCTATTCCTGCTTCTTTAAATTTTTCCATAATTTTTAAAGCCGGCGACTCTCTCGTGTCGTCTATGTCGGGTTTATAAGATACTCCCAAAATAAATATTTTTACCTTTTTTTTTCCTAAAAATTTTTTTTTAAAAAAGAGGATTATTTTCTTTGATATCCAGTCAGTGATTTTTCTATTAACTATCCCTGATGTTTTAATAAAATCTAAATTAACATTATTCTTTTTTGCAAGCCAATATAAATAGAAAGGATCTATTGGAATACAGTGCCCGCCATACCCAGGTCCAGGTAAAAATTTTGTAAATCCAAAAGGTTTTGTTCCTGCAAGATCAATACATTCATGTATATCAATATTGATGTGCGTTAAAAACATCTTAAGTTCATTAACTAAAGCAATGTTCACCGATCTAAAAGTGTTTTCAATCATTTTTGTTGTCTCTGCTATTTCCAAAGTTGATGCTAAATAAATTTTTTTAATTATTTTTTCATAAATCAATTTTCCTAATATTTTACAATTTTTTGTATATCCAGAAACAATCTTAGGAGTATTAGTTAAATTGTATTTAATTGTTTTATTTTTCACTTTTAGCTCTGGACTTACCCGCTCCGGGGAGTAAGCTAAAAAAAAATCTTCCCCTAGTTTAAATTTTTTGTTTTTTATAATCGGGATAAAAAGTTCTTTAGTCGTACCGGGATAAGTTGTGCTCTCAAAAGAAATGAGTTGACCTTTTTTTAAAAATTTTTTCATTTTATTAAGGCTGTTTCTAATAATTTTCAAATCTGGACTCATTTTTTTATCCAAAGGAGTTGGAAGGGTAATTATTATGACATCTGAGTTTTTAATTTCCGAGTAATTTGAAGTTAAAACAGCTTTCTTAGATAAATTTAATTTCTTAAACTTTTTTAAGTTAATATCAATCCCTACTGATCTAAAACCTTTTCTGTCAAATTCTCGTAGCAAAGCTAACCCAACATATCCTACGCCAATAATTGAAATTATTGCTTCTTTTTTATTTACTCTTTTCTTTAATCTTTCAAAATAATTCATTTATTTAATGTTTCCATAGCTCCGCACTTTGCAAAAAAGCCTTTTTAAACTTTTATACTCATTGCTTATTTTTACTAATATTTAAATATTAAACAGGATTAAATAAAAACTCATCTTTTCTGATAGTTGTATTTAAACCTCCTACCAATATTCTTAACTTATTTCTCTGTACTGAAATAACTTTAAAAACTTTATTCAAAAAAGGCCCAGAGAGAAATTTATAATCTCTACTTATGTTAATATAATTATCAAAAAAGTTTTTTGTTATAAGACCATTTTCATTTTCTAAGCTTTTGCAATAATTGATAAAATTATTAATTTCTTTTTGAGAACTTTTAAAACCTTCGAGAAAGTACTTTAAACCTTTTGTGTATTTTAAATATTTAAAAATTTCCTTTTCTTTAAATTTTTCATCATAGCAAAATACATAGTCATTGAGTAAATCAATTTTAAAATTAATAATTTTATTATTTTTGTATTTTTGCAGAATAAGTTGTGGTCTATAAAATTTACAGTTTTTTCCTAAAATTTTTGATGTTTCATCTTTAAAAATTTTAAAAGACTTTTTATCAAATTTAATTATAGTCCACATGTCAATCGTTATTTTTTAATTCCTTTTTTAGCTCATCGTATTCTTTCATTTTTCTTTTCATGAAATCGATTGTAAGCTTTGTCCGCTCAGAGATCCCTTTGGGAGTGATTACATATTGAAGATAATTTATTTTATTTGATTTTTTTTGAAAATTCTGAAGTTTTACTAAACCTTTTTTTTGTAGTGCTTTTAAACAATAATTTAATTTTCCAAGACTAAACCCAAGCTCCTCGGCTAATTCTCTTTGCGAGGATTCTGGTTTTTTTTGAATTCTTCTTAAAACTTCAAAATGGTCTTGATTATTTTTCATATTGTTCAATAATTGAACATATTAACGTTCAAAAATTGAACAGTAAAGACAAAATACGTTTATTTACTTATTTGTATGTATTTATTCAATATTAGGGCTATATCTTGTAGGTAATTAAAATTTTTTTCAGTGCATAAATCAAGCCAATTGAGCTATTAGTACTGGTCAGCTACACGCATCACTGCGCTTCCACATCCAGCCTATCAACGTGGTGGTCTACCACGGCTCTATAGGAAGAACTAGTTTTGAGGTGAGTTTCTCGCTTAGATGCTTTCAGCGATTATCTCTTCCATACTTAGCTACCCGGCACTGCAGCTGGCGCTACAACCGGTCCACCAGTGGTATGTTCACCCCGGTCCTCTCGTACTAGGGGCAACTCCTCTCAATTCTTCTACACCCATGGCAGATAGGGACCGAACTGTCTCACGACGTTCTGAACCCAGCTCACGTACCACTTTAATTGGCGAACAGCCAAACCCTTGGGACCTGCTCCAGCCCCAGGATGTGATGAGCCGACATCGAGGTGCCAAACACCCTCGTCGATATGGACTCTTGGAGGGTATCAGCCTGTTATCCCCGGCGTACCTTTTATTCGTTGAGCGATGGCCCTTCCACTCAGAACCACCGGATCACTATGACCGTCTTTCGACTCTGCTCGACTTGTCAGTCTCACAGTCAGGCAGGCTTATGCCATTGCACTCTACGAACGATTTCTGACCGTTCTGAGCCTACCTTCGCACGCCTCCGTTACTATTTGGGAGGCGACCGCCCCAGTCAAACTACCCACCATACAGTGTCTTGCTGCCGGATTACGGCTAGCAGTTAGATATCAAAAATAACAAGAGAGGTATTTCACTGGCGACTCCATGGCAGCTGACGCCACCACTTCAAAGTCTCCCTCCTATGCTAAACATGTCGTTTCTAATACCAATGTAAAGTTGCAGTAAAGGTGCACGGGGTCTTTCCGTCTAACCACGGGAACTCCGCATCTTCACGGAGAATTCAATTTCACTGAGTTGATGTTGGAGACAGCGGAGAAATCGTTACGCCATTCATGCAGGTCGGAACTTACCCGACAAGGAATTTCGCTACCTTAGGACCGTTATAGTTACGGCCGCCGTTTACTGGGGCTTCAACAGTTAGCTTGCACCAACCATATTAACCTTCCAGCACCGGGCAGGCGTCAGACCCTATACATCCACTTACGTGTTAGCAGAGCCCTGTGTTTTTGATAAACAGTCGCTTCTCCCTGGCTTGTGCCACCTAATATTAGTTGCCTAACACTAGGCCTTCCTTATTCCGAAGTTACGGAAGCATTTTGCCGAGTTCCTTCAACATCATTCTCTCAAGCGCCTAATTATACTCTAATAATCCACCTGTGTCGGTTTAGGGTACGGTCTATGATGAGGTTATTTCCTGGGACCTTTTCACGGCAAGTTCAATCCATTAAGAACTTACAATTTACAAGATCCGTCACTCTCATCTGGTCAAGGAATATTAACCTTGTTCCCATCGACTACGGCTTTCGCCCTCGTCTTAGGGGCCGACTAACCCTGCGCGGATTAACCTTGCGCAGGAAACCTTGGATTTTCGGCGACAGAGTTTTTCACTCTGTTAATCGTTACTTATGTCAGCATTCGCACTTCTGATACCTCCAGTGTCCCTCGCGGGTACACCTTTGCAGGCTTACAGAACGTTCCGCTACCGCGTGCAAAGTCCGAAGACATTACACACCCACAGATTCGGTACATGATTTGAGCCCCGTTACATCTTTGGCGCAGAAACTCTATTAGACCGGTGAGCTGTTACGCTATCTTTAAAGGATGGCTGCTTCTAAGCCAACCTCCCGGCTGTTTAGGAATCTCCACATCCTTTCACACTTAATCATGATTTAGGGACCTTATCTGGTGATCTGGGCTGTTCCCCTCTCGACCATGGACCTTAGCACCCACAGTCTGTCTGTTGAGGAATTACTTTTGGCATTCGGAGTTTTATTAGGTTTGGTAGGTATTTCTACCCCCTAGCCCATTTAGTGCTCTACCTCCAAAAGTATGTTTATTCAACGCACTACCTAAATAGTTTTCGCGGAAAACCAGCTATCTACGAATTTGGTTGGCCTTTCACCCCTTACCACAAATCATCCAAAGACTTTTCAACGTCAACTGGTTCGGTCCTCCGGCAAGTGTTACCCTGCTTTCAACCTGTTCATGGTAAGCTCATTCGTTTTCGGGTCTAATTCATACAACTAATTCGCCCTATTAAGACTCGCTTTCGCTACGCCTACACCTAATCGGCTTAAGCTTGCTGGATAAATTAAGTCACTGACCCATTATACAAAAGGTACGCCATCACTCTAAAAAGAGCTTTGACTGTTTGTAGGCATACGGTTTCAGGTTCTATTTCACTCCCCTAATAGGGGTTCTTTTCACCTTTCCCTCACGGTACTTGTTCACTATCGGTCACTGAAGAGTACTTAGGCTTAGAGGGTGGTCCCCCTATATTCGAGCAAGATTTCTCGTGTCCCGCTTTACTCAAGAAAATTAATAAGTGTTACTTCTAAAGGACTATCACCTGCTGTGGTTAGTTTTTCCAAACTATTCAAATTAACTTACCAATTTTACTGGCCTGTTCCGCGTTCGCTCGCCACTACTAACGGAGTCTCAATTGATTTCTTTTCCTCCGGGTACTTAGATGTTTCAGTTCTCCGGGTTTGCTCTTTACACCTATGAATTCAGTGCAAAGTAACTCATAAAGAGTTGGGTTTTCCCATTCGGAAATTTTCGGATCAAAGCCTGCATACAGCTCCCCGAAACTTATCGCAGTATACCACGTCCTTCATCGCCTTTCAGTGCCTAGGCATCCGCCATACGCCCTTAAACGCTTGATTTAATGCACAGAAAAAAATTTTCTGTAAAAATTAAATTTTTGTTGGAATGTTCATCTTTTCGAACATTCATTGATTGTTCATCTATTCGAACAATCGGATATAGATATTGATAATATTATTTACGATTTAAAAAAGCTAAAAGTGTCAATTTTGGTGGAGGATAGCGGGATCGAACCGCTGACCTCCTGAATGCAAATCAGGCGCTCTCCCAGCTGAGCTAATCCCCCCAAATTATGGTGGGCCGAGGACGACTCGAACGTCCGACCTCACCCTTATCAGGGGTGCGCTCTAACCACCTGAGCTACCGGCCCCTAAAGTCATTTTATTAGAGACACTTTAAAAGAAGAGAAATGAGGACGGTCACATTAACTAATATTTTGTGACCAAAAGAAATTTTTGGTCATCCTTAGAAAGGAGGTGATCCAGCCGCAGGTTCCCCTACGGCTACCTTGTTACGACTTCACCCCAGTCGTTGATCGTACCGTAGTCAAAGGTTTTAAACTTTGCCTTAAGGTGTAACCAACTTCCATGGTGTGACGGGCGGTGTGTACAAGACCCGGGAACGTATTCACCGCGGCGCGCTGATCCGCGATTACTAGCAATTCCAGCTTCATGTACTCGAGTTGCAGAGTACAATCCGAACTGAGGCACATTTTTGAGATTGGCTTGGAGTCGCCTCTTCGCTTCTCATTGTAAGTGCCATTGTAGCACGTGTGTAGCCCAACACGTAAGGGCCATGAGGACTTGACGTCATCCCCACCTTCCTCCAGCTTATCACTGGCAGTTCGTCTAGAGTACTCAACTAAATGTTAGTAACTAAACGTAGGGGTTGCGCTCGTTGCGGGACTTAACCCAACATCTCACGACACGAGCTGACGACAGCCATGCAGCACCTGTGTTTCGTCCAACTAAATGAAGAAACCAATCTCTTGGTCTCGCGACGAACATGTCAAGTGTTGGTAAGGTTCTGCGCGTATCTTCGAATTAAACCACATGCTCCACTGCTTGTGCGGGTCCCCGTCAATTCATTTGAGTTTTAACCTTGCGGTCGTACTCCCCAGGCGGTGTGCTTAACGCTTTTGCTGCGACACTGAAAATTAAATTTCCAACGTCTAGCACACATCGTTTACAGCATGGACTACGAGGGTATCTAATCCTCTTCGCTACCCATGCTTTCGCTCCTCAGTGTCAGTAGTGATCCAGAAAGTTGCCTTCGCTTTTGGTGTTCTTTCTAATATCTACGAATTTCACCTCTACACTAGAAATTCCACTTTCCTCTATCACACTCTAGCTAAAAAGTTTTGATGGCAGTTCCAAGGTTGAGCCTTGGGATTTCACCACCAACTTTTTTAACCACCTACGAGCTCTTTAAGCCCAGTAATTCCGAACTACGCTAGGTCCCTTCGTATTACCGCGGCTGCTGGCACGAAGTTAGCCGGACCTTCTTATTTGGGTACAGTCATTTTCTTCCCCAACGAAAGAGTTTTACAACCCAAAGGCCTTCTTCACTCACGCGGCATCGCTGCATCAGAGTTTCCTCCATTGTGCAAGATTCCTTACTGCTGCCTCCCGTAGGAGTCTGGGCCGTGTCTCAGTCCCAATGTGGCTGGTCTTCCTCTAAGAACAGCTATTGATCGTTGCCTTGGTGAGCAATTACCTCACCAACTAGCTAATCAAGTGCGGGCTCATCTTTTGGCGCATAAAGCTTTCCCCGTAAGGGCTTATCCAGTATTAGCTTAAGTTTCCCCAAGTTATTCCAAACCAAAAGGCAGATTCCCACATCATACTCACCCGTCTGCCACTCAGTATTGCTACTGCGTTCGACTTGCATGTATAAGGCGTGCCGCCAGCGTACGTTCTGAGCCATGATCAAACTCTCAAGTTTAATAACGGCGCACACTAGCTTTAATAACTTCAGTGTGTACTGAAGTTACTTTCGTTAAAGTGTGTACGCTAAATTTCTTTATTAACCTAACCGTCCACACTTCTCTTCTTAATTTATACAATTTAAAAAAGCTGAGTTTTCTTTAAATTTAGAGAAAACTATCTCGCAAAATCAGATGTAAATCCGCTAAAAGCTTTGATTTTTTGCCGATTAGTGCGAGACGCTGTTATATAAAAAAATAGAAATTAATCAAGGCGTATATTTGCTGTATTTTTTAAAAAAAACCAGGAAAATCAACATCTTTTTTACTACTTGGCATTGTACAAATGGCATTTTTTTAATATAGGGAATAATATAATGAATAAAAAATATTTCGAAAATCTTGTAAAAAATCTGTACGTTTCTAGCAAAAAATTTCTGGTTATTAAAAATGATAAGATGAATCTTGTCATTTTTTCATTTTTATTCATGGTTATTGTTAGTCTGGTGTTTTCTTTTAACACAAGTACTAAGAAAAAAAGATTAAAAGACATTGATGCTTTTCTTTCAAATAATCAAACTGTTTTGTTAAAAAATTATTTACTTAATCAAATAAAATCACCCTATTTAGAGTATGACTATGTGGTCAAAAATAACGACACTGTTGGGTCAATACTAAAAAAATTTAGTGTAAAGGATAGTGAGGTTAATTTTATCGTTCAAAAAATAAGAAAAAAACAATTATCTAATATTATACCTAATCAAAAAATGAAATTTGTTCTTAAAAGGACAAAAAACAAAAAGGATATGGAAATTTTAAAAATACATTACCCTATTTCAAAAACTACTTTCGTAAATATTGATAAAAGACAAGGTAACTTAGAAATTACAAAAAATGTTACACAGCTTTTTAAAAAAACTATTGTTGTAGATGGTACAATAACTAACAATCTTTACTCTTCTGCAATAAAAGCTAAAATGGAGCCAAATATAATAATTGAATTTGCAAGAATTTTTGGTTTCGAGGTAGATTTTCAAAGAGATATTAGAAAAGGAGACGGGTTCCAGGTTATGTATGAGAGATACCTAGATGATAGAAATAAAATAATAAAAACTGGTAAAATTTTATACGCCTACCTCAATGTAAACAATCAAGAAATAAAACTTTATAGATTTGGAAAAAAAAATAAATATGATTTTTATGATGAAAAAGGTAGAAGTATTAGAAAAGCTCTAATGAAAACACCGATTAATGGAGCAAGATTGTCATCTCCCTTCGGTAATCGTAAACATCCAATTTTAGGTTTTACTAAACATCATAATGGTACTGACTTTGCTGCACCAACTGGAACTCCTATCATGGCTTCAGGAAACGGAACTGTAATTAAAGCGGGTTGGTGTGGCAATGGTGGTAACTGTGTCAGGATTAGACATAACTCTTCATATACAACTGGCTATGGTCATTTATCAAAATTTGCAACAAGGACTGGAAGAAGAGTCAAACAAGGACAGATTATTGGATACGTTGGAAACACCGGAATGTCTACTGGACCACACTTGCACTATACTGTTTCATATAATGGAAAATTTATTAACTCTCAAAAATTAAAGTTGCCATCAGGAAAAATTTTAAAAGGCGAAGAAAGAAAACTTTTTGAAATTGAGAGAATAAAACTAGATGTTAAGGTTGCAGAGTTAAAAAATTAGTTTTGGTCGTTTATAATACTTGTCTTTTGAGGATCTTTAGAATTATCATTCTCGTTTACATTATTTTTAGATTTTTCAGCTCCTAGTTCAGATAATATTCTAAAGAAATGGTCTGAGTGCTGAAGATAATTTTCATGAAGGATTTTATCTCCTGAACTCAACGCCTCTTTTGCTAAATTTTTATACTTTTCAATAATTCTTTCTAGATTGTGTGGATTTTTATTTATATTATTTCCTAATGAAATATTTCTGTGTCCATTAACTTGGTGAATTGCCCCATTATTTTTGATTATATTGTTAGATCTTCTCGATCGAAATTTGTTAGATCGAGGTCTAAATCTTCTTATTTTATCGTGTCTCATTTAATCCTATCATTTTACTAAATTTAGTTAATATAATTTAAAGTTTTTGAATTTTTCAAAAAATTATTTCTGTAACGTGCTAAAAATACAACGAATATTATTTTTATAATCTTTTAACACTTTTTTCTGTCTAAAGTTTGAGGCTCTCAAAATTTTCATAACTGAACTGTATTGTCCATTTCCAATTTCTAACGCCAAAATACCATTAAGTTTGAGAATATGTTTTGATTTGTAAATAACTTTTCTTATTACGTCAAGACCATCATTACCACCATCTAAAGCCGATCTTGGTTCATATTTAATTATATCTGGTGATAAACGTTTAATATCCCTATTAATAATATACGGTGGGTTTGATACAATTAGGTCAAATTTGTTTACAAATACATTGCTTATAGATTTATGTATTAGTTTCGCTCGACTCTCTAGTTTAAGCGAAATTAAATTTTTTCTTGCATTAATTATGGTTTTTTTACACTTGTCTATCCCAACCCCCTTGCTGTGTTTAAGTTCTTTAAGTATTGAAAAAATTATACAGCCAGTTCCGACTCCGGCGTCTAGAAAAAATAATTTTTTTTTTTTAAAAATTGAAATAATTGGGTCAATTAATAGCTCAGTTTCTGGGCGTGGTATTAAGGAATTATTATCAACAAAAAACTTTGTGCTTCTAAATTCCTTTTTTCTTGTGATATAGGCTATAGGTTCACTTTTGGATCGTCTTAAAATTAGTCTTTTAAATTTTGAAATCTCCTTTTTTTCTATTTCTTTTTCTTTAATCAAAAGTCTTTCTCTTGGTAAACCCATTACGTGTGATAGAATAATTTCTGAATCTAATCTGTTGCTTAGAATTCCACTATATTTCAAAAAACGAGATCCTAAATTGATAAGTTTGTATGTTTTCATTTTAAGTAAGCGCTTTTAATTTTAAGTCTTGATCTTTTAGTCTTAAATTTTCATTCATTTCTTCGTGAATTTCCCCATTTAAAAAATCTGTAAGCTTATGCAGCGTAAAATTAATTCTATGATCTGTTACTCTTCCTTGAGGGAAATTATAAGTGCGTATTCTTTCTGATCTGTCTCCAGTACCAATTTGACTCTTTCTTTCGGTTGATCTTTCTTTATCTTTCTTAAGTTTTTCAGACTCGTATAGTCTTGCTCTCAAAATCTTAAGAGCCTTAGCTTTATTCTTATGTTGAGATTTTTCATCTTGTTGAGTGACTACAATTCCAGATGGTGCGTGCGTGATTCTTACCGCGCTGTCTGTGGTGTTAACAGATTGACCCCCTGGACCGCTCGATCTGAAAACATCGATTCTAAGATCGCTATCATTAATTTTTATATCCACATCTTCTGCTTCTGGAAGGATAGCAACTGTAGCGGCAGATGTATGTACTCTTCCTTGGGCTTCGGTTGTGGGAACTCTTTGGACTCGATGAACTCCTGACTCATATTTAAGATAAGAATAAATATTTTCTCCTGTAACAGAAAATATTACTTCTTTGAAACCCCCTGCCTCACTTTTAGAAATACTTATTATTTCAATTTTCCATTTTTTTTTTGAGGAAACTTTCTCATACATTCTAAATAAATCAGCTACAAAAAGTGTTGCTTCCAAACCTCCTGTTCCAGCTCTTATTTCTACAATTGTATTTTTTTCGTCATCTTTATCCTTGGGTAATAAGAAAATTTTAAGTTTTTTTTGATTTCTTTCATTATTTTCCTCTAAATCTTTTAATTCTTTTTCTGCTAAAATAATCATTTCATTATCAGTTTTTTTATCCTGAATAATATTATTTATATCTCTTTTGTTCTTTTCAAATTCAATATACTCTTTAGCAAAAGGTACTATATTTTTTAAATCTGAATATTCTTTTGATTTTTTTGCTAAAAGCTTTGGTTCAACTTTTCCAGTTGAAAGTTCTTTTTCAAGAGAAATATATCTTTCAATAATTTTTTTGACTTTGTCGACAGGTACCATGTAGTTTAATTATTTGTTTCTTTTGCTCTAGTTTCTACTAGGCTTACGACTTTGCTTATTATATCTTCAGTAATAACTTTATTGTGTGGAATGCCTGAAAGATAAAGTAAATTATTACCATCACCACCACCTGTAAGACCAATATCAGTTTGTGAGGCTTCTCCAGGTCCATTAACAACACAGCCTATTATAGATAATGTCATTGGTTTTTTTATATGAGAAAGTTTTTTTTCCAAAATTTTTACAGTATCAATAACAGGAAATGCTTGTCTTGCGCAAGAAGGACATGAAATAATTTGAACTCCCCTAGACCTAATTCCTAAAGCTTTTAATATTTCAAAACCTGCTTTAACTTCCTCTACTGGATCAGCCGATAAAGAAACTCTTATTGTGTCTCCAATACCCTGCATTAAAAGTTTTCCAATCCCTATTGATGATTTTATACTTCCGGTTAGCAAACCTCCTGCTTCGGTGATGCCAAGATGCAAAGGATAATCATACAAATTTGAGAGACCCTCATAGGCTTTTACTGCTAAAAAAACGTCAGATGACTTGACGCTAATTTTGAAATTAAAAAAATCATTCTCTTCAAGAAGCTTGATATTATGTGTGGCACTTTCTATGAGAGCCTCGGGGCAAGGTTCTTTATATTTTTCTAAAATTTTTTTTTCTAAGGATCCTGCATTAACACCTATTCTTATTGCACAATCATAATCTTTTGCTGCTTTGATCACTTCTTTGACTCTTTCCTCAGAGCCAATATTGCCCGGGTTAATTCTTAAACACTTTGCACCTGCTTTGGCAGACTCAATGGCTCTTTTGTAATGGAAATGTATGTCAGCTACTATTGGTAATTTGATTTTTTTTGTTATTTCTTTTAGTGCTTTTGTAGATTCTTCATCTGGACATGAAACTCTAACTATATCGGCACCGGCTTCCTGGAGTTGATCAATCTGTTTAATAGTTGCCTTATAATCGGTAGTTAAGGTATTTGTCATGGATTGAACAGAAATTGGAGAGTCACCTCCAACATAAACATTTCCAAGTTTTATTTTCTTTGTTTTTTTTCTTTTAATAATTCTGTGTGGTCTAATTTCCATTTGATAAATTAATCTAAATTAAAAGTTTTATGTAATTTTTTTACTGCATCTATAGTTAGTTTTTCATCAATAATAACTGAAATTTTAATTTCAGAGGTAGAAATAGCTAGAATATTTATTTTTTCTTCTGCTAAAGATCTAAACATTTTATAAGTTATCCCCGGAGTTGCAACCATTCCCGCTCCAACTATAGATATTTTAGAAACTCTATCATTCATCTGAATTTTTTCATACTTTATTTTTTTGTTAGTATCTATTAATGAAATTGCATTTTCACTATCTTGTCTTTTGGTTGTAAAAGTCAAATCGGTTTTTTTTCCATCAGAAGAAATATTTTGAATGACCATGTCTACGTTTATTTGATTTTTTGAAAGAGGCTCAAATATATCTGCAGCAACACCCGGCTTATCTTCGACACCCAAAAGAGTAATTTTTGCATCGTCTTTTGAGTATGCTACACCTGTTACTGCTTTGTTATAATCAATATTATCTTGACTAGTTATCTCAGTTCCTTTTCTGTCCGTAAATGTAGACTTTACTTGAATTGGGACATCATTCATTATTGCTGCCTGAACCGCAGAAGATTGCATAACCTTGGCACCCAATGATGATAACTCCAACATCTCTTCATATGATATTTTATCTATTTTTTTTGCAAGAGGTATTTTGTTTGGATCTGAAGAATATACTCCATCAACATCGGTATAAATTTCACAACTATCTGTTTGAAAAATTTTAGCTATAGCAACCGCTGTTGCGTCTGAACCGCCTCTTCCTATGGACGTAATGTCACCGGATTTTGATACACCTTGAAAACCCGGTATTACAGCAACGCCACCGGAAGATAAATAATCATTTATATCTTCAACTTTCATATTTATAATTCTTGCATTGTTATGTTCACCATCTGTCATGATGGGTATTTGCCAGTTCATCCAAGATTTCGATTTTACTCCTAAGTCAATTAATGCACCTGACATAAGGGCGCTTGTAACTTGTTCGCCAGAAGTTAAAAGAACATCAAGTTCTCGTTTACTAAATTTTTTGGATATAGATTGGGAATGATCAACTAAATTATTAGTAGTTCCTGACATTGCAGAAACTACCACTATAACCTTATTGCCGCGGTCATGCTCTTTCTTAACAATTTTTGCTGCATGAACAATCCTTTTGATTGAACCTACAGATGTACCGCCAAATTTTAATACTTTTTTTGCCATAGCTAGATTTTATTATAGAATAAATTAAGTTAAAATTAAGTTTATAAAATATAATAATTATGGCTTCAATGACTACAATAAATGAGAAGGAAATTCAAAAGTTTTCAAAATTAGCTGATGAATGGTGGGATGCTAATGGGAAGTTTAAACCCCTACATGCATTTAATCCAATAAGAATTAAGTATATAATTGATAAATGTAAATATCACTTCGGCCTCCAAAAAAAACAGACGGAACCTCTATCAACTTTAAAAGTATTAGATGTTGGGTGTGGAGGAGGTCTTGTTTGCGAACCTCTAAGTAGGTTGGGGGCAAAAGTAACTGGCATTGACGCATCATCTAAAAATATACAAGTTGCTAAAATACACGCAAAAAAAAATAACTTAAAAATAAATTATTTAAATACGTCTCCTGAAAAAAAAGAGATAAATGACAAATTTGATGTTGTATTAAATCTTGAAATCGTCGAACACGTAGACAACCTTGATTTGTTTTTGGAGTCTGCGAGCAAACTATTAAAAAAAAATGGTATAATGTTTGTTGCTACAATCAATAGAACTTTTGAGTCCTATATAAAAGCAATTATTGGTGCCGAATATGTTCTAAGATGGTTACCAATCGGAACACACGATTGGGCAAAATTTCTTAAACCAAAAGAAATAGAGGAAAAAATGAACAAACTGGACTTTAAGAAATCTAGTCTTGAGGGTTTTAATTTTAATATACTTTCTAATAATTGGAGCTTGAGCAAAGATTGTGCTGTAAATTATATGATTGTTTTTAAAAAAAATTAATTGTCTCTTTTATTATCTATCCATGGAATGGATGTAAGCTCTATACCTTCTTCTTTTAATTCCTCTGTCTCTTCGGGAGTAGCTTTTCCATATATATTTTTATTTTTTTTCTTGTCATAATATACATTCCTCACTTCGCTAGGAAAATTTTCACCAACATACTCAAAGTTTTTTTCTACAAAGTTTCTCATTTTTATTAAATCTTCTCTGATTTTTTTGAAATTTTTTGATCCAACAGAGTTATGATTTTTTTCGTCTTTGCTCAAAATGTTGGGAGACATTATTGATTTTTCAATTAATTTTGTACCACAAAAAGTACATTCGATTATTTTTTTTGATTTTAGCCTTTCAAACTCTTTTGAGTCGGCAAACCAACTTTCAAATTCATGCTTATTTTTGCATTTTAAATTATATTTTATCATTAATTTCTATAGTCTGCGTTAATATTTACATACTCCTTAGTTAAATCACAAGTATAGCACTCAAATGAACCTTGACCAAGCTTTAGATTAACTTCCACTACTAAAGATTCCCATTCCATGTATTTTTTTAGTTTTTCTTCATCGTATTCTTCTGAAATTTTTCCTTTTTCAGCGACCTTTAAATCCCCAAATTTAATTTCTATCTTATCAGGTGAAATTTTTTCCCCAGATTTTCCTATTGCCATTATAATTCTACCCCAATTAGGATCCTCACCGGCCATTGCGGTTTTGAATAAGGGAGAATTGGCAATTGAAAAAGATATATTTTTTGCCATCTGTTGAGATCTTGCATTAATAACTTTGACTGTAATAAATTTTTTTGATCCTTCCCCGTCGCTAACAACTTGTTTTGCTAAATTAAGTAACAATCTTTTAAGAGCATTCTCAAAATCTCTCAATTTTGGATCTAATAAATTATAGATTTTACCAGTTTTAACTTTATTTGTAGAAAAAATTCCAATCATATCGTTAGTAGAAGTATCACTATCAACTGTAATTGCATTAAATGAATTTCCAACAGTTCTTTTTAAAAGGCCTTTTAAATAAATTGATGGAATATCTGCATCTGTAAAAACAAATGCTAGTGTAGTAGCCATATTAGGAGCTATCATACCAGAACCTTTTGCAATTCCACAAATTCTAATATCCTTATTCCATAGTCTGCATTCCTCGTAAGCTAATTTTGGTCTTGTATCTGTTGTCATAATTGATGAAGCAGCTTTAAACCAAACAAACTTATTTTGTCTCTCTCTTAATTTATCAACTAAATTTGAAACAGTTCCTTTGATTTGCTGGGTGGGAAATTTTTCACCTATGACTCCTGTTGAAGCGAATAAAATTTCATTAGGTTTAATAACGTTAGTAGTACCATCCTTCTTTTGTGCTTCTTTCAGTGTCAAATTTTTAGCTAAACTTTTTGAAATAGATTCTAGAGCTTCTTGGCCTTGAGCGCCTGTAAAAGTATTTGCATTTTTAGTGTTTACTAATAAAGCCTTTATAAATTTCTTCCTAATATTTTTATTCCAAGTAATTGACTCTGAACAGATTGAATTATTTGTATATATGGCCGCATAATTGGCACCATCTTTGAAATAAAAAAGACACAAATCATCCCTGCCACTACCATATAAATCAGCAGATACAGCAGAAACTTCGAGGCCATCAATTTCTTGAAGCTGCTGAAATTCCCCCATTTTTGACATTTTGGGTTTATCTTTCAAAAAATTTTTAAGGTTTATTGTCATGTAAATATCTCAATTAATCATTATATAATATATATAAATTACTAATGAATTTTATAACTAAAACATTAAATAAATTATTTAAAAGCAGTAATCAACAGGAATTAGATAATATTAAGCCCATCGTGGTGAAAATCAATGAGTTAGAGAAAGATTTTCTCAATCTTTCGGAAGAAAAATTTATTGAAAAAACAAATAAACTTAAAAAGAATATATCAGAGGGAAGAAATTTAGATGAAATTCTCCCGGAAGCTTTTGCTTTAGTAAGAGAAGCAGCAAAGCAAACTTTAAACGAGAGACATTACGATGTTCAATTAATTGGTGGTGTAGTACTGCATAGAGGATGTATAGCGGAAATGAAAACTGGTGAGGGTAAAACTTTAGTATCAACTATGCCTGCGTATCTTAACGCTCTTAAAGGAAACGGTGTTCATATTGTAACTGTGAATGATTATTTGGCTAAACGAGACTCTGAGTGGATGGGTAAAATTTATAATCGCCTTGGCCTCAAAGCAGGATGTATCACCAATGAATTAGATGATAACGAAAGAAAAAAAAATTATGAACTAGATATTACATACGCAACAAATAATGAGCTAGGTTTTGATTATCTAAGAGATAATATGAAATATGATTTTTCTGAGATGGTTCAAAAAAAAAGGGACTTTTGTATTGTAGATGAAGTAGACAGCATATTAATTGATGAATCTAGAACTCCTCTAATTATTTCTGGAGGGATAGAGGACAAATCAAATCAATACTTTCTGGCAAATAAGTTTATATCTGTCTTAGAAAAAAAAGATTTTGAATTAGATGAAAAAAATAAAAATGCAATATTATCAGATGTTGGTATAGACAAAATTGAAAAAATGTCGAAACAGTCTGGGTTATTAAAAAACGATAATTTTTATGATCCAGAAAATATGAGTTTAGTTCATCATATTAATCAGGCCCTTAGAGCAAATCTTTTGTACCAAAAAGACAAAGACTACATAATCAAAGATGATAGAGTCCAAATTATAGATGAATTCACAGGAAGAGTTTTAGAAGGAAGAAGATTTGGTGATGGATTACATCAGGCAATTGAAGCGAAAGAGAATGTAGAAATTCAAAAAGAAAATCAAACTTTGGCCTCAATAACCTATCAGAATTATTTTAGATTATACAATAAGCTATCAGGGATGACAGGAACAGCTTTAACAGAAGCTGAAGAATTTTTTAATATTTATAAATTAAATGTATTAAGCATACCTACCCACAAGAAAATGATAAGGACAGATTTGAATGACCAAATTTTTAGAACTGAAAAAGAGAAAAATTTTGCAATATTAAAAAAAGTTCAGGAATGTAATTCAAAAGATCAACCAATTTTAGTTGGAACAACTAGCATAGCAAAATCGGAAAAAATCTCTGAGCTACTTAAAAAAAATAAAATTCAACATAATGTTTTAAATGCCAAACATCATGAAAAGGAAGCTAAAATTATAGCTGAGGCAGGAAAAAATGGAATGGTAACGATTGCAACCAACATGGCAGGACGTGGAACAGATATTCAATTGGGTGGAAATAAAAATTTAGAAAAACATGAAAATATAAAAACTAATAGGGAAAAAGTAAAAAATTCTGGGGGACTTTTTATTGTAGGGACTGAAAGACATGAGAGCAGGAGAATTGACAATCAGCTCAGGGGTAGATCTGGAAGGCAAGGTGATCCTGGATCTACAATTTTTTATATAAGCCTTGAGGATGATCTAATGAGAATATTCGGTGCAAAATCAATAGATGGAATGCTTAAAAAATTAGGTCTAAAAGAGAATGAGTCAATAAATCACCCGTGGATAAATAAAGCGATGGAGAGAGCACAACAAAAAGTGGAGGCTAGAAACTTTGAAATAAGGAAAACTCTTCTTAAATTTGATGATGTAATGAACGATCAAAGACAGGTTATTTTTGGCCAAAGATTAAAAATCCTAAAAACAAAAACAGTTTCTGAAATGGTTCGTTCTTTCTTAGATGAAATTAGTGAAAATATGGGAAACGCTTTAGAAAATTATCAAAATAATAATGATCTTAAAGTTTTTGCTGGTGAAGTTAAAAAAAATTTTGGTAACGTTTTTCAACAGGATAAAATTGAAGAATTAGCTAAAATGGATAAAAAAAATCTCGGAGAAAAATTCAGAAGCATTTTTGAAGAAAAAAGAAGTGATAGAATAAAAGTACTAGGTGAGGATCAAAATAACGATGTTGAAAAAAGGATTTTTTTACAAATGCTCGATTTTTTATGGAGATCGCATCTTCAATATCTTGAACAACTAAGACAGGTAGTTGGTCTGAGAAGCTACGGGCAAAAAGATCCTTTGGCTGAGTTTAGAAAAGAAGCTTTTGAACTGTTTGAAATTCTATTATTTAAAGTAAAAGCTGATACTATTAAATTTTTGATGAATCTCAAAGTAGTTGTTCAAAACGAACAAGAAAAAGAATCCCAAAGTGTTGTTGCAGAAAAAAGACAAAAAATACCTAGAAATGCTCCCTGCACCTGCGGTTCAGGAAAAAAGTACAAACATTGTCACGGAAAAATAGCCTAGACTAAATATAAATTTTATCTGCTAGACCATAACAAAGTATCGCGCTTAATAGTGTAAGTACTGCAGGTGCAATTACAGCCTCTACAGATGTTTTTTTTGTGTGACCAAGTTTATTTATATAAATATTATAGAAACCCACAAAAAACAAAACTAAGTTTTGAACAAAAACTAAGTTAAAAAATCCCCAGGTTGCTTCAACACCATTATTTCTTACCAACATAATGTAAAGAGCCATTAGAATTGAACCGATAAAAAAGCCACCGAAAAACCTTACTACACCCGCACCGGTAACATCCATTCCGTACTGTTTTAGAAAGGATTTGGTTCCTACAACAGATTTATATGCGTAAACTCCGTACGCTGCAAAGTGAACTATAAATATTATTAAGTAGAATATATTGTTAAATTTTTCGATCATTATATGGTTTATAAATTAATGAAGTTTAATTAAAAGAAAAATTTACTTTATATCTTTAAGATTAATTAGTTTCTCTGGTATTTTTGTTGTATGACTGTGTAAAAGGTATTGGTACTACTGTCGCACCAACAGGTTTGGTTGAATATTTTTTTGGAAGATGGACTTTATATTTTTTTCCAAAGTTCCCTATAGGAAACCCGCTTTTACTTAGATTGCCCTCATATGGAACATATCCCATGGCTATATTTGTTTTCTTTTCAGGATGAAACCAGGGTGAAGTAATAAATCCAACAGGTTTTCCACCATTATTATTTGATATTAACCAAAAGTCATTTGCATAATCTTCTACTGGTTTTCCTCCAAGCTCTAGCCCGACCAATTGAAGCTTATAAGGTTTTTCTCCATTTTTTAGCTGTGTTTTCATTTTTTCTAATGCCTCCTTGCCAATGTAGTCTGATTTTTTTTCCCACTGACCTTTTCCTGATAAAGAAACTTGATACCCTAAATTACACTGAAAGGGATTGTTCTGCTGATCCATATCTTGACCCCACGACAATATTCCGGCTTGAATTCTTCTATGATGTGCTGGTGCAATAACCATTAGTTTGTGTTTTTTTCCAGCTTTAAGAACAGCATTCCACATATCTTCTGCATATAAAGTTGCGTTTCTAAGGTAGATTTCATATCCGGCTTCTCCGGAAAATCCAGATTGTGATATAACACAACTTCTTCCACCTACTTTTGCCTCTGCCAATCCATAAAAAGGCATGTTATCTAAATCAACTTGATCGCCTATTAAATCATTCATTAGCAGCTTCGATTTTGGGCCTTGTATTTGAACTGGACACGCATCGATTTCCTCTATTTCTACATTAAATCTTTTATCTGCATTTACACCTTGCAAATAAATACCAATGTCCGAGTCTGATAGACTAAACCAAAATTCATCATCGGCTACTCTCATTAAAACTGGATCATTAAGAACTCCTCCTTTGTAATTACACAAAACAACATAACGTCCTCTCATAGTAGAGATCTTTGTTGCATCCCTTGTTATTACATAGTCTGTAAATTTTTCTGCATCAGGCCCCTTTACACGTATTTGTCTTTCAACAGCAACATTCCACATAGTTACATGTTTTTTAATAGCCTGATATTCAACCATTGCACCACCTTTTTCTGGTCTTACATAACCTCTTGGATGGTAAATACGATTGTAAACTGTGGCTCTCCAACAACCTGCTTTCATTGATAAATGCCAGTAAGGAGATTTCCTAACCCGTGTTGAAATTAACATTTCAACTTTTGTTGGTCCGCTTTGTCTAAGATTATATGGAACTTGCCTATCTGATTGGTCCACTGAAGTTTCGTGTCTTACTTTGTCATAATTGACTTTTTCAACTTTGTAAGAATTCGGAACTTTTCTAGGCATAATTATTTTTTTCTAACCACTTATTTGTCTCTTTCAATCCACCAAAAGTGTAAATATGAAAGTTGCTTGTTGAGCCTTTTACCTGTTCTATTAGATTGTTTGGATCAGATGGTCTTAATAAATCTAGTGCCTTTGTCGCATTAGATTTGAGAAAATTAATTGAGTTCTTTGCGCCTACAATATTCGCAAATTTTATAAGGCTTGTAATTTTTAAAGGACCAGTAATCCCGACATGTACTGGTAAACTCTGTTTTGAAATAAAATTTTTAATTGGCTCGGGGTTTAAAAGCCATTGAGTTACAATGTAATCTGCAAACGGTTTCTTATCTTTCATGGCTTTCTCCAAATCAGAATCCGATATATCAGGGGAGCCCTCTGGATGTCCAGCAATTCCTATCTTAAAACCATCAAATAATCCTGTTTCTAATATCTGTAGGGAACAGTGATAGTCCCCAATGGGTTCGGCACTACCTCCAATTACAAGAGCTTGTTTTACCCCGAAATCTTTACACATGGAAACATAGTCTTTCAGATCCCCAGAACTTTTAATTGATCTCGCAGGAAAGTGAGGGACGGGATTAAACCCGGATTGGACTAGTTCTTTAGCCTTGTTGGCAACCTCTCTGAAATCATTACCTGGCAACATAGTTATGTAAACATCTTTAACCTTTGGCAAAACTGCAAGGTCTGTCTTCATTGTTATCTCTAAAGAAAAATGCATATTTCCCGGGATATACCAGGGGACCCCTAAGCATGTCCAGAAAAATCAATATAAGAAGAGTTTGACTTTGTGCCGCTATAATAGTCAAATAAGTCTGGAAGAAAATGAAAGTACTTTGCGTTTTATACGATGATCCAAAAGGGGGTATGCCTAAGAGCTACCCTGTGGCGAGTTTACCAAAATTAGATAAATACCCTGATGGCATGGCATTACCAACTCCCAAAGGAATGGATTTTAAGCCAGGTCAATTACTGGGTTGTGTTTCAGGAGAATTAGGTCTTAGAAAGTTTTTAGAGTCTAATGGCCATCAATTAGTTGTGACTTCTGATAAAGATGCAAAAGGCTGTAAAGCAGACAAAGAATTAGTTGATGCGGATGTCGTTATATCTCAACCTTTTTGGCCTTATTATTTAACAAAAGAGAGAATTAAGTCTGCAAAAAAATTAAAAATGGCAATTACTGCTGGTATTGGGTCAGACCACGTAGATTTACAGGCAGCAATGGACAACAAAATTGATGTAGTTGAAGTCACTTACTGTAATTCAAGATCAGTAGCCGAACACATAGTCATGATGATTTTGTCTCTAGTTAGAGATTACCACAATCAACATAATATAGTTAATCAAGGTGGTTGGAATATTGCTGATGCAGTTCATAGATCTTACGATGTGGAAGGTATGCATGTTGGAACAGTAGCTGCAGGACGTATTGGATTAGATGCATTAAGAAAAATGAAGCCTTTCGACGTTCATCTACACTATTTTGATAGACACAAATTACCTGATTCAGTTGAAAAAGAGCTTAATTTAACATTCCATAACTCTGTAGAATCATTAGTTAAAGTTTGTGATGTGGTTACAATCAACTGTCCTCTTCACCCTGAAACAGAAAATTTATTCGACGACAAATTAATAAGTAAGATGAAAAAAGGTGCTTACATTGTTAATACAGCTAGAGGAAAAATTTGTAATAGAGAAGCAATTGCGAAAGCTCTTAAATCTGGTCAATTGAGTGGGTACGCAGGAGATGTTTGGTTTCCTCAACCAGCACCAAATGATCATATTTGGAGATCAATGCCAAACCACGGTATGACACCTCATACTTCGGGAACTTCATTGTCAGCACAAGCTAGATATGCTGCAGGTGTTAGAGAAATTCTAGAATGTTTCTTCGATAAAAAACCAATTAGAGATCCTTATTTAATCATTAAAAATGGCCAGCTTGCTGGAATGGGTGCTCACTCTTATAGCAAAGGAAGTGCTACTGGTGGATCGGAAGAAGCAGCTAAGTACAAAAAGAAATAAATTTAAAATAAACCGTCAATTTCACCTTTTTTATTTAATTTAATATTGTCTGCAGCCGGAACTCTTGGAAGTCCTGGCATGGTCATTATGGAACCACAAACAATTACTACAAATTCAGCCCCACTAGATAACCTTACTTCTCTTATGGTCAATGTGTGACCGGAAGGAGCTCCTTTTAATTTTGGGTCAGTTGAGAAACTATATTGTGTTTTTGCTATACAAACTGGAAATCTTCCAAAACCTGCCTGTTCTATTTTTTTGACTTGTTCCTTAATTTTTTCATCTACCTCAATCCCTTTTGCGTTGTAAATTTCTTTAGCAATTTTTTTTACTTTTTCTAAAATTGGTGTTTGATCAGAATATAAATGTTTAAATTTAGATGTATCACTCTTCTTGCAAATCTCTACAACATTATTAGCTAAATCCTTTGTGCCTTTTCCACCATCTGACCAATGTGTACAAAGACTTACTTTAACCCCAAGTTTAGCACATTGTTCTTGAATAATTTTAACTTCCTTGTCTGTGTCAGTGATGAAGTGATTAATCGCAACTATTACTTCTAGACCAAACTTTTTAATATTTTGGATATGACTTTCTAAATTCGGCATACCTTTTTTGAGCGCATCAATATTTTCTTTCTTAAGATCATCTTTCTCTACACCTCCGTGCATTTTTAAAGCTCTTATTGTGGCAACAAGAACTACACAACTGGGTTTAAGTCCTGCTTTACGACATTTAATATCTAAAAATTTTTCAGCACCAAGATCTGCTCCAAAACCAGCTTCTGTAATTACATATTCAGATAATTTTAAAGCAGTTTTAGTGGCAATAATTGAGTTACATCCGTGCGCGATATTTGCGAATGGTCCTCCATGAATAATTGCAAGATTATTTTCTAATGTTTGAACTGCATTAGGTCTGATTGCTTCTTTCAATAATACAGTCATAGGACCATTGGCTTTTAAATCTTTTGCATAAATTGGTTTTTTATTTTTAGTATACGCAACTGTAATGTTCCCTATTTTTTCTTCTAAATCCTTAATATTATTTGATAAACAAAAAATAGCCATTACCTCTGAGGCAACGGTAATATCAAAGCTATCGTCTCTAGGGATGTTTGTTTTTAATTTTTCAAGATTTATTTTTATTTTTCTAAGTCCTCGATCATTTAAATCAACCACACGTTTCCAAACTATATTTTCTGTATCTATATTTAGTTTGTTGCCCCAATAAATATGATTATCAATTAAAGCTGATAACAAATTATGCGCTGAAGTTATTGCATGAAAATCTCCTGTAAAGTGTAGGTTAATTTGTTCCATTGGAACAACTTGCGCATAACCTCCGCCGGCTGCTCCGCCCTTCATGCCAAATGAAGGTCCTAAACTTGGTTCTCTTAGACAGACAATGGATTTTTTTCCGATTTTATTTAATCCATCATTTAAGCCGACAGAGGTTGTTGTTTTTCCTTCCCCAGCAGGAGTTGGGGTGATAGCGGTAACAAGAATTAAATTACTTTTTTTATCTTTTAGCTTATCAATGAACTCAAAATTTAATTTAGCAATATGGCGACCCATTGGACTAAATGAAAAAGGATTGTCGGGAATATTAAATTTGCCAAGGACATCTCCTATGGGTTTCATTTTAGATGCTCTGGCAATCTCAATATCAGATTTTATTTTGCTCATTTAGCCCTAACGTTGTGGTGGCCTTGGTTTGAATCGCACAAACGACACATACCTTTTCAGGGTACTGCTCTACTACTGAGCTACAAGGCCCCTAAAATCTAAAGGTAATTCTACCTCTAGTTAAATCATACGGCGTCATTTCCACAAGAACCTGATCGCCGGCTAAAACTCTTATTCTATTCTTTCTCAATTTTCCAGCAGTATGAGCTAAAACCTCATGATTATTTTCAAGCATAACCCTAAACATAGCGTTAGGTAACAGCTCTGTCACTTTTCCTTTAAATTCAATTTTATCTTGTTTAACCAAATTAAGTTTCCTTATTTTATTCTAAGTTTTACAGAATTTGCATGACCGTGTAATTTTTCATATTCAGCCAAATTTATAACTGATGAACCAAGTCTTTCAATACCTGTTTTTGAAATTTTAATTACAGACTGCCTTTTTAAAAAATCATAGACTGATAGTCCAGAAGAAAATTTAGCAGTTCCTGAAGTTGGCAAAACATGATTTGGTCCCGCGATATAATCCCCTATAGCCTCTGGTGAATAGGCGCCTAAAAAAATTGATCCCGCATTCTTTACAGAGTTAAGATAAATTTCTGGTTTTTTTGTACATATTTGTAAATGTTCTGGTGAAATTTTATTTACGATTTCTGATATCTCTTTGCGATTTTTAGCCAAAATTGCAATTCCAAATTTCGATAGACTTTTTAATGCAATTTTTCTTTTAGGTAAAAACTTTAGATTTGTTGCTAAAAATTTTTTAACATCAGTAATTAAATCTTTACTTTCTGTTATTAATATAGATTGAGCTGTTACATCGTGTTCAGCTTGTGCTATTAAATCTGCAGCTACCCAATTTGGATCAGAATATCGATCAGCAATTATTGTGACTTCCGATGGTCCGGCAAACATATCTATTCCCACCTCCCCGAATACTTCTTTTTTTGCTAAAGCAACATATTCATTTCCTGGGCCAACAATTTTATCAACTTTGTTAACAGTCTCAGTTCCAAAAGCAAGTGCCGCAATTGCTTGGGCTCCTCCTATTTTATAAATTTTCTTAACTTTACATTTTTTAGCAGCATAGATTACTCCTGGATTAACGTTACCCTTCAATGAAGGAACTGACATGAAAATTTCCTTGGCCCCAGCGACAATAGCGGGAATACAATTCATTAATACCGAACTTGGATAACTCGCAGTTCCTCCTGGCACATATACTCCAACTTTATCTA
>CACHXE010000009.1 GCA_902583785.1 uncultured Pelagibacteraceae bacterium | reverse complement strand
ATTAATTATATTTAGTATTTATCTTAATTTGTGAAGAATTCAAACATTTAATGTTCCATTAAATTAAATATTTCCAGATATTAAGATTTATTATTATTTATATTTATATAATGCAAAACAACAGATGCGCTGTTGGCAACATTTAAACTTTCGACCTTTTGATTAATGTTTATTTTGAATAAAAAATCAGAATTTTTCTTTGTTTGATAATTTAGTCCATATCCTTCGGAGCCAAAAAGCAAAATATTATTTCCTTTCCAGTTATGTTTTGTAAAATCTTTATTTGAATTTCCATCAAATCCACTTACCCAGAAATTTTTAGATTTAAGATATTTTAGTGTTGTATTTATATTAGGTACCAAAAAAATATTAATTAATTCGGTACACCCACTTGCACTTTTGTAAAGTAATTTACTCTCACCAGGATAAGATCGTTCTTTAACTATAATACCATCAATATTGAATGATGCTGCACTTCTAATTATAGAACCAATATTTCTTGGATCCGTAACCTCCTCTAAGGCTACAAGATTAATATTATTTCTATCTTGATTTTCGTCTAAGAAATTTTTAATCGTATAATCATCTAAATGTTCGACTTCAGCCACAAAACCTTGGTGAGTTATGTTATCTTTAAAACAATACTTATCTAATTCTTTTTTTGATTTATAAAAAATTTTAATATTTTTTAGTAAATTCAAATGACTATTTTCTTTATGAATTTGTTTTTTTGAGTCTTCAGTTAAAAAAACTCTTATAACCTTTCTTTTTGGGTTTTTTAGAGCTTCTATAACCGCATGTTTACCAACAATGTAAAAAGTAGATTTTCGCATGGAATTTTTCAGTTTTATCTAAATAAATAGCATATTTATAAGCAAAATGATTTATTGCATTTATTAGACAAGACGCTATAAAAGCCCTTGTTGTTAAATACTTTTTGAGTTATTGGGTATCCCTTAACAATGTTATGGAGGGGTACCAAAGCGGTCAAATGGGGCGGGCTGTAAACCCGTTGACTTCGGTCTTCGAAAGTTCGAATCTTTCCCCCTCCACCAAACTTAAAAAGTGTTCTATAACATGAGTGAAAAATAGTTTGGATTGTGCGGGTGTCGTATAATGGTAATACCTCAGATTTCCAATCTGATGCTAGGAGTTCGATTCTCCTCATCCGCTCCAAATAAAGTTTAAATATATATAAAGAAGAGGAAAAAATGGCGGACAAGAAAAAATTTGAGAGAAATAAACCTCATTGTAACATTGGAACAATAGGTCACGTGGATCACGGTAAAACAACTTTAACGGCAGCTATAACAAAAGTATTAGCTGAAAAAGGTGGTGCAGAATTTATTGCTTATGATCAAATAGATAAAGCACCAGAGGAAAAAGAGAGAGGGATTACAATTTCAACCGCTCACGTAGAGTATGAAACCGAAAAAAGACATTATGCACATGTGGATTGCCCGGGACACGCTGACTATGTAAAAAATATGATAACAGGTGCTGCACAAATGGATGGCGCTATATTAGTTGTCAACGCAGCTGATGGTCCAATGCCTCAAACACGAGAACATATTCTATTAGCAAGACAAGTAGGTGTACCTGCCATTGTAGTTTTTCTAAACAAGATTGATCAAGTAAAAGACAAAGAGCTTGTCGAGTTAGTGGAGACTGAAATTAGAGAACTTTTAACATCATATAAATTCCCAGGAGATAAAATTCCTATAATTAAAGGATCTGCTTTAAATGCAGTTGAAGGAAAAGACGAAGCAACTGGAAAAAATGCAATTATGGAATTAATGAAAGCAGTTGATGATACTATACCTCAACCTGCTAGACCAAAAGATAAGCCTTTCTTAATGCCAGTTGAAGATGTTTTTTCAATTTCGGGACGTGGAACTGTTGCAACTGGAAGAGTTGAACAAGGCGTCGTAAAAACAGGCGAAGAACTTGAAATAGTTGGTATCAAAGATACTAAAAAAACAGTTATTACCGGTGTAGAGATGTTTAGAAAAATTTTAGATACCGGTGAAGCTGGAGATAACATTGGAGCATTACTCAGAGGTGTAGAAAGAACTGACATTGAAAGAGGACAAGTTTTAGCTAAACCTGGCTCTGTAACTCCACACACAGAGTTTGAAGCACAAGCATATGTGTTAAAGAAAGAAGAGGGCGGCAGACACACTCCTTTCTTTACGAAATATAGACCACAATTTTATTTTAGAACAACGGATGTTACAGGAGAAGTAACCCTACCATCTGGTACTGAAATGATTATGCCTGGCGATGACGCAAAATTTAATGTTAAACTTATTACCCCAATAGCTATGAGTGAAAAACTTAATTTTGCAATCAGAGAAGGTGGTAAAACAGTTGGAGCTGGAGTGGTAACCAAAATTATTAAGTAAGCTACTAGGAGTGTAGCTCAATTGGTAGAGCGCCGGTCTCCAAAACCGGAGGTTGGGGGTTCGATTCCCTCCGCTCCTGCCAAAACAATTATGAAAAACCCTTTAAGATTTTTGCAAGAAGTTAAACAGGAGGCATTCAAAATAACTTGGCCGACTAAAAAAGATACTGTTACCGGGGCTTTAATGGTTTTTGTTTTAGCAAGCCTAGCAGCTGTATTTTTTCTTCTTTTAGATCAAATTTTAAAGTTTTTTTTAGATTTAATTTTAACAATAAATTTTTAATATGAATTGGTATATTGTGCAGGCGTATTCTGGTTTTGAAAATAAAGTAGCCGATACAATTAAGGATGTTATGGCAAAAAATTCAATGGAAGCTAGTCTTGGAGAGGTTTTAGTGCCCACTCATAAAGTAACCGAAGTTAAAAAAGGTAAAAGAACTCAAAAACAAAGAAAATACTTTCCGGGGTATGTTTTAGTTAAATTAGATTTAAATAAGCAGATCTACCATAAAATTAAAAATATACAAAAAGTAAGTGGTTTTTTAGGACCTGAAGGAAAACCAGTTCCAGTTTCAGAAAACGAAGTCAAAAAAATAATGAATCAATTATCAGAGACAGAAGCAAATCCAACAGCAGGAATCACATTCGAAATTGGTGAAAAGGTTAGAGTTTGTGATGGTCCTTTTGCATCATTTAGTGGATTGGTTGAAGAAATTGATGAGGAAAAATTTAGACTTAAAGTATCTGTTTCGATTTTTGGAAGACCCACACCTGTAGATTTAGAATTTAACCAAGTGGAGAAAAATTAATGCCAAAAGAGATTGCAGGTTATGTAAAGCTTCAAATAAAAGGTGGACAGGCAAATCCCGCACCTCCAGTTGGTCCAGCATTAGGACAAAGAGGAATAAATATTATGGAATTCTGTAAAGCATTTAATGAAAAAACTAAATCTTTTATGGGAAAACCAGTTCCTGTTGTTATAACGGTTTACAAAGATAAAAAATTTGATTTTATAATAAAATCTCCACCAGCATCACATTTTATAAGAGAAGCAGCTAAACTAAAAAGCGGATCACAGGAACCTGGTAGAGTAATTGTTGGATCAATTACAAAACAACAAGCAGAAAAAATAGCTAAAGAAAAAATGAAAGATTTAAATGCACACGATTTAAAAGAAGCAACAAAAATTATATGTGGATCAGCACGATCTATGGGTATTGAGGTTAAAGATAAATGAGAAAAACATCAAAAAGATTTAAAAATTTAAAGGAGCAACAAAAAAGGGAAAAAGTTGAAACTTTGGAAAAAAAAATAGAAATAGTAAAAAAATTGTCAAATACAAAGTTTGTTGAATCAATAGATTTATCATTTAAATTAAATCTTAAAAAAATTAAAACATCAGAAGCAGCTTTAAGAACTATAATTGAATTACCTAATGGAAGTGGAAAAAAAATGAAAGTTGCAGTGTTGTGTGATGATAATAAGTTAACAGATGCTAAAAAAAGTGGCGCAGAAGTATATGGTTCGGAAGATTTAATCAAAAAAATATCTGAAGGTCAGATTAATTTTGATAAACTTATTTGTACTTCATCAATGATGCCAAAACTTGGAAAATTAGGAAAAATTCTTGGCCCAAAAGGTTTGATGCCAAATCCTAAATTAGGAACTGTAACAGATGATATTATTAATACAGTGTCTAAAATTAAAAATAAAATTGTAGAAATTAAAAATGATAAAGACGGAAACGTGGGTTTATCTATTGGAAGAAAAAGTTTTCCTACATCTAAAATTTTAGAAAATCTTAAAGCAGTTTTTCAAAACTTAAAAAAAGATAAGCCGATGATTTTTAATGCTGAAAATGTTAAAAATCTGTATTTATCTGGGACAATGAGTCCTTCATTTAAATTAAACTTTAAGGATGTTTCTTTATGATGACCAAACAACAAAAGAAAAATTATGTTGAAGAAATGAAAAAAGTTTTTTCTTCGAATGAAGCAGTAATGATTGCTCATTATCAAGGATTAAGTGTAACTGAACTTGATAAAATTAGAGATGAAATGAGAAAAAGTGGTATTTTTTTTAAAGTAACGAAAAATAGAATCACAAAATTAGCTTTAAAAGAAACCAAGTATAAAGAATTAGAAAAATTTTTTACCGGCCCTACAGCTGCAGCAATTTCTTCAGATCCAATAATGTCAGCAAAAATTTTATCTAAATATGCCAAAACCGGTTCTAGTCTAAAAATTGTTGCTGGTTTTATGGATGGAAAGGTTTTAGAGGCTAAAGATGTGGCTAAAATCGCCACACTACCTACTTTAGATGAAGCTAGAGCCAAAATTGTAGGTATTTTATCAACGCCAGCACAAAAAATTATAAGTATTTTGCTTGCACCTGGCTCAAAAATTGCTATTTTGGCGCACGCGAAAAGTAAAAAAAGTTAAATCAAATTTTATCAAAGATGGCAGATTTAAATAAAATAATAGACGAACTTTCAAAATTAACAGTTGTTGAAGCAGCTGAACTTTCAAAGCAGTTAGAAGAAAAATGGGGAGTTACAGCCGCTGCACCTGTAGCTGCAGCACCCGCAGGAGGAGCCGCTGCTCCTGCTGAAGAGAAAAGTGATTTTACAATATTCTTAAATTCTGCTGGAGATAAAAAAATTAATGTTATTAAAGAAGTAAGAGCAATAACTGGTCTAGGCTTAAAAGAAGCAAAAGATTTAGTTGAAGGGGCACCAAAAGAAGTAAAAAAGGCTGTTCCCAAGAAAGACGCCGAGGAAGCTAAAAAGAAATTAGAAGCTGCTGGAGCTAAAGTAGAATTAAAATAACACGGTACAGCTTCTGTACCAAAATATTAGTTGCTGAATGGAATTATCTTTTACTCAAAAGAAAAGTATCAGGAAGAATTTTGGAAAATTACAAGAAACTTTATCAATACCAAATCTAATTGAAGTTCAAAAAAACTCTTTTGACGAGTTCATTAAGAAACCTTTAGATAATAAAAAAAAATCTATTTACAACAAAGGTTTAACCAAAGTATTTGAAAGTATTTTTCCAATAAATGATGCATCTGAAAAATCAGCTTTAGAATTTATTTCATACAGATTGGGCAAACCAAAGTTTGATGAAACTGAGTGTCGACAAAGAAGTTTAACATATTCAGCAGCTTTAAAAGCAAATTTAAGACTTGTTGTGTATGATATTGATAGCACAAACAATACAAAACAAATTTTATCAGCAAAAGAGCAAGAGGTTTTTATTGGAGATCTTCCATTAATGACTCCAAGCGGAACATTTATTGTTAATGGTGTTGAAAGAGTCGTAGTAAATCAAATGCATAGAAGCCCCGGGGTCTTTTTTGATCATGACAAAGGCAAAACACATGCGAGCGGAAAATTATTATTTAATTGCAGAATTATACCCGGAAGAGGATCTTGGTTAGATTTCGAATTCGACCCAAAAGATATTTTATATTTTAGAATTGATAGAAAAAAGAAAATCCCGATAACTACATTGCTTTATGCATTGGGTCAAACTCGACAAGAAATTTTAGAAACTTTCTACTC
The DNA here is from genome assembly GCA_902583785.1 of uncultured Pelagibacteraceae bacterium. Classification (GTDB taxonomy): domain Bacteria; phylum Pseudomonadota; class Alphaproteobacteria; order Pelagibacterales; family Pelagibacteraceae; genus Anoxypelagibacter. The sequence continues at coordinate 23,436 of CACHXE010000009.1, read as the reverse complement.
ATATGATACTTTTACTTACGATAAATCTACAAATTCTTGGTCAACAAACTTTGAAGTAGATAAATATAAGAGACCAATAAAATTACAATTTGATTTAATAGATAAAAAAAATAAAAAAAAGATTTTAAAAAAAGGTGAAAAATTAAACATTGTTTTGGCAAAAAATTTAAAAGAAAAAGGTTTAAAAGAAGTACAAGTATCAACTGAAGAATTAATTGGAAAATATGTAAAAGAAGATATAAAAGGTAAAAATGACGAAGTTATATTGAAATCTGGTTTTAATGTAACTAATGAAGCGCTAGAAAAAATCTTATCCTCTGAGAAATATAAGCTTGAACTAGCGAACGTAGACACTATTTTAAGAGGTCCTTATATTTTTGAAACAATTAAATTAGATAAAAATAATAATAAAAAAGAGGCATTAAACGATATTTATAAAGTTTTAAGACCCGGCGAACCACCAAGCTCTGAAATTGCCGAAGAAGTTTTCAAAAATTTATACTTTACAAAAGAAAGATACGATCTATCTGATGTAGGTAGAGTTAAACTTAATGCTAAATTAGATTTAAGCACACCTGAAACCACAAGAGTTCTTGTTAAGGAAGATATAATTTCAATAATAAAATTTATGCTAGATTTAAGAGACGGCAAAGGAGAAGTTGATGATATCGACCATTTGGGTAATAGAAGAGTAAGGTCAGTAGGGGAACTTGTTGAAAATCAATTCAGAATTGGACTTCTTAGAATGGAGAGAACAATTAAAGAAAAAATGTCTACCTTATTAGAAATTGAGTCTGCTATGCCACAAGATTTAATTAATGCAAAACCAATCACAACTTCTTTTAAAGATTTTTTTGGTACCTCTCAATTATCTCAATTTATGGATCAAACTAACCCACTATCTGAAATTACCCACAAAAGAAGAGTTTCAGCTTTAGGCCCAGGAGGTTTGACTAGAGAAAGAGCGGGATTTGAAGTAAGAGATGTTCATCCAACCCACTATGGAAGAATATGCCCAATAGAAACACCCGAAGGCCCAAATATTGGACTAATAAATAGTTTAGCGACTTACTCAAAAGTAAATAAATATGGTTTTATCGAAAGTCCTTATAAAAAAGTATCTGATGGAAAAATTTTAGACAAAATTGAGTATTTATCTGCAATAGAGGAAGAAAAATATACAATTGCCCAGGCAAACTCCCCAGTCAATAATCAGAATAATTTTATTGAAGAACTTGTATCATGCAGAAAGGGATTAAACTTTGTTTTATCAAGAAGAGAAAATATAGACTATATAGACGTTTCACCAAAACAACTTGTTTCTGTTGCGGCATCTTTAATTCCATTTTTAGAAAACGATGATGCTAACAGAGCTTTAATGGGATCAAATATGATGCGCCAAGCTGTTCCTCTTTTAAAACCTGAGTCACCTTTAGTTGGTACAGGAATAGAGGGTGATGTTGCTTTAGATTCAGGTGTCACAATAGTAGCTAAAAGAAATGGTTTAGTAGATAAGATAGATGGAAAAAGAATAGTAGTAAAAGCTACCGAAGAAAAAGATTTGTCAAAATCAGGAGTAGATATATATAACTTACTTAAATTTCAAAGATCAAACCAAAATACATGCATAAATCAAAAACCCCTTGTTAAAGTAGGCGATGTAATTAAAAAAGGCGATATCATTGCTGACGGCCCTGCAACAAAGCTAGGAGAACTTGCTTTAGGAAAAAATGTTACCGTAGCATTTATGCCTTGGCAGGGATACAATTTTGAAGACTCAATTTTAATTTCAGAAAGATGTGTTACTGATGATGTATTTACATCTATACACATTGAAGAACACGAACTTATGGCAAGAGATACTAAATTAGGAACTGAAGAAATCACCAGAGATATTCCAAATGTTAGCGAAGAAAGTCTAAGAAATCTTGATGAGTCAGGAGTAGTTTATATCGGTGCCGAGGTAAATCCTGGCGATATTTTAGTTGGTAAGGTAACACCAAAAGGAGAGGCCGCATCAAGTCCAGAAGAAAAATTATTAAGATCTATATTTGGAGAAAAAGCGACTGATGTCAGAGATAGTTCCTTAAAACTCCCACCTGGTAGCGGCGGTGTAGTTGTTGATGTAAGAGTGTTTAACAGACATGGTGTTGAAAAAGACGAAAGAACCATAGCAATTGAAAGATCGGAAATAGAGTCTGTCCAAGAAGATAAACAGGTTGAAGAGGAAATTCTTGAAAGAAATATAAAGCTTAGACTCAATGAATTTTTGAGAAAAGAAGAATTATCAAAAGGCTATAAGCGTTTTAAAGCAGGAAATTTTTTAGACAAAGAAGGTCTAGACTCTTTAAATATTAAAGAATATTGGAAATTAGAATTTAAGAATAACGAAGTAAATAAAAAAATTTTACAATTAAAAGACCAGTTCGATAGCGCACAAAAAGATATTCAACTAAGATTTGAGGACAAGGTTTTAAAAATAAAACAGGGGGATGACCTACTTCCAACTGTTATGAAAGTTGTAAAGGTTTTTGTTGCTGTAAAGAGAAGATTAATGCCTGGAGATAAAATGGCTGGTCGACATGGAAATAAGGGAGTAATTAGCAAAATAGTTCCAGTCGAAGATATGCCTTATAGGGAAAATGGCAAACCAGTTGATATTGTTTTAAATCCACTTGGAGTTCCAAGTCGTATGAATGTGGGTCAAATTTTAGAAACTCATTTAGGATGGTCGTGTTCAGAATTAGGTGAAAAAATTAGAAAAATTTCCAACGAATACTTTAATAATAAAAACAATGTTCTTCTTACGAATATACTTGAAGGAATTTATGGCAAAGATATTTACGATGGTGTAATTAAAAAAATGGATAGAAAAGATTTATTGGAACTTTGTTCAAATCTTTCAAATGGTGTGCCAATATCTACCCCTGTTTTTGATGGTGCATCAACCGACGACATAACAAAAATGTTAGAATTGGCTGAATTACCAAATACCGGACAAACTAATTTATGGGATGGAAGAACAGGAGCAAAATTTGATAGGCCAATTACGGTAGGAATTATATATATGTTAAAACTCCATCATTTGGTCGAAGATAAGATACACGCAAGATCAACGGGACCATATAGTTTGGTAACACAACAACCTTTAGGTGGAAAAGCGCAACTAGGTGGACAAAGATTTGGAGAAATGGAAGTTTGGGCTTTAGAAGCTTATGGTGCCTCATATACGCTACAGGAAATTTTAACTGTTAAATCTGACGATGTTGCCGGAAGAACAAAAGTTTATGAGACAATAGTTAAAGGTGATGACAATTTTGAATCTGGTGTACCTGAATCATTTAACGTATTAGTTAAAGAAATCAGAGCCTTAGGATTAAATATCGAATTGAATTAAAATGGCAAAACAATTATTTAAAGAAACAAAACAATCTTTATCGGAAAAAAATTTTAATCACATTAAAATTACTCTTGCTAGCCCTGACAAAATAAAATCTTGGTCTTTTGGTGAAATTAAAAAACCAGAAACAATAAACTATAGAACTTTTAGACCGGAAAAGGACGGACTTTTCTGTGCACGAATATTCGGTCCAGTAAAAGATTACGAGTGCTTATGTGGAAAATATAAGAGAATGAAATTTAGGGGAATAATTTGTGAAAAATGTGGGGTTGAAGTTACAAAATCAAATGTAAGAAGGGAGAGAATGGGTCACATTAATCTTTCATCTCCGGTAGCACATATATGGTTTTTAAAATCTTTACCAAGCAGAATTTCGTTGGCAATAGACATGAAGCTAAAAGATGTTGAAAAAGTCTTATACTTTGAAAGTTTTATAGTTATAGAGCCCGGCCTAACAGAATTAAAAAAAGGCCAATTACTTACAGAAGAAGAATATATTAAAGCACAAGAAAAATTTGGCGAAGACGCATTTACTGCTGGTATAGGCGCCGAAGCAGTTAGAGAAATACTTATAAATGTAGATTTAAAAAAAGAAAGAGAGAAGCTAAGTGTCTCTCTAAAGGAAACTAAATCTAAAGTAACCGAAGAGAGAACTTTAAAGAGATTAAAACTTCTTGACTCATTTATAGGGTCTGGAAATAAACCTGAATGGATGATTTTGACTACTGTTCCTGTAATCCCTCCAGAGCTTAGACCTTTAGTTCCATTAGATGGGGGAAGGTTTGCTACTTCAGATCTAAACGATCTTTATCGTAGGGTTATAAATAGAAACAACAGATTAAAGAGACTTTTAGATTTAAAGGCACCTGAAATTATAGTTAGAAATGAAAAAAGAATGTTGCAGGAATCTGTTGACGCACTTTTCGATAATGGAAGAAGGGGTAGAGTTATTACGGGAACTGGTAAAAGACCGCTCAAATCTTTAGCTGAAATGCTTAAAGGTAAACAAGGAAGGTTTAGACAAAACTTATTAGGAAAAAGAGTGGATTATTCAGGAAGATCTGTAATTGTTGTCGGTCCAGAACTTAAATTACATCAATGTGGTTTACCTAAGAAAATGGCTTTAGAGCTGTTCAAACCTTTTTTGTATGCAAGATTAGCAAAATTAGGATTGGCTACGACGATTAAGCAGGCAAAAAGAATGGTAGAAAAACAGAGAAGTGAAGTTTGGGATTCTTTAGAACATATAATAAGAGAACATCCTATTTTGCTAAATAGAGCACCAACTCTTCACAGGTTAGGTGTACAAGCTTTTGAGGCTAAATTAATTGAGGGTAATGCCATAGAGCTTCACCCTTTAGTTTGCGCTGCTTTTAACGCTGACTTTGATGGCGATCAAATGGCTGTTCATATACCCTTAAGTTTGGAAGCTCAACTTGAAGCACGAGTATTAATGATGTCAACAAACAATATACTCAGTCCATCAAATGGCAAACCAATCATAGTTCCGAGCCAAGATATTGTTTTAGGTATATATTACTTGTCTCAGTCAAAAGTTTCAGAAAAAGAGAAACCTTTAGGTATATTTTTAAATGTTGATGAAATAAATAATGCTTTGGAGAGAAACCTGATAAGTGTTCATTCCAAAATTGTATCACAATTTACCTCAATTGATAAAGACGGAAAAAAAACAGTTGAAAAACAAATTAGTACTGCCGGAAGATTTTTACTAGCTGAGACACTACCAAAACATCACAAGATAAAATTTGCAGCAGTTAATAAATTACTTACTAAAAAAGCAGTTTCTGAAATAATTGATACTGTTTACAGGTATTGTGGACAAAAACAGACTGTTATTTTTTGTGACAGTATAAAAGAACTGGGTTTTAAACACGCTTTTAAAGCTGGAATTTCTTTTGGTAAAAACGATCTTATTATACCAAAAACTAAAGAAAAATTAGTTAACCAAACAAAAAAACACATAGAAGAATACGAAAAACAATATCAAGATGGACTAATTACTAGAGGTGAAAAATATAACAAAGTAGTTGATGTTTGGTCCAAGTGTACAGATTCAATAGCCAACGAAATGATGAAAGAAATTTCATCAGCTGAAAAACAATATCCCGATGGAAGAATAGAAACAAACTCAGTTTTTATGATGGCAGATTCTGGCGCAAGAGGATCTCCAGCCCAAATGAAACAATTAGCTGGGATGCGTGGTCTTATAGCAAAACCCTCTGGGGAAATTATAGAGCAGCCAATTGTTTCAAATTTTAAAGAGGGATTAACGGTTTTAGAGTATTTTAATTCTACCCATGGTGCTAGAAAAGGACTAGCTGATACAGCATTAAAAACAGCAAACTCGGGATATCTTACAAGGAGATTATGTGATGTTGCGCAGGATTTGCAAGTTACTATAAATGACTGTAATTCAAAATCTTCTATAACACTTACTGAAATAATTGAAGGTGGAAATATATTGGTCAGTCTTTCAGAAAGAGTTTTGGGAAGAGTACCTTCTCACGATGTAAAACATCCGATAACTGGTGAAACAATTATAAAGAAAAAGAAATTGATTGACGAACAAGATTGTGAACAAATAGATCTAGCTGGAGTAAAAACAATCAATGTATACTCGGTTATAACATGTGAAGCAAAAAGAGGTGTTTGCCAAACATGCTACGGAAGAGATCTTGCAAGAGGTAAACTAGTTAGTATTGGTGAAGCTATTGGAATGATAGCTGCTCAATCAATTGGTGAACCTGGAACACAATTAACTATGAGAACTTTCCACGTTGGTGGAACAGCATCAATTAAAGAAGAGTCAGCAGTAATTTCAGTTAATGAAGGTAACTTAAAAATAAATAACAAAAATTTAATAAAAGACTCCAAAAATAACACAATTGTAATGGGAAGGAATACTCAATTATCTTTAGAAGATGATAATGGAAGACAGTTAGCTTTGTATAAAGTACCTTATGGTGCAAAAATTTATTTCCAACATGGAGACAAAGTTGGAAAAGGAAAAAAAATATGTGAATGGGATCCTTATACTTTACCAGTGATTGCTGAGACTGGAGGTGTTGCAAACTATATGGATTTGGTTGAAGGAGCATCTTTAGCTGAAACCCTTGATGATGCAACAGGTATATCGTCAAAATCAGTTTTGGATTGGAGGTCGCAATCAAAAAATTCAGATTTGAAACCAAGAATTACTTTAAGAAATAACGATGGCGAAGTTATTAAAAAAGCAGATGGAAATGAAGCAAGATATTATCTAGTTCCTGACTCAATTTTATCTGTTAAAGACGGTCAAAAGATATCTGCTGGAGATGTATTAGCAAGGTTACCAAAAGAAACTTCTAAAACAAAAGATATTACAGGAGGTTTACCAAGAGTTGCTGAACTATTCGAAGCAAGAAGACCAAAAGATAGTGCAATAATAGCTGAAAATGATGGAACAATTCAATTTGGTAAAGAAGTTAGAGGTAAGCAAAAAATTTCTATTGTTACGTCTGATGGAAATTCATCGAATTATTTAATACCAAAAGGTAAACATACTAATTTTAACCAGGGAGAGAAAATTAAAAAAGGTGAATATTTGCTTGATGGTGCACCAGCGCCTCATGATATCTTGAGAATTTTAGGTGTAGAGGCTCTTACAGAATATTTTGTTAGTGAAGTACAAGAAGTTTACAGAATGCAAGGCGTTGTAATTAATGATAAACATATTGAAACAATAGTTAGACAAATGTTAAAGAAAATCGAAATTAAACAACCAGGAGACTCAAAATATCTAGCTGGAGAACTAGTAGACAAAATTCAATTAGATGAAATTAATGCCAATTTAAAAAAAGAAAATAAAAAACCAGCTGATGGCGAGAGAATTTTGTTAGGAATAACAAAGGCCTCGCTTCAAACTAATTCTTTCATTTCTGCTGCTTCTTTCCAAGAAACTACAAGAGTTCTCACAGACTCTGCAATAAAAGGAAAAACTGATAGTTTAGAAGGTCTCAAAGAAAATGTAATTGTAGGAAGATTGATACCAGCTGGCACAGGTTTTACAAAAAATAAACTTAATAAACTTGCTCAAGATCAAGATAAAATAAGGTTGGAACAGCTTAAAAAAGAGCAGATAGCAAATCAAGAAACCGAAACTAAAAGTTAGTTTAAAACCTGTATTATTGCTACTTTTTTCACCTTATTAATCATTGACATTTCACTCTTCAATGTTAGTTTAGCGCAATTTTGATAGTTAAAAGTAAGGTCTGTACTAGCCTTAAACAATAACTAAAAATTACAAAGCTCGTTCATATACCTTCGGCTATTCAAAATTAATACAAACAAAAAAAATTATGCCGACTATAAGTCAACTGTTAAGAAAGCCCAGAGTTAAACCTTTATCTAGAAATAAGGTTCCTGCTCTTGAGAAACAACCTATTAAAAGAGGTGTGTGTATAAAAGTTTATACAACAACTCCGAAAAAACCCAACTCGGCATTACGGAAGGTTGCCAGGGTAAGACTATCAAATGGATTTGAAGTAACAGCATACATTCCTGGAGAGGGCCATAATTTACAAGAACATTCAGTGGTTTTAATAAGAGGTGGAAGAGTAAAAGATTTACCTGGTGTAAGGTATCACATTCTGAGAGGTAATCTTGATGCACAGGGAGTTTCTGCACGAAGAAAAAGAAGATCCTTATACGGAGCAAAAAAACCTAAATAAAAAATATCATGTCTAGAAAAAGAAGAGCACCTAAAAGAAAAAATTATTCAGATCCAAAATACGGTTCTCTTGTAGTTTCAAAATTTATAAACTCAATAATGTACGATGGCAGAAGATCAACTGCTGAAAAGATTTTATACTCCGCATTAGATAAGATGAAGTCAAAAAATCAGGATCCAATTAAGGTATTTAATACGGCAATAAGCAATGTAAGACCAAACTTAGAAGTTAGATCAAGAAGGGTTGGAGGTGCTACTTATCAAGTGCCAGTCGAAGTAAAATCGAACAGATCTCAGGCTTTAGCATTAAGATGGATTCTTGATGCATCAAGAAAAAGAAAAAACAAAACTATGGCAGACAAATTATTTTTTGAATTAATGGATGCTTCACAAAATAAGGGTTCAGCTGTTAAAAAAAGAGAGGACACACATAAAATGGCAGAGTCGAATAAAGCTTTTGCACATTTTAGGTGGTAATAAAATGCCTAGATCACATACATTAGAAAAATATAGAAACATCGGGATCATGGCTCATATCGATGCAGGGAAAACAACTACCACTGAAAGAATTTTATATTATACAGGTAAAAGTCATAAAATTGGTGAAGTACATGATGGCGCCGCAACTATGGATTGGATGGAACAAGAACAAGAAAGAGGAATTACAATAACATCTGCGGCCACGACTTGTTTTTGGAGGGAACATAGAATTAACATCATTGATACACCTGGACACGTAGATTTTACAATTGAGGTAGAAAGATCTTTAAAAGTACTTGATGGCGCCGTAGCAGTTTTTGATGGTGTAGCTGGTGTCGAACCGCAATCAGAAACTGTTTGGAGACAGGCGGACAAATATAAAGTACCAAGAATTTGTTTTGTAAATAAATTAGACAGGACTGGGGCTGATTTCTTTAATTGCGTAGAAATGATTAAAGATAGGCTCGGAGCAAAACCTCTTGTCATGCAAATTCCAGTCGGCATGGAAGCTTCACTTAAAGGTATAGTTGACTTAATTAAGATGAAAGCAGTTCTTTGGAAAGATGAAAAACTTGGAGCTGAATTCGAATACACAGATATACCTGCTGATTTAAAAGAACAAGCAAACAAATACAGAAAAGAATTGATAGAAACAGCAGTAGAACAAGATGAAAAATTGATGGATGATTATTTAAATGGAAAAGAAATTTCAGAGAAAGATATTGTATCATGTATTAGAAAAGGATGTTTAAAGTTTGATTTTGTTCCGGTTTTAACAGGATCAGCCTTCAAAAATAAGGGCGTTCAACCTTTACTTGATGCAGTCGTAGATTTTTTACCAAGTCCTAGAGATTTAAACTCAATAAAAGGAACAAAACCAAATTCAAAAGATGAAGTTGAGAGAAAATTTGATGATAAAGAACCTTTCTCTGCTTTAGCTTTTAAGGTGGCAAACGATCCCTTTGTTGGATCTTTAACATTTATTAGAATTTATTCTGGAACTTTAAAGTCTGGAACTGGAATTTATAATACATCAAAAGATAAAGAAGAAAGAGTTGGTAGAATGTTGTTAATGCACGCCAATAGTAGAGAAGACGTAAAAGAGGCAAACACGGGAGATATTGTTGCTTTAGCAGGTCTTAAATACACAATAACCGGTCACACTTTATCTGATGAAGAAAATCCAGTTGTTTTAGAGCCTATGGAATTCCCAGACCCAGTTATCGAGATTGCAGTTGAACCAAAAACAAAAGGTGATCAAGAAAAAATGGGCGAAGCATTAGGTAGATTAGCAAAAGAAGATCCTTCTTTTAGAGTTACTTCAGATGAGGAGTCTGGACAAACTATCATAAAAGGCATGGGGGAGCTACACTTAGATATCATTGTTGATAGAATGAAAAGAGAGTTCAAAGTTGAAGCTAACATAGGTGCTCCACAAGTTGCTTATAGAGAAACAATTCTTAGATCAGTTTCTAATGTTTATATTCATAAGAAACAAAGTGGTGGAGCAGGACAGTTTGCAAAAGTAGAACTCACCGTTGAGCCCTTGGAACCAGGCAAAGGAAGAGAAGTTGAAAACAAAATTAAGGGCGGAGCAATTCCCAAAGAATTTATTCCAGGCGTTGAAAAAGGGGTTGTTAGTGTAGCTGACAACGGCATTCTAGCAGGATTTCCTATGATTGATTACAAAGTAACAATAGTAGATGGACTACATCACGATGTTGACTCTAGTGTTTTAGCTTTCGAAATAGCTTCAAGATTTTGTTTTAAAGAAGCATGTACTAAAGCAGGTTTAAAACTTTTGGAACCAGTTATGAGAGTAGAAGTAATAACACCTGAAGATTATATGGGCGATGTTATAGGAGATTTGAATAGTAGAAGAGGCCAAGTATCTACAACAGACAAAAGAGGAAACGCAACAGTTATAAGTGCAATGGTCCCATTGGCAAATATGTTTGGTTATATTAATAATCTCAGATCAATGTCTCAAGGTCGTGCTCAATATTCGATGTTTTTTGATCATTACGCTAAAGTTCCACAAAATGTACAAGACGAAGTTACAAAAAAATTGGCATAAATATGGATAAACAAAATATTAGAATACATTTAAAAGCTTACGATAATAAAATCCTAGATATATCTACACAGGAAATTGTTAATACAGCAAAAAGAACTGGTGCACAGGTAAAGGGACCAATTCCTTTACCGACAAAGATAGAAAAGTTTACTGTTTTACGTTCACCACACATTGATAAAAAGAGCAGGGAACAGTTTGAGACAAGAACTCACAAAAGATTAATTGATATTGTTGAACCAACACCACAAACCGTCGAGGCTTTAATGAAATTAGATTTAGCATCAGGAGTTAACATAGAAATAAAAATATAATTATGAGTTTAGGTTTAGTAGGAAAAAAAATCGGTATGACAAGAGAGTTTTTTGACTCGGGTATTTCTGTGCCTGTAACAGTAGTCAAAATTGAAAAGGGCAGGATAATAGATGTATATACTAAAGAAAAAAATGGTTACTCAGCAATTAAATTAGGTTTTGTAAAGCAAAAAAGTTCAAAATTAACAAATCAGATGAAAGGGTTTTTTTCAAAAAAAAGTACAGAACCAAGAAAAATAATTAAGGAATTTAGAGTAGAAAAACCCGAGGAATATAAAACTGGCAGCGAAATAGGTCTTGAGACATTTAAAGATACAAAATTTATTGATGTAAGATCACAAACAATAGGAAAAGGTTTTGCCGGCCCTATGAAAAGATGGAACTTTTCAGGTTTGAGAGCAACACATGGTGTGTCGGTATCACATAGATCTCACGGATCAACTGGCCAGAGACAAGATCCCGGAAAAGTATTTAAAGGAAAAAAAATGGCTGGTCATATGGGTGCTAAATATAGAACAATTTTAAATCTTGAAGTAATTAAATCAGATACCGAAAACAGTTTGCTTTATATTAAAGGGTCAATACCTGGATCAAAAAATTCACTTGTTTTTTTAAGAAAATCGATAAAATCTATAAATAGAAAAACATCTATAGAAAAGTTTGCTCAAGAAACTAAACAAGTTACAAAAAAAGAAACTAAACCTTCTGACAAAAAAGCAGAGCAGAAAAAACCAGATGTTAAAAAAGATGCTGCAAAGGAGCAGCCAAAAAAGAAATAAATTATGAGTATAAAAGTTTTAACAATTGATGGATCGGTTAAATCACAAAGTCTTAAATTATCCGAGAATTTGATAGGGTTAAAAGTAAATAATAGACTTTTAAAGTATGTTGTAGATTGGCAATTAAATCGTTCTAAAAAAAGAATTGCTAAAACAAAACAAAGAAATGAGGTGATTGGATCAACTAGAAAGATTTATGCTCAAAAAGGAACAGGCGGTGCTAGGCATTCAAGCAGGAAAGCACCAATTTTTGTAGGTGGCGGTATAGCTCATGGTCCAAAAGGTGATAATTATAAAACAAAGTCTATAAATAAAAAAATTAGAAAACTAGCTTTAGCACAGACTATATCTAAAAAGAATTTCAATAAAGAACTTTATATATTTGATGATGTTAAAAAGAAAATTGAGAAAACAAAAACATTTAATAATTTTTTGACTAAAAACAAATTAAATAATGTTTTAATTGTTTCAGATAAAGAAACAGAAAAAAATATTTTTAAATCCGTTCGGAACATTCCTGATGTCAAATTAATTAATGATCAAGGGGCAAACGTATATGACTTAATTAAATTCAAAAATGTTTTGTTTACCACAAGTTCTATAAAAAAAATCCAAGAAAGACTTACAAATGAAAAAGATTAATTACTTAGACTCAATCAAGTATCCGGTAATTACTGAAAAAGCCACAGGATTATCTGAACAAAACAAGGTAGTATTCAAGGTTCATGGGAATGCATCTAAAGTATCTATAAAAAACACTATTGAAAAAATATTTAAAGTAAAAGTAATTAAAATAAATACAATTATTAAGAAACCCAAAACAAAAATTGTAAGAGGAAAATTAGGTATTAAAAAAGGATTTAAAAAAGCTGTTGTAACTTTAAAAAAAGGTCAAAGCATTGACCTCGCAACAGGAGTTTAAAAATGGGATTAAAAACTTATAAACCTTACACTAAATCAACAAGAACAACTATTATTGTTGACAGAAAAGATATTTGGAAAGGACCACCAATCAAGTCTTTAACGAGAGGAAAAGTATCATCTGGCGGTAGAAATAATCTTGGCCGAGTTACTTCAAGATCTAGAGGATCAGGCCACAAAAAAAGATACAGAATTATTGATTTTTTTAGAAACAAAATTGATATTAAGGGCAAAGTTGAAAGGATTGAATATGATCCTAACCGAACATCTTATATTGCTCTTATAAAGTATGAGGATAATACCCAAAATTATATTATTTGCCCTGCAAATTTAAAAATAGGAGACACAATAGTTTCTGGCAAGGCAAAAGAAATAAAAGTTGGAAACGCTATGCCTTTGAGAGATATACCGCCTGGAACTTTAATACATAATGTTGAATTAATAGAGGGAAATGGTGGAAAATTAGCTAGATCAGCTGGTTCTTCAGTGACCTTATCAGGTTTTGATGATGAACATGCAATAATAAAACTTTCTTCAGGTGAAACAAGGAAAGTCAGAGCAGCTTGTAAGGGTACAATTGGTTCAGTTTCAAATGCAGATCAAAAAAATATTCAAATAGGTAAAGCCGGTAGAAACAGGTGGAAGGGCAGAAGACCAATGGTTCGAGGTGTTGCTAAAAACCCTGTTGATCACCCGCATGGTGGTGGTGAAGGAAAAACATCAGGAGGTAGAAATCCAGTATCTCCATGGGGTCAATCAGCCAAGGGTCTTAAAACTAGAAAACCAAAAAGAAGTGATCAATATATAATATCTAGACGAAAAAAAAGGAATAAAGCATGACAAGAGGAGTGTGGAAAGGTCCATTTGTACACCCAAGTTTATTGAAACAAGTAGATAAACTAAAGGATAAAACGAAAAAACAACCAATAAAAACTTGGTCAAGAAATTCTACTATCATACCTGAATTTGTTGGACATAGCTTTTTAATTCATAATGGAAAAAATTTTATACCAATAACAATTTCAGAAGAAATGGTTGGACATAAATTAGGTGAATTTTCGCCTACAAGAAAATTTTCAGGACATACACCAGCAGATAAAAAAGCTGCAGCTGAAGGTGGTGTATCAACAGCAGCACCAAAAGCAGCCCCAGGTGGAGAAACTAAAGCAGCTCCAGTATCAGCACCAGCAAAAGGAAAAGATGATGCAAAAAAATAATTTAGTTAAAGCCATTAATAAAAATGTAAGATCTGGTGCCAGAAAAGCAAACTTGTTATTAAATTTTATTAGAGGAAAGAAAGCAGATATAGCGATTAGAGATCTTGAATTCACAAGAAAAAAAGTTGCTGATGATATTAAAAAAACAGTTAAATCAGCAGTAGCAAATGCAGAAAATAATTATCAATACGATATTGATAATCTTTATGTAAAAGAAGCTTATGTAGGTAAGTCAATAGTTATGAAAAGGTTTAGGCCTAGAGCTAAAGGTAGAGCAGCAGCAATTAAAAAACCATTTAGCAGAATAACTATAATTTTAGAGGAAAAACAAAATTTACAAAAAAAAGAGGTTAAAAAATAATGGGTCAAAAAGTTCATCCAGTAGGTTTTAGATTAGGCATCAATAGATCGTGGGACTCTCTTTGGTTTGCTAAAAAAGGAGAGTATGGAAAACTTTTGATTGAAGATTACAAAATTAGACAGTTTATTAAAAAAAATATTAAAAACGCAGGTGTTTCTGAAATATTGATAGAAAGATCATCAAAAAAATGCGTTGTATCGATTCATACTTCTAGACCCGGTTTTGTAATTGGTAAGAAAGGTTCTGATATTGAAAAAATTAAAAAACAAATTTCAAAAATTACAAAAGATGAAGTTTCAGTAAATATTAAAGAAATAAAAAAACCTGAATTAAATGCTTATTTGGTTGCAGAAAATATAGCTCAACAACTTGAAAAAAGAGTTGCTTATAGAAGAGCCATGAAAAGAGCAATGCAAGGAACAATGAGATTAGGTGCAAAAGGAATAAAAGTTTGTGTAAGCGGAAGACTAGCAGGAAATGACATAGCCAGAAGCGAGTGGTTAAGGGAAGGAAGTATCCCATTACATACTTTGAGAGCAAATTTAGATTATGCGGAAGCAGAAGCTTTGACTACATACGGTATGATCGGAGTTAAAGTATGGATTTATAAAGGAGAAATATTTTTGAAAGAAATTGAAAAAGAAAAAATTGAAAGGGTTAAAAATGCTACAACCAACAAGAAGTAAGTACAGAAAAGCACACAAAGGTAGAATTCATGGAAAAGCATCCCGAGTTACCACGTTAAATTACGGCACATATGGTTTGAAAGCAATTCAACCAGAGAGAATTATAGGAAAACAAATCGAGGCTGCAAGAGTTGCACTAACTAGATATATGGAAAGAACTGGAAAAGTTTGGACTAGAGTTTTTCCTAATATACCAATATCAAAAAAACCTACTGAAGTTAGAATGGGAAAAGGTAAAGGATCGCCAGAATATTGGGCATGTAGAGTAAAACCCGGCAGAATATTATTTGAAGTCGATGGAGTTTCAGAAGACGTTGCAAAAGAAGCTCTATATAAAGCTTCTGCAAAGTTACCTATTAAAACTAAATTTATAAAAAGATAATTGTTATGAAAAAAAAAGATATAAAAAAACTTACAAAAGATCAATCAACAAGAGAGATTGATAAATTAAAAAAAGATTTATTTAATATGAGATTTAAAAAACTAAATGGTCAACTAGAGAATGTTGCCGAGTACTCAACAATTAAAAGAAATATAGCTAGATTATATAATAATATTTTAGGAAATAAAAAATGACAAAGAGAGTTTTGCAAGGAAAAGTAGTAAGTAGCAAAGGAGATAAAACAATTGTAGTTGAAGTAAAGCGAAAATTTCAACATCCTTTTTATGGCAAAATAATTTCAAGATCAAAAAAATATCATGCTCATGATGAAAAAAATAAATTTAAAGAAGGAGATCTAGTAAAAATTGTTGAGAGTAAACCGATTTCAAAACTTAAAACGTGGCAGGTAATTGAGAAATGATACAAGTGCAGACAGAACTACAGGTAGCTGACAATACAGGGGCCAAAAGAGTGGAGTGTATTAAAGTTCTTGGTGGTTCAAAAAGAAGATATGCGGGCATCGGAGATTTAATTGTTGTTAGTGTTAAAGATGCATTGCCAAGAGGAAAAGTAAAAAAAGGATCAGTTCATAAAGCTGTTATAGTGAGAACTAAAAAAGAAATTTTTAGAAAAGATGGTTCAAAAGTCCAATTTGATAGTAATTCCGTTGTTTTAACAGATGAAAAAGGAGAACCGATTGGAACAAGAATATTTGGCCCTGTCACAAGAGAATTAAGATCAAAAGGCCAGACAAAAATTATATCATTAGCCCCGGAGGTAATTTAAATATGATTTTAAAAAAAGGAGAAAAGGTAAAAGTTTGTGTGGGAAAAGACAAAGGTAAGAGTGGAGAAATTATTGAAATAGATAGATCTAGAGATCTAGCAAAAGTTAAAGCAATAAACATGTTAAAAAAACACAAAAAGCCTACAAAAGAAAACAAGGGCGGAATAATTACTAAAGAAGGATTTATACATTTATCAAACTTACAAAAATTAGAAAATGTTAAATCAAAAGAAAAAGTGAAAAAATGACACCTAGATTAAGAGAAAAATATAAAAGTGAAATTGTAAAGAACTTAATGAATAAGTTGAGTTTGAAAAATACCCATGCTGTTCCTAAAATAGAAAAAGTTGTTATAAACATGGGTTTAGGAATTGATGCTCTGGATAAAAAAATTCTTGAGACATGCATTAAAGATATATCTGCAATTACAGGCCAACATCCAATAATAACAAGATTTAAAAAATCTATTTCAAATTTCAAATCCAGAAAAGGAGGTTATGCTGGTTTAAAAGTAACTTTAAGAAATGACAGAATGTACGAGTTTGTTGATAGGCTAGTTAATATAGCACTTCCTAGAATTAAGGATTTCAAAGGTTTAAAAGATAGTAGCTGTGATAAATTCGGTAACTTTAGTTTTGGAATTAAGGAACATATTATTTTTCCTGAAATAAATTTCGATAAAGTTGATCGTATAAGAGGAATAGATGTTACAATAGTAACAACTAGCAACTCAAAAGAAAAAACCGTAACTCTTCTTAAGGAATTTAATTTCCCAATAATAAAAGATACAGAGAAAAAAAAGAAAAAAATCAAAAAAATAATTAAAAATGAAGAAAAGAAAGAGATATAAAAATGGCTAAAACTAGCGCAATACAAAGAAATTTAAAAAGAATAAAAATGTCAAAACGATTTGATAATAAAAGAAAAAAATTGAAAGCTATAGTATCAAATAAAAAACTACCACTTAATGAAAGATTTGCTGCACAATTAAAGCTGGCCAAACTTCCAAAAAATTCTTCTAAAACTAGAATTAGGAATAGGTGTGAGATTACTGGAAGACCACATGGAGTTTATAGAAAATTGAGAATATCAAGAATAGCATTAAGAAGGATGGGCTCATCAGGTAAAATTCCTGGTATGACCAAATCAAGCTGGTAAAGGAAAAATATGACTTTTGTTGATCCAATCGGAGATATGTTAACTAGAATAAGGAATGGTCAAATGAGATCGTTGGATAAAATAAATATACCTTATTCAAATTTTAGATTAAAAATTTTAGAGGTCTTAAAAAAGGAAGGTTACATTATTGATTTCAAAACAGATAAATCAGATGAAAATAAAAAATTAATTAAAGTTGATCTAAAGTATTACGAAGGACGTCCGGTAATTAGAGAAATTAAGAGAATTTCAAAACCCGGAAGAAGGGTTTACTCTAGGGCTGATAGTATTCCGAGAGTCCACAATGGTTTAGGTCTTGCAATTTTGTCAACTAGCAAAGGAGTAATGTCAGATAGCGAAGCAATAAAAAATAATTTAGGTGGCGAAATTATTTGCAGGGTATTTTAATGTCTAAATTAGGAAAAAAAATAATTGTATTACCAAAAGACTCAAATATAAAAATTGAGAGTGGTAATTTAATGATATCTGGGCCAAAAGGATCAAAAAACATCAAGTTTAATGAAAAATTATTTTCCCCAAATGTAAATGACAAAAAAGAATTTCAATTTATGCCTAATAAAAAAATGAAAAACATATCTGTTTTATGGGGAACTTATAGAAGTCTTGTAAATAATGCGGTTATAGGGGTAAGCCAAGGACATGAAAAAAATCTAGAATTAAATGGTGTTGGTTTTAGAGCAAATTTAAAAGGCAAAGAATTAGTTTTAAGCCTAGGTTTTAGCCACGAGATAAAATATAAAGTTCCCGAAGGGATAAATATAAAAGTTGATAAACAAACAAAAATTAATATTACCGGGACAGACAAAGAGTTGGTTTCAAAAACAGCCTCTGAAATAAAAGCAATTAAACCTGTTGAGCCTTACAAAGGCAAAGGTATTAAAGAAAAAAACCAATACGTTTTAAGGAAGGAAGGAAAAAAGAAATAATCATGAAAAATTTAACTTCAGCAAAAAAACGTATTGATAGAAACCGATCAAAACTGAAAAGAATCAATGTCGATAGATTTAGAATAACAGTTACTAAGTCATTAAAAAATATTTCAGCTCAAATTATAGATGACAGAATTAATAAAACTATTGTTTCTGCATCCTCAAATGAAAAAGAAATGAAAAAAATAAAAAAAAACAAAACCGATCTATCAATAGCAATAGGCGAAATTCTTGCTAAGAGGGCAGTTGAAAAAAAAATTAACAAAGTTTATTTTGATAGAGGAGGCTACAAATATCACGGAAGAGTTAAGGCTTTAGCCGAGTCTCTAAGAAAGAATGGATTGAGTTTTTAATGAGAGACAGTGAATTTATAGAAAAACTTGTTGCGATTAATAGAATTACTAAAGTTGTCAAGGGGGGTAGAAGGTTTGGTTTTGCAGCCCTAGTTGTTGTTGGCAATCAAAAAGGATCAATTGGGATAGGCAAAGGCAAATCGAAACAAGTCCCAGACGCAATAAAAAAAGCTAGTGAATTAGCAAAAAGAAACATGTTCCAAATTCCATTGAAAGACGGAAGAACATTGCACCATGATATATATTCAAAAAGTGGATCTGGAAAAATTCTTATGAGAGCTGCACCAACAGGTACAGGAATAATAGCTGGTGGCGCTATGAGAGCAGTATGTGAAGCTCTAGGTATTCAGGACGTGGTTGCAAAATCACTTGGATCTGCAAATCCACACAATGTTTTGAAAGCACTTTTGCAGGGTTTAAGAAGCCAAAGTTCCCCGAAATATTTATCAGCAATAAGAGGTAAAAAAATATCTGAAATTATTAAACAAAGAGAGAACTAATAATGAAATTAAATGAATTGATAAAAACAAACTATTCTAAGTTACGAGTTGGCAGGGGTATTGGCTCAGGCAAAGGAAAGACTTCAGGTAGAGGTGTAAAAGGTCAAAAATCTAGATCGGGAGTTGCAATAAAAAGTTTTGAAGGTGGACAAATGCCACTATATAGAAGATTGCCGAAAAGGGGATTTAAGAAAATAAAAAGAAGAAATACGGCTATTATTAACTTATCCGACATTGAAATTTTTATTAAAAATAAAAGAATTAAACCACAAGATGAAATTAATATAAAAAACCTGATTGAAAAAAAAATAATTGGCAAAAAGTATAATAAACTAAAAATTCTTGGCAAAGGTGATATTAAAGAAAAAATAAAAATAAAGACAGACTTTATATCCAAATCTGCTCGTTCTAAAATTGAAAAAGCTGGTGGATCAATAGATGTCTCAAAAGAAAAAGTAAAATTAAATGGCTAACGAAGATATAAATCAAAAAAATTTATCTCATTCATCTGATTTAAGAAATAGAATTGTTTTTACAATACTAATTTTATGTGTTTACAGGTTAGGAACATATGTCCCACTCGCTGGAATCGACCCTATTGCCTTACAGGAAATGATGTCATCCAGTCAGCAAGGTTTACTTGGTATGTTCAATGTATTTTCAGGCGGTGCAGTACAAAGGATGGCAATTTTTGCTTTAGGGATTATGCCATATATCTCTGCATCTATAATTGTACAGTTACTTACTGGTGTATCAGATTATTTTAAAAATTTAAAAGAACAAGGTGAATTAGGAAGAAAAAAGATTACACAGATAACTAGATATGGAACTGTAGGTATAGCAGCTCTTCAGGGATATGGAGTTTCAGTAGGATTAGAAAACGCTGGTAATCTTGTTTTAGATCCTGGAATAAATTTTAAGTTAATGACTGTAATCACTTTAGTTGCTGGAACTACTTTTTTGATGTGGTTAGGTGAACAAATTACGTCAAGAGGAATTGGTAATGGGATATCATTAATTATATTTTCAGGGATAGTAGCCGAAATCCCAAGAGCACTTGCCTCTACATTTGAACTTGGTAGAACTGGCGCACTATCTGCAACAATGATTGTAGGAATTTTTATTCTTATAATAGTTACTGTAATGTTTATTGTTTTTATGGAAAGAGCAATGAGAAAAATTCTTATCAACTATCCCAAAAAACAAATGGGAAATAAAGTTTATGGTGGACAATCTTCACATCTACCTTTAAAGATTAATACTGCTGGTGTAATCCCAGCAATTTTTGCATCCGCTTTGTTATTGTTGCCTATAACTTTTTCAAACTTTGGTTTTTCTGACTCAGATTTTTTTATAAATATTTCTTCGTGGTTTTCTCAAGGAAAACCTTTGTATATGTTATTATATGCTTCTGGAATTATATTTTTTTGTTTTTTTTATACATCAATCGTTTTCAATCCAAAAGAAACTGCAGAAAATTTGAGAAAATATGGAGGTTATGTTCCTGGAATTAGACCTGGCGAAAGAACAGCTGAATACATCGAAAGTATTCTTGTTAAACTTACAACTATAGGCGCATGTTATTTGACATTAGTTTGTTTGATGCCTGAATTTTTAATTGCAAAATATCCAATCCCTTTTTATTTAGGCGGCACTTCTGTTTTGATTGTTGTCGTTGTAGCAATGGATACTGTTACACAAGTACAGACAAGATTGATGAGCTCTCAATATGAGTCGTTAATCAAAAAAGCAAAATTTAGTAAATAAATTATGAATATAGTTATTTTTGGGCCACCTGGCGCAGGCAAAGGAACTCAATCCAAATTTATAGTTAATAAATTCAAACTATATCAATTATCCACTGGCGATCTTCTACGTAACGAAATTAAAAATAAAACGCCATTAGGATCTGAAATTTCAACAATAATTAATTCCGGCGAACTAGTTTCAGACAAAATAGTTGGTGATTTGATAGAGAAATTTGTTTCAAATGATTCTTATAAAAATAAAATTATTTTTGATGGATACCCAAGAACTTTAATCCAAGCAAAAAATTTAGATAATATATTGAATAAGTATAAACAAAAAATAGATGTTGTATTAAAATTATCAGTTAGTTTAGAAACAGTAAAAAAAAGAATTTTGGAAAGACAAATGCAGGAAAAAAGAGCTGATGACAACGAAGAAATAGCTATCAAAAGATATAAAACTTATGAAAAATCATCTGAACCAGTTATAGATTATTATAAGCAATCGAATTTAGTCAAAGTTGTAAATGGTGAGGCAGGAATATCTGAAATTAATAGTGAAATTAGCGTGTTAATTGACGCTATCAAGGGTTGACTTTAAGGAATATGAACATATAAATACTAATTTGAAAAATTCAAACTATGGCTAGGATCGCAGGCGTAAATATTCCGCAAGACAAAGTTGTTCATATTGCTCTGACTTATATACACGGCATTGGAGATTTTAACTCTAAATTGATATGTGAAAAATTAAACATTTCACCAAACAAAAGAGTTAACAACTTAAGTGAAGATGAAGTGCTAAAGATAAGAGAATATATTGACCAAAACTACAAAGTCGAGGGAGATTTGAGGCGTGAAGTTTCTATGAATATAAAAAGACTAGTTGATTTAGCAACCTACAGAGGGTCTCGTCATAAAAAAAAGTTACCAGTTAGAGGACAAAGAACACACTGCAATGCTCGTACAAGAAAAGGTAAAGCTATTGCAATTGCAGGAAAAAAACTTACTCCGCTTAAAAAGTAAATGAACAAAAAAATAGATAAAGAAAAAAAAGTTGAAAAAAAAACAGATAAGATTGTTGATACAAAAGTTTCAAAACCAAAGTTTAAGAAAAAAAACAAAGAGAAGAAAAATATATCGTCTGGGATTGCATTTGTGAACTCAACATTCAATAACACAATAATTTCAATAGCCGATGAGAATGGAAATGTTGTTTCTTGGTCTTCAGCAGGTTCCAAAGGTTTCAAGGGGTCTAGAAAATCAACGCCTTATGCAGCTCAAGTGGCTGCAGATGATGCTGGCAGTAAAGCTTATGATATGGGATTACGTACTTTATCAGTTCAGGTAAAAGGCCCAGGCTCCGGTAGAGAAACAGCTTTAAGAGCATTGCAATCAAGGGGATTTAAAATAATTTCAATTAAAGACACAACTCCAATGCCGCATAACGGAACAAGACCACCAAAAAAAAGGAGAGTATAATGGAAAACACAAATATTTTCGACAAAAATTGGAAATCATTAACAAAACCAAGTAAGCTTGAAATTGAAAGCAACCAAGATAAGTCTGTAGCAAAAGTAATTGCACAACCACTAGAAAAAGGATTTGGTCAAACTTTAGGAAACTCTTTAAGAAGAATTTTACTTTCTTCTATACAAGGAGCCGCAGTAACAGCAATACAAATCGACGGTGTCTTGCATGAATTTTCATCTATTAAAGGAGTAAGAGAAGATGTTACTGATATTGTCTTAAACGTTAAAAATTTAGCTATAAAATTAAATGCCGACGGCCCAAAGAAATTAGTCTTAGATGCTGAAGGTCCCAAGGAAGTAAAAGCAAAAGATATTGTTTTAGTTTCAGATGTAAAAATATTAAATCCAGAACAAACAATATGTAATTTAGATGAAAAAACTAAATTTCATATGGAATTAATAGTTAATAATGGAAGAGGTTATGTCCTAGCTCAAAAAAATAAATCTGAGGATACACCTTTAGGAATGATACCAATTGACTCATTATTTAGTCCAGTAAAAAAAGTTTCATTTAAAATTGATAATTCAAGAGCAGGAGCAGCTTTAGACTACGATAAATTATTAATGGAAGTAGAAACAAACGGAACAGTAGCGGCAGAAGATGCTATAGCTTTTGCAGCAAGAATTTTTCAGGATCAGTTATCAATGTTTGTCAATTTTGAAGATCCAAAAGAAGTTCCAAAACCAGTTACTTCTTCAGAGCCCGAATTTAACAAAAATTTATTGAAAAGAGTTGAGGAATTGGAACTTTCTGTCAGATCTATGAATTGTTTAAAAAATGACAATATAATTTATATTGGTGACCTTGTGCAAAAAACCGAACCAGAAATGCTTAGAACCCCAAATTTTGGACGAAAGTCTCTAAACGAAATAAAAGAAGTTTTAAGCTCCATGTCATTATACCTAGGTATGGAAATTCCTAATTGGCCACCAGACAATATAGCTGAGCTTTCAAAAAAATTGGAAGAAAACACTTACTAATTTTATATGAGACACAAATTAGGATACAGAAAATTAAACAAAACATCCGAACATAGAAAAGCTTTGTTCAAGAATATGTTAAATT